>DEDL01000031.1:0-9085 GCA_002349525.1 Lachnoclostridium sp. UBA2905
TAGCTGGGGGATTAGCGTTTTCAATCATGACCACCAGCTCAGCTGGTGGTTTCCTCTGCGGCTATAAGCCTGTGGTACTAGCCAGCTCTAAAGAGCCATTGAAGATTCGCCATGCGCATAGCTCTACCACAGGCAAGCCCTAAAGGGCCTTAGCTTATGCCTTGTTTACTGGCTCACCCGTAAACGGGTCTATGTACTCTTTCAGTGACATCTGATCATATTCCAGATCTTGTTGCATCTGATTCCTTATATATTCTTCAATTTTCTTTGCATTTTTGCCTACCGTATCGACATAATACTCTCTGCACCAGAAATGTCTGTTTCCATACTTGTACTTCAAATTTGCATGTCTATCAAATATCATCAAAGAACTTTTTCCTTTCAAATATCCCATTATTTCTGACACACTGTATTTTGGTGATATACTGACAAACATATGAACATGATCTGGCATACACTCCGCTGCTATTATTTCAACGCCCTTTCTTTTGCACAATTCGCTTAATATACGACCTATATCTGCTCTTATTTGCTTGTATATAATCTTCCTTCTAAACTTGGGTGCAAAAACTATATGATATTTGCATGTCCATTTTGTGTGTGATAAATTATTATTGTCCATTTGGACACCTCCTTGTTGTAATGATTTGGTTAGCGAACCTTATATTCATTATAACATGGAGGTTTTTACTTGAAGCTAAAGCTGTTTGGGAACACACCTGCATAGCAGGTGGTTTATTTTTATTGCCAACACAAAAAAATCCATCCGGGATATTTTCCCAGATGGACTGTAATTGACTGTATTTGACTCTGATTATCTCTTACTAAACTGAGGTGCTCTACGGGCTGCTTTGAGACCGTATTTCTTTCTTTCCTTCATTCTTGGATCTCTTGTAAGGAAACCAGCCTTCTTAAGTGTAGGACGATTCTCTGCATCTGCCTCAAGTAATGCTCTTGAAATACCATGACGAACTGCTCCAGCCTGACCTGTAAATCCGCCACCCTTAACAGTTGCGATAACATCGTACTTCTCACTTGCTCCGATAAGCTCAAGTGGCTGACGTACGATAAGCTTTAAAGTCTCAAGACCAAAATACTCATCTATGCTTCTTTTATTGATTGTAATCTTTCCTGAACCAGGTACAAGATAAACTCTTGCAACACTGCTTTTTCTTCTTCCTGTTCCATAATACTTAACTGTTGCCAATGTTATATCCTCCTTTCAACCTCTTATTAGTGTTTTTCTGAAATTTCTAAAACTTCTGGCTTCTGAGCTGCATGTGGATGTTCTGGTGCAGCATAAACATAAAGTTTTGACATCATCTCTCTACCAAGAGGTCCCTTAGGGAGCATTCCCTTAACTGCATGCTTAACAACATACTCAGGCTTCTTCTGAAGCATCTCTTTTAATGTTGTCTCTTTCATACCACCAACATAATCTGAGTGGTTGTAATAAACTTTCTGGTCAAGTTTCTTTCCTGTAACTTTGACTTTATCTGCATTAATAACAATAACATAATCACCAGTATCGATATGTGGTGTAAAAATAGGTTTCTTCTTTCCTCTTAAAACGCTTGCGATTTCAGCTGAAAGACGTCCTAATGTATGACCGGTAGCGTCAACTACGTACCATTTTCTTTCAATAGTGGATGGACTAGCCATAAAACTCTTCATCCTTATACCCTCCTCAAAGTTTAACTTATCTTCAATGTCATCTGTGACATATGTATGATTCTACCGGGGCTTTGGTCGATCAGTACATATCACGCCACGTTTAGATATTATATAACATCATTTTTTTTGTGTCAAGACATTTTTTATTTGTTTCACTAAGTAAATTTCTACTAAATTTCCTTATCTAAATTCCACTAAATTTTCTAAATTTCCTAAACACCTGACTAAATTCTCCAAATTTCCTAATGAATTTCCTGAGGCAGCTTCCCTACAGATACTCAATATCTAACAGCGTAAGACCTCTGGCTGGCGCAGTATTTGGTGAATGAACACGTTCCTTCGCTGCCAACAGTTCAGGAATCTTATCTGGTGACATGCGTCCCGTACCAACATCAAGCAATGTCCCCGTAAGCATTCTTACCATATTGTATAGAAATCCATTTCCACTTACCGTTAACACAATCTCCTCATCCTCTTCTTCAATATCAAATGAATAGATTATTCTGATTGTTGACTTTGCCTGAGTATGTGATGAGCAGAAATTTTTAAAATCATGCTTTCCAACAAAATAAGCCGCAGCTTCTCTCATTTTATCAAGATCCAGTTTTCTGTAAAAATGATATGCATTACGTCCTTTTACTGGAAGATTGAAGTTTCTGTTAAGTATACGATACTGATAAGTTTTAATGCTGTCGCATTTTCTTGGATGAAAATCCGGTTCCACTTCAAATGATTCCTGAATCACAATATCCTCTGGAAGTAAATGATTAAGAGCGTAACTTATCTTTTCACCGGGAATACTTGTGTTTGTATCAAAAACTGCCACATTTCCTTCAGCGTGAACTCCCGCATCTGTCCTGCTGGCACCTATAACCTGAATGTCTTCCTTAAGAAGCTCTGATAATTTCTCATTCAAAATCTGTTCAATTGTCACTGCATTAGGCTGCATCTGCCAGCCATGATAATTTGTTCCATCATAGGCAACAATAAGCATTACTCTCTTCATATTCCGCTTCCTTTATCCTTTACTAGCTTTACATGTTTATATGTAGAAAATTATAATGTCCACATAGTAATACCATTACAAGATAAGCACATATTATTACATATGCTGCAAAATCTCGTTTACTATATTTCAAAGGTTTCATTTTTGTCCTTCCTTCACCACCATGATAGCATCTGGCATCCATGGCAAGAGCCAGATCATTTGCCCGCCTGGTTGCTCCTACAAGGAGAGGAATCAGAATGGAAACCATATTTTTTGCTCTTTCAAAGAACTTTCCCTCTTCAAAATCAGCGCCTCTGGCCGACTGTGCATTTATAATTTTATTGGCCTCTTCCATAAGTATCGGAATAAATCTTAAGGCAAGGGACATCATCATTGCAAATTCATGCACAGGCACCTTCAATTTATTAAGTGGTTTAAGTGCCTCCTCGATACCATCTGTAAGCTTGGTCGGCGTGGTGGTATATGTCATGAGTGATGAGCCTATTATAAGGTACATTAATCTCAAAACCATATAAAATGCCTTTCTTAAACCGACATACGAGATGTGAATTATTCCCCATGTTGCAATTTCATTTTTACCTGGTGTGAGAAGCACATTATAAAACGCTGTAAAAAATATTATGATCATCACCGGCTTAAGACCTTTCAATATATATCTCCAGGATACTTTTGAAACTGTCACCATCAAAATCAGAAAAAGTGTCGTTATCAGATATACTGTCATATTTGTATATGGAAATAAGGATACTACAAATAGCAGCGTACCTGCCAGTTTGACCCTTGGATCCAACTTGTGTAATACCGAATCAGACGGATAGTATTGTCCAATAGTGATATCTCTTAACATTTTTCCTTTCCTTTCAATAATGAATATATAGCATCAGCCGCTCTTTCAGGTGTTATTATATCAAATGACTGCTCTGTTGAAACATATTTTTCTAAATGAGGAATTTTCTTTTTGAGTTTCTCCATTATATAAACTGTTTCCGGAGCTGACAGACCAATTTTTTCAAGCTCCTTATACCCTTTAAATACCTCAGATGGGGTTCCTTTGGCAAATAAACAGCCATCATCCATAACATATATTTTATCAGCATATTCAGCAACGTCTGACATACTGTGTGATACAAGTATAATTGTAAGACCATTTTTGTGAAGTTCTGATATTAAACCAAGGATTTCGTCTCTTCCCGCTGGATCAAGTCCTGCTGTTGGTTCATCAAGAATAAGAACCTCTGGTTTCATGGCAAGAACACCCGCTATTGCAACTCTTCTCTTTTCTCCACCTGACAACTCAAGTGGTGATGCTTCATACAAATTATCAGAAACACCAGTCATTTTCAAAGCTTCATTTGCAGCATCATTTATTTCTTCTGGAGACATTCCTATGTTTTTCGGGCCAAATTTCACATCCTCAATAACAGTTTCAGCAAATAACTGATATTCTGGATATTGGAAAACGAGTCCAACCTTGCTTCTAAGTTTCTTTAATGAGTTGCCCTTATCATGTATGTTTTTACCATTATAATATACAACTCCCGAGGTCGGTTTTACAAGTCCGTTTAAGGTTTGTATCAGAGTTGATTTGCCTGAACCGGTATGACCGATCAATGCAACAAACTCACCTTTATTTATAGTTATATTAACGTTTGATAGTGCTGTTCTTTCATATACAGTTCCTTTTTCATAAATATACGAAAGATCTTTTGTCTCAATCAATTTAATTTTCGTATTGTCATTTTTATTATCAGATTCTTGCAGTTGCTTCTCTGAACTTGTTATCGTATCCGCATCAAAGTTTTGAGCGGTATCTAAAGTCAAATCCTGCTTTATATTATTCTCTTTTAAATCTATGTCCTGCTTTGAATCCTGCTTTAATTCCTGCTTTATGTTTTGCATGTCGACCTTCTCTAATATCTCATTTACAAGCTCTTCCCTGGTAAGTATGGTTCTATCAATATCTATACCTTTATTTTTTAGAAGATCGGCAATTTGTGTCGCCTGTGGAACACAGAGCTTATGTTTTTTTAGTTCCTCTGCCTGTTTAAATATGGTTTCAGGACTTCCTTCCATGACAATTTTGCCACCGTCCATAACAATAATTCTATCAGAATTAAGAGTTTCCTCCATATGATGTGTAATGAGAATTATATTAATTTTCTCTTTTTTATTAAGCATTGTAATGGCATCGATAACCTCTTTGCGACCGGATGGGTCTAACATTGCAGTTGGTTCATCAAGTACAATACATTTTGGTTTCATGGCAAGCACTCCTGCAATTGCCACTCTCTGCTTCTGACCTCCAGACAAATGATTCGGTGAATCCTTACGTCTTTTCTCTATATTTACAATCTTAAGAGCATCATTTACCCTTTTCCATATCTCATCTGTTGGAACACCAATATTTTCAGGTCCAAATCCAACATCTTCCTCAACAACATTTGCAACCAGCTGATTATCAGGGTTTTGGAATACCATTCCAGTACATTGTCTTATATTGAAAATATTATCATCATCTGCTGTATTCATACCATCAACCCACAAAGTCCCCTCTGTTGGACATATAAGGGCATTCAGATGCTTCGCCAGCGTTGATTTACCACAGCCATTGTGTCCCACTATAGATATAAATTCACCATCTTTAATATCAAAGCTTACTCCATCAATAGCTTTTTCACTGCCAATAATCTCATTATTTTCATCGCGTCTGTAATATTCATAGACAACTTTCCTAGCCTTAATCACCGGTTTTCCCCCCTGGATTCTCACGAAATAGTAGATAATGATTATCCTAAATATTTGTAAATAAGTGCATTTGCAAATTCACACATATGAATATTATTCATGTGTAAGTACAAAAGTACAAAAGCACAGAAGCATGATGCTCCTGTGCTCTATTAGTACACATATTAAACTATATCGTTAAATTATACAAGCTCAATGATAACCTGCATTGCAGCATCACCTTTACGTGGTCCAATTTTAACAATTCTTGTATATCCACCATTACGATCAGCATACTTTGTTGCAATCTCACCGAAAAGCATATCTGCTACATCAACGTTTTTAGTATTTTTCTTGCGTCCTGCACCTGCAGCTGGAACATCAGTAACTCCATAAAGTACTTTGTTCATCTGTCTTCTTGCATGAACACGTGAAGGTAATTCTTTAGAAACAGTCTTCTCAACAACTTCAGTTACAACAACTTTCTTGCCGTCAACTACTTCCTTAACTTTCTTTCCTTCGTTATCTCTTTTAGCAACTATAGACTTTACAGTTACCTCTTCAACATTATCTTTTTCACGTACAGCCATTGCAATTAAGCCTTCAGCAATCTTACGGATTTCCTTAGCCTTTGCTTCAGTTGTAACGATTTTACCATGATATAATAAACTTGTAACCTGGCCACGAAGAAGTGCCTTTCTCTGGCTAGCTGTTCTTCCAAGTTTTCTATAACCTGCCATTTTATGCTTACCTCCTATATTTTCCTAATTCTCATCACCAAGATTAAGTGATAAGCCGAGTTCTTTAAGTTTTGCTAAAACTTCATCAAGTGACTTACGTCCAAGATTACGAACCTTCATCATATCTTCTGAAGTCTTATTACATAATTCTTCAACAGTATTGATACCTGCTCGCTTTAAGCAGTTATATGAACGAACTGATAATTCAAGCTCATCAATATTCATATTCATAATCTCGCCTGGATCCTCTGAATCCTCATCTCTGATAACAACCATATCTTCAGCAGCTTCAGATAAGTTAATGAATATGTTAAGATGCTCACTAAGAACCTTTGCTGCAAGACTAACAGCCTCATTTGGAGCAAGTGTTCCATTTGTGTAAACATCAAGAGTAAGCTTATCAAAATCAGTAACCTGACCTACACGAGTATTCTCAACTGTCATATTAACACGCTCAACAGGTGTATATATAGAGTCAATTGCAATCATGTCAATAGGCATGTCATCTGACTTGTTTTTATCAGAACCAACATAACCTCTACCATTTGTAATTGTCATTTCTATATAGAGTCTGCAATCAGGACCACCGCTAAGTGTTGCAATAACAAGGTCAGGATTCATAATCTCGATGCATGAATCAACTTTGATATCACCAGCTGTTACAACGCCTTCGCCTTCAGCCTCGATATAAGCAGTAATAACTTCGTCTGTTTCGCTATTGTTCTTTATCGCCAGATTCTTGATGTTCATAATAATCTCTGTAACATCTTCCTTAACGCCTTCGATGGCAGAAAACTCATGAACAACTCCATCAATCTTAACCCTGCTTACAGCAGAACCAGGTAAAGACGACAACATGATTCTTCTCAGCGAATTACCCAAAGTTGTACCGTAACCTCTTTCCAAAGGTTCTACTACAAAACGTCCATATCTTTTATCCTCAGAAATCTCTGTATTTTCAATCTTTGGCTTTTCAAAATCTAACATTTCGGACCCTCCTTTTGGGTGTTTGTGAGCTGCTAATTATTTAGAATACAACTCGACGATAAGCACTTCGTTAACAGGAACATCGATCTGATCTCTGGTTGGGATTTCCTTAACTACACCAGATAAATTCTCATGATCTGCTTCTAACCATTCAGGAACAACTCTTGCACCTGTCTGCTCAAGAATATCTTTATATCTCTGTGCACTCTTATGCTTTTCTTTTACTTCAATAACATCTCCAACTTTTACCTGATATGATGGAATGTTAACTGGTTTACCATTTACAAGTACATGCTTATGTCCAACGATCTGTCTTGCTTCTTTTCTTGTTCTACCATATCCAAGACGGAACATTACGTTGTCTAATCTAAGCTCAAGTAAAATAAGAAGGTTTTCACCTGTTGTACCATATTTTAACTTCTGAGCCTTCTCGTAATTGTTACGGAAAGGTTTTTCAAGAACACCATATATAAATTTAGCTTTCTGTTTTTCTTTAAGCTGTAAAGAATACTCGCTTGGCTTTCTTCCTTCTCTAGCATTTCTATTGGACTTTTTATCAATTCCTAAATAAGTAGGTTCAAGACCTAATGATCTACATCTTTTAAGAACTGGTGTCATATCTCTTGCCATTATTTATATCCTCCTATCATCTTATATACAAATTAAACTCTTCTTCTCTTAGGTGGTCTACAACCATTGTGAGGTACTGGAGTTACATCTTTAATACTTGTTACTTCGATTCCGCAAGCCTGTAATGCACGGATTGCAGCCTCTCTACCTGAACCAGGTCCCTTTACCATTACCTCAACTGACTTAAGACCATGTGGGAGTGCAGCCTGTGCAGCAGCTTCAGCTGCCATCTGAGCAGCATATGGAGTTGACTTTCTTGATCCTTTGAATCCAAGTCCACCGGCACTAGCCCATGAAATCGCATTCCCCTCTGTGTCAGTCAGAGTCACTATTGTATTATTAAAAGATGACTGAATATGCGCCTGTCCACGGTCGATATTTTTCTTGACACGTTTCTTAGTCGCTTTCTTTGCTACTACTTTCTTAGCCATGATGACATATCCTCCTATTATTTCTTCTTATTCGCAACAGTACGCTTTGGTCCCTTACGAGTTCTTGCATTTGTCTTAGTTTTCTGTCCACGCACTGGAAGACCTCTTCTATGACGAATACCTCTGTAACAACCAATTTCCTGAAGTCTCTTGATGTTAAGTGATACTTCTCTACGTAAATCTCCTTCAACAACCATGTCTTCATCGATTACTTCACGAAGTTTAGCAACATCATCATCAGTGAGATCCTTGCAACGGATATCAGGATTAACGCCTGCTTTCTCAAGGATACGTTTTGAACTGGTTCTACCAATTCCATAAATATAGGTAAGACCTATTTCTACACGTTTTTCTCTTGGTAAATCTACACCACTAATACGAGCCATGTGTGTTTTACACCTCCGATATATTTAATAAATGTTTGATTTTGTAATATATGCAATCGGCAAAAGCCACGGTCGTCCTAACCTGATCACATTATTACCCCAGCCGCTTTAAACTGTTATAACAACGATTGATGTGAGAGTTACATCCATTGTTACTGATAATACCTTAAGGACTGCATTATCAAGATGGTTAATCACGCCACCCACAGTATCACAATCTGCAGACATGCTGCGATTGTAACACAAAAAGCACGAATAAACATGTGTGCATAGTCTTATGCACTATAACATTTATCCCTGTACCTGTTTGTGTCTTGGGTTTTCACAGATTACTCTGATCTTTCCCTTTCTTTTAATTACTTTGCATTTTTCGCAAATAGGTTTTACAGATGCTCTAACTTTCACAGCAAAACCCTCCTTTCAAAAAGTCCGTTTTTCAGTATAGCACAACATAAATCTAATTGCAAGTAATTTTTGCAATAAAAAGTTACTATTCACAGTTGC
>DEDL01000031.1:9383-38264 GCA_002349525.1 Lachnoclostridium sp. UBA2905
CGTGGAAGTTACTGTGAATAGTACATACATTATTATATTGTACCAGTTTATTTACGATAAGTTAATTTATTTGTCTCTCCAAATGATTCTTCCCTTTGTAAGATCATATGGTGATAACTCTAAAGTAACCTTGTCTCCTGGAAGGATACGAATGTAATTCATTCTTAATTTTCCACTAATATGAGCTAATACCCTATGGCCATTTTCAAGTTCTACCTGAAACATAGCATTTGGTAATTTTTCAACTACTGTTCCTTCGATTTCCAAAACGTCTGCTTTAGACATACGCTACCTCCTATTCATTTCCTGTTCAACCGTTGTGCCTGTACGAACTGATAATAATTCAGGTTCACCTTCTGTTATAAGAACTGTGTTTTCATAATGTGCTGAGTTCTTTCCGTCCTGAGTAACTACTGTCCAGTCATCATCAAGGAACCATACATCATAAACACCCTCATTTATCATAGGTTCGATTGCAAGTGTCATTCCTGCTTTTAATCTGATTCCACGACCTATCTGCTTAAAGTTAGGTATCTGTGGATCTTCATGCATGTGAGTTCCAATTCCGTGTCCAACAAGATCACGCACAACTGAAAAGCCATTGCTTTCTGCATATTTCTGAATTGCCTTTGAAATGTCATTAAGATGATATCCTTCTTTGGCAAATTTGATTCCTTCAAAGAAGCTTTGCTTTGTAACATCAATAAGTCTCTGTGCCTCGTCGGATACTTTTCCAACAGGATAAGTTCTTGCTGAGTCTGAATGATAACCATTGTAGATTACTCCACAGTCAAGACTTACAATATCACCTTCATGAAGTACTCTCTTCTTATTAGGAATACCATGAACAACTTCATCGTTTATGGAAACACATAATGATGCAGGATATCCGTTGTAATTAAGAAATGATGGAATACATCCAAAATCCTTTATGAGTTTATATGCATGCTTATCAAGCTCATATGATGTTATTCCCGGTTCTATAAGCTTTGCAAGTTCGTCATGAACTGTTGCAAGTATGTCGCCTGCTTTACGCATCAATTCAATTTCATGTTGAGATTTAATTGTTACTGCCATATCTTTATCTCTCCCATTCTGAAATTATTGTATAGATTAACCAAGGATTGCTGTAATTGCACTAAAAACATCCATCATAGGAACTGTACCATCTACAGTCTTAAGAATTCCTTCTTTAGTGTAGTAGTCAATAAGTGGCTGTGTCTGCTCATGGTAAACAGATAATCTGTTAAGAACAGTTTCAGGTTTGTCATCATCTCTTAAAATGAGTTCACCACCACATGTGTCACATATTCCCTCTTTTTTAGGTGGAACATTTACGATATGATATGTTGCACCACATCCAACACATGCTCTTCTTCCTGACATACGCTTAACAATATTTTCATCAGGAACATTAACATCAATTGCGAAGTCAACCTTTTCATTTCTCTTTGCAAGAGCTGCATCAAGTGCTTCAGCCTGTGGAATTGTTCTTGGGAATCCGTCAAGTACATATCCCTTAACTGCGTCATCCTTAGCAAGTCTGTCTACTACAAGATCTACAACAAGCTCATCTGGTACAAGCTCACCCTTATCCATGTATGTCTTAGCCTTCTTACCAAGTTCTGTTCCTTCTTTAATATTTGCTCTAAAAATATCTCCTGTTGAAATATGAGGAATTGAATATTTCTCAGCTATCATTTTAGCCTGAGTTCCTTTTCCTGCACCAGGTGCACCAAGCATAATAATTTTCATTGTGTATTCTTCCTTTCAAATAGCTCAAAAATAGCAATGAGTAGCCAGCCACACAACCCGGCCATGCTACTCATTTGTTTAACATTCTCCTACTGTATATGGCACACAGTAAGGGCTATATTAGTCATTTAAAAATCCCTTGTAATTACGTACCAGCATCTGAGATTCAATCTGTTTAATTGTCTCAAGAACAACACCAACTACGATGATAAGTGATGTTCCACCAAATCCTATATTCGCTTTAAATGCTCCTGAACAGAAAATTGGTACTACTGCAATAATTGTAAGGCCTACAGCTCCGATAAAGATGATCTTATTAAGTACATTGTTAAGGTAGTCTGTTGTTGGCTTTCCAGGTCTGATACCAGGAACAAAACCACCGGCCTTCTTGAGGTTAGCTGAAACCTCAACAGGGTTAAATGTTATGTTAGTATAGAAATATGCAAAGAATATTACCATTGCAATATATACAAGTAAACCGAGTGTGTATTTGAATTCACCGAAGTTTTTAAAATTACACCAGTCAGACTGATTGCAAACCTTTAAAACCTTCTGCCAAAAACTTGCTCCCTTTCCTGAAGCAGGACTAATACCGGCAAACTGTGATATAACGATAGGAAGTGAAAGTAATGAACTAGCAAAAATTACTGGAATAACTCCTGCTGTATTTACCTTTAATGGAATATGTGATACCTGACCACCAACCATTTTTCTTCCCTGTAACTTCTTAGCATACTGCACAGGAATCTTTCTGATTGCATCCTGTAATACAATGATAAATACGATCATTGCAAGCACGATTGCAATAATGATTACTGCTGCAATAAGTCCATTTGTTGTGCCTGTTGCACCTTTAACAAATGTCTCATATAAGTTTCCAAAATCCTCAGGCATTCCTGAAACAATATTGAACATAAGGATAATTGATATACCATTTCCAATACCTTTTTCAGTAATCTGTTCGCCAAGCCACATAAGGATTGCAGAACCTGCTGTCAGTGAAACGATCATAACCGTAACACTTGTAAACCCAATACCATCCTCTAAAAGATTCTGATTACCAAATCCAATTGCCAAAGCAGCACTTTCAATTATTGAAAGTCCTATAGTAAGATATCTGGTAAACTCAACAATCTTCTTTCTACCATCTTCTCCGTCCTTCTGCATTTCCTCAAGTTTAGGAATAGCTATTGTGAGAAGCTGTATGATAATTGAGGACGTAATGTATGGTGTAATACTAAGAGCGAAAATTGACATCTTAGTAAATGAACCACCTGTCATAGCATTAAAGAAATTAAGTGCACTTGCCTGTTTAGAGAACCATTCCTGGAAAAACTCTCTGCTAACGCCAGGAATAGGAAGCTGACTTCCTATTCTGACTATTATAAGAACGATAAACGTGTAAATTAAGCGCTTTCTAATATCTTTAACCTTAAACGCATTACGAACTTTCTCCAGCACGTTAAATCACCTCAGCTTTTCCACCAAGTGCCTGAATCTTTTCTACAGCGCTTGCACTGAATGCATCCACTTTAACATCAAGCTTCTTAGTTAATTCTCCATTTCCAAGTATCTTAACTCCGTCCTTAGGATTTCTAACGATACCTGATTCTATTAATGTATCAACTGTTACTTCATCTCCATCGTTGAAGATATTAAGACGATCTACGTTGATACCTACGATTGTCTTAGAGTTTATACACTTAAATCCTCTCTTTGGCAAACGCATATATAATGGAAGCTGTCCACCTTCGAAGCCTGGTCTTGTAGCACCTGAACGTGCCTTCTGTCCCTTATGACCCTTACCTGCAGTCTTACCATTTCCTGAACCGTGTCCACGACCTCTTCTAAAACGATCTCCATGTTTAGAGCCATCAGCTGGTCTTAACTCTGATAAATTCATTGTTGCACCTCCTAACTGCTATAGTGTATTATATTTCTTCGACTTTAACTAAATGTCTTACCTGCTGAATCATTCCTTTTACAGAATCATTATTAGGCATCTCAACAGTCTTGTTTAACTTACGAAGACCAAGAGCCTCAACAGTTTTCTTGTGCTGTGGTTTAGCACCAATAGTTGATTTAACTAATGTTATTTTTAACTTATCTGCCAATGATAACACCTCCAAAATTGTCTGTCATCAATTAATCTACAACTTCTGCAACAGAAATTCCACGAAGTCTTGCGATTTCTTCAGGTGTCTTCAGATGACTAAGACCTTCGATTGTAGCAAGTACAACATTCTGTTTATTGTTTGATCCTAATGACTTAGTACGGATATTCTTAAATCCTGCAAGCTCCAATACGGCACGAGCAGGACCACCTGCGATAAGTCCAGTACCTTCTGGAGATCTCTTAAGAAGTACTGATGCACTTCCGTAATTACCTGTAAAATCATGTGGCACACTACCATTTTCATTGATAGGTACTTCTATCATTTTCTTGATTGCGTCTTCTTTTCCTTTGCGGATTGCTTCAGGAATTTCTGCAGCTTTTCCAAGTCCAGCGCCTACATGACCGTTCTTATCACCAACAACAACGAGAGCTGTAAAACGCATGTTACGTCCACCTTTAACAACTTTTGTTACTCGTTTGATGACAACAACGTTATCTTCTAATTCCATATCCTTCGTATCAATAATTGTACGCTTCATGAATTCTCCTCCTCGCTTAGAACTTAAGTCCAGCTTCTCTAGCTGCTTCTGCTAATGCCTGAACTTTTCCCTGATAGATGAATCCTCCTCTATCAAATACAACTTCTGTGATTCCTTTATCTAATGCTTTTTTAGCAATAACTTCGCCTAATTTAGCTGCAGCTTCAACATTATTAGTCTTCTCAAGCTGTGCCTTAACATCCTTTTCAAGAGTGGATGCTGCGACTAAGGTATTACCTACAGAGTCATCAATGATCTGCGCATACATATGATTGTTGCTTCGAAATACAGCCAAACGTGGTCTCTCTGCTGTTCCTGCGAAACGATTACGAAGTCTGTTGTGTTTCTTAATACGAACTTCAGCTCTTGATTTCTTACTTACCATCGTTTATTCACTCCTTTAATTATTTTTTACCTGTCTTACCAACTTTACGTCTGATTACTTCGTCGGCATACTTGATTCCCTTGCCCTTATATGGTTCTGGGGCTCTCTTCTCACGGATTTCAGCTGCGTACTGACCAACTTTTTCCTTGTCAATACCTTTAACAATAACCTTGTTCTGGTCTTCAACAACAACTTCCAATCCTTCTGGATCTTCCATTTCTACAGGATGTGAATATCCAAGTGAAAGAACTAATTTGCTGCCCTGTTTAGCTGCTCTGTAACCAACACCATTGATTTCAAGAACCTTCTGGTATCCATCAGTTACACCAATAATCATATTGTTAAGTAATGTTCTTGTTAAACCGTGTAATGACTTCATTCTCTTTAAGTCATTTGGTCTTTTAACAACGATTGTATCGCCATCCTTCTCAATTGTCATCTCAGGTGCGAGTACTCTCTCTAAAGTTCCCTTAGGACCTTTAACAGTCACTTTATTATTTTCTGCAATATCAACAGTAACTCCTGCTGGTACCGCGATAGGCATTCTTCCGATACGTGACATTTCGCCTTACCTCCAATTCTTTAATTAAGGATTGTATTAAGCAGATGTTTGATTACCAAACAAATGCTAATACCTCTCCACCTACGTTTTCTTTTCTAGCCTGCTTATCAGTCATAACTCCCTTGTTTGTAGAGATGATTGCGATTCCGAATCCACCTAATACACTAGGAAGTTCCTCTGTGTTAGCATAAACTCTGAGTCCAGGTTTTGAAATTCTCTTAAGTCCTGAAATAACTTTCTCATTCTTATCAGCACCATACTTAAGTGTAATATGAATTGAACTAAAACCATTAACTTCTTCTATTTCAAAATTTTTAATATATCCTTCCTTCAGAAGAATTTCAGCGATAGAAATCTTCATTTTTGAAGCAGGTACATCTACTGTGTCATGTTTTGCAGTGTTTGCATTTCTGATTCTTGTAAGCATATCTGCAATTGGATCACTCATTGTCATTTCATTTGCCTCCTTCCGACTTATTCTTACCAGCTTGCTTTTTTAACGCCAGGAATCTGTCCCTTGTATGCTAATTCACGGAAACAAATTCTGCAGATTCCGTATTTTCTTAAATAAGCATGTGGACGACCACAGATTCTGCAACGGCTGTACTCTCTAGTTGAGAACTTAGCAGGACGCTGCTGCTTTACTTTCATAGACGTTTTAGCCATGAATTACCCTCCTAACTATTTCTTGAATGGCATACCGAACTGTGTAAGAAGTTCGCGTGCCTCTTCGTCAGTGTTAGCTGTAGTTACAAATATAATATCCATACCTCTTACTTTATCAACCTTATCATATTCGATTTCTGGGAAGATAAGCTGCTCTTTAATTCCGAGTGCATAGTTTCCTCTTCCATCGAATGCGTTAGGATTAACTCCACGGAAGTCACGAACTCGTGGAAGTGCAAGATTAATGAGACGATCAGCGAAATCATACATCTTCTCGCCACGAAGTGTTACCTTACATCCTATAGGCATACCTTCTCTGATTTTGAAGTTGGCAACTGAATTCTTAGCCTTGGTTGTTACTGGTTTCTGACCAGAAATTATCTCAAGATCGCTCATGGCTGAGTCGAGAACCTTAGAATTCTCTTTAGCTTCTCCAACTCCCATGTTGATAACGATTTTATCTAACTTAGGTGCCTGCATTTTATTTGAATACTCGAACTTTGCCATCATCTTATCAACGATCTCGTTCAAATACATATCTTTTAATCGTGACACTTTAAGTACCTCCTCTCACAAATTAATCAATAACTTCACCTGTTGTCTTTGCGTAGCGTACTTTCTTACCATCTACTACTTTGAATCCAACACGAGTTGCTTTTCCTTTATAAACATACATAACATTTGATACATCAAATGCAGCTTCCTGACTAACAATTCCGCCCTTTGGATTAGTCTGGCTTGGCTTTGTATGCTTAGTTACTGTATTGATACCTTCTACAATAACCTTACCATCTTTAACAGCGATAACTTTTCCTTCTTTACCTTTATCTTTACCAGTAATTACTTTAACAGTATCGCCTTTTTTAATCTTATTCATTGCCATCCTGGTGCACCTCCTATAATACTTCCGGTGCAAGTGAGACAATCTTCATGAACTGTTTTTCTCTCAACTCTCTGGCAACCGGTCCAAATATACGTGTTCCTCTAGGATTTTTATCTTCTTTAATAATTACTGCAGCATTCTCATCAAATCTGATGTATGAACCGTCTGGACGTTTTGTTCCCTTAACAGTACGAACAACAACTGCCTTGACAACATCACCTTTCTTTACCACGCCGCCAGGTGTTGCATCTTTAACCGAAGCAACAATTACATCTCCAACCTGAGCGTATCTTCTAGTGGAGCCGCCTAAAACGCGGATACAGAGCAGTTCTTTTGCACCAGTATTATCTGCTACTTTAAGTCTTGATTCCTGCTGTACCATATTATTACCTCCATATAATCGCTAATTACTTAGCCTTCTCAATGATTTCAACCAATCTCCATCTCTTATCCTTAGATAATGGTCTGGTTTCCATAACTTTGACTCTATCACCGATTCCACATTCGTTGTTCTCGTCATGAGCCTTTAATTTATAAGTTCTCTTTACGATCTTACCGTAAAGTGGGTGTTTTACATTATCAACTACTGCAACTACAATAGTCTTATCCATCTTATCGCTTACAACTTTACCTGTACGCACTTTTCTAAGATTTCTCTCTTCCATCGAAGAATTCCTCCTTTCTTACCAATCAGTTAGCAGCCTTTGATGAGATAACAGTCTGAATTCTTGCAATCTGCTTTCTTACCTCATTGATTCTGCTGGTATTATCCAACTGATTTGTTGCGTTCTGGAATCTTAAATTAAATAACTCTTTTTTAGCAGCTACTAAATCCTCATTCAGTTCCTGAACTGACTTTGCTCTTAATTCGCTCAAATACTCTTTAGTCTTCACAGCCCGCACCTCCTTCTAAGTCTGCACGGGAAACGATTTTACACTTAACTGGCAACTTGTGTGTTGCAAGTCTTAACGCTTCCTTTGCTGTTTCCTCAGCTACACCGGATATTTCAAATAATACACGTCCTGGCTTAACTACTGCTACCCAGTACTCTAATGTTCCTTTTCCAGAACCCATACGAGTTTCAGCTGGTTTAGCTGTAACTGGTTTATCAGGGAATATCTTAATCCAAACCTTACCACCACGCTTGATATAACGTGTCATAGCAATACGTGCTGCCTCGATCTGGTTTGACTTAATCCATGCTGGCTCAAGAGCAACAATACCATATTCACCATAAGATATCTTGTTTCCTCTGGTTGCTTTACCAGTCATTCTGCCACGAAACTGTTTACGACGCTTTACTCTCTTAGGCATTAACATTATTTATCGCTCCCTTCCTTTTTGTTGTTGCTTTTGGTTGGAAGTACTTCACCATGGTAAATCCAAACCTTGATACCCATTTTACCATAGGTTGTATCTGCTTCTGCAAATCCGTAATCAATGTTTGCACGAAGTGTCTGAAGAGGAATTGTTCCCTCACTGTAATACTCTGTACGAGCCATATCAGCACCGCCAAGACGTCCTGAAACAGCTGTCTTAATTCCCTTAGCGCCTGACTTCATAGTTCTTCCCATTGCCATCTTCATAGCTCTACGGAAAGATACACGCTTCTCAAGCTGAAGTGCGATATTCTCTGCTACTAACTGAGCATCGTTATCTGGTCTCTTAACCTCTTTGATGTCTACTAAAACTTTCTTAGTTGTAAGTTTTGCAACTTCCTTCTTAAGCTTCTCGATTTCAGATCCACCTTTTCCGATTACCACACCAGGCTTAGCTGTGTGAATGATAATCTTACAACGGTCTGATGATCTTTCGATCTCGATTTTAGCAACACCTGAGTTGTATAATTTTTTCTTTAAAAACTCTCTGATTTTATAATCTTCAACAAGATTGTCTGCAAAATCTTCCTCTGCATACCATCTTGAGTCCCAGTCTTTAATGACACCGACTCTCAAGCCATGAGGATTAACTTTCTGTCCCATGATTGACCTCCTTATCTTTCATTAAGCACGATTGTGATGTGGCTCATTCTCTTCTCGATACGATAAGCTGTTCCACGTGCTCTTGGTCTGATTCTCTTCATTGTAGGACCTTTATTAGCAAAACACTCTTCAATATAAAGGTTCTCTGGATTCATACCATTATTGTTTTCAGCATTAGCGATCGCTGACTTTAAAAGCTTCTCTATAACACTTGAAGCATATCTTGGATTGTATGCAAGTATACCAAGTGCTGTTTCTACATCCTTGCCTCTGATAGCATCTAAGACGAAACATGCCTTCTGCACTGAGATTCTTGCATATGATAATTTAGCAGATGGTCTTGTATCTTTTGTTTCATCATTTCTGTTTCTCTTTATTTGAGATCTATGTCCCTTTGCCATGGATGTAACCTCCTTTCAATCTCTAATAGATTTATCGTTTACCCTTCTTCTCGTCTTTTCCATGTCCTCTATAGGTTCTTGTCATAACGAATTCGCCGAGTTTATGTCCTACCATGTCCTCTGTAATAAATACTGGTACATGCTTTCTACCATCATGAACTGCGATTGTATGTCCAACCATCTGTGGGAAGATTGTGGAACGACGTGACCATGTTTTAATAACCTGTTTGTCACCTGCAGCATTCATTGCGTCTACTTTCTTAAGCAGATGCGCGTCTGCGAATGGTCCCTTCTTTAATGAACGTGCCATTGTGTACCCTCCTTCTACTTAGATAACGCTTTACCGTCTCTTCTTCTGACGATATACTTGTTAGACTGTTTGTTCTTCTTTCTTGTCTTAAGACCAAGAGCTGGTTTACCCCAAGGAGTAACAGGGCCTGGACGACCAATTCCTGCTTTACCTTCTCCACCACCGTGTGGATGGTCATTAGGGTTCATAACAGAACCACGAACTGTTGGGCGGATACCCATGTTTCTCTTACGTCCTGCTTTACCAATGTTAACAAGCTCATGATCTGCGTTTCCAACCTGACCGATTGTAGCACGGCAGATGATTGGAACCATTCTCATTTCTCCTGAAGGAAGTCTGAGTGTTGCATACTTTCCTTCTTTAGCCATTAACTGTGCACTGTTTCCAGCTGCACGAACAAGCTGTCCACCTTTTCCTGGGTACATCTCGATGTTGTGAATCTGTGTACCAACTGGGATGTTCTGAAGTGGAAGGCAGTTTCCTACACGGATTTCTGCTTCTGCACCGTTCATAAGAACGTCTCCAACCTTTAATCCAACAGGTGCAAGGATATATGCTTTCTCACCATCAGCATATGCGATAAGTGCAATATTTGCTGAACGGTTTGGATCGTATTCTACTGACTTAACAGTTGCTGGAATACCATCTTTCTTTCTCTTAAAATCAATTATTCTATATTTTCTTCTAGAACCACCACCACGGTGTCTAACAGTAATTTTACCCTGATTGTTACGTCCTGAATTCTTCTGTAATGACACAACAAGTGATTTCTCAGGAGTCTTTGTTGTTACTTCTGAATAATCAGACATTGTCATATGTCTTCTAGAAGGTGTATATGGGTTAAACTTTTTAATTCCCATTATTCTTTGCTCCTTTCTGCGGGTTATATATTATAATCCCTCAAAAATCTCTATATCTGCGCTGTCTGCAGTTAATGTTACAATAGCTTTCTTTGACTTAGCAGTCTTTCCTACAGTATTTCCACGTCTGCGTGTCTTTCCGTCAAGGTTCATTGTGTTAACCTTTTCTACTTTAGTACCAGCAAACATTTTTTCCACCGCTTCTTTAATCTGAGTCTTTGTAGCCTCTGTATGAACTGAGAATGTGTATTTCTTCTGATCCATAGCTGCCATTGACTTCTCTGTGATGATTGGAGCGAGGATTACGTCATAATATTTTAAATTTAAATTTGACATTATGCATACACCTCCTCGATATTTTCAACAGCTTTCTTAGCGATTACTACTGTGTCATACTTAAGAACATCGTATACACTGATTGTTGCTGAAACAGTTGCCTCATCAACCTTAACGAATGCTGTCTTAACTCCCTCGAGGTTTGCAGCTGACTTGATAACCTTCTCATCAGCATCAGCAAGAACGATAAGAGCCTTCTTTGCATCAAGTGCATTAAGCATTGATGCGATTTTCTTTGTTTTGAACTCATCAACGTTGATTTCATCAACTACGATGAACTTGTCTTCACTAACTTTTGAGCTAAGCACTGATCTCATTGCAGCTGCTTTCTCTTTCTTATTCATCTTGAATGAATAATCTCTTGGTACTGGAGCGAATACAACTCCACCACCTGTCCACTGTGGAGATCTTGTTGAACCCTGTCTTGCATGACCTGTTCCCTTCTGTCTCCAAGGTTTTCTTCCGCCACCGCTAACCTCTGAACGAGTCTTAGCCTTCTGTGTACCCTGGCGTTTATTTGCAAGCTGTAAAGTTACAGCCATATGAACTAAATGTTCGTTCTGTGGAGCAGCAAATATTGCATCATTAAGTTCCATTGATCCAACTTCTTTGCCTTCCATATTTTTAACAGATACTTTTGCCATCTGTGTGTTCCTCCTTCCTGAAAGTTTAGTTAGCCTTTACAGATTCTTTCAATACTACTGTTGACTTTCTTGGTCCTGGGATTGCACCCTTAACAAGGATAAGATTGTCTTCAGCGTCAATTCTTACTATCTCTAAGTTCTGAACTGTTACTTTAACAGCACCCATCTGTCCAGGCATCTTCTTTCCTTTGAATACCTTACTAGGATCTGAACAAGCACCATTTGAACCAGCATGTCTATGGTATTTAGAACCATGAGCCATAGGTCCTCTTGACTGTCCGTGTCTCTTGATGGCACCCTGGAAACCTTTACCCTTTGACTTACCAGTAACATCAATCTTGTCACCAGCTTCAAAGATGTCAGCCTTGATTTCCTGACCAAGCTTGTACTCACTTGCGTTTTCAAACTTGAATTCCTTCATAAATCTTAAAGTCTGTACTCCAGCCTTGTCTAAGTGTCCCTTAACAGGCTTTGTAACTAACTTTTCTCTGACGTCATCGAAACCAACCTGAACTGCTTCGTAGCCGTCATTCTCGATGGTTTTAACCTGTGTTACATAACAAGGACCAGCCTGTAATACTGTAACAGGAATTAATGAACCATCTTCGCTAAAAATCTGTGTCATACCGATTTTCTTAGCAATAATTCCTTTCTTCATGCTTTCGCACCTCCTGATAATCTACAGCGGATCACATAGTGAACATTCAGCCTCAGCGATTCTATTCACTAAACATGCAATCATACTAGATTGACAAATCTCTTCCGCTTTTTGTTTTATAACTTATCGCCAGAGTTCATCATAAATATCTTTATATCAACTATGAACGAAGTTACCATAAATTAGAGTGACATTATTTCATTTTAATGTCGATTTTAACACCAGCTGGCATCTCAAGCTTAGCAAGTGCATCAACAACCTTCTGACTTGGTGCAATTACATCGATAAGTCTCTTGTGTGTTCTCTGCTCGAACTGTTCTCTTGAATCTTTGTACTTATGAACAGCTCTGAGGATTGTAACAACTTCCTTCTTAGTTGGAAGAGGTACAGGTCCACTCACCTTTGCTCCGCTCTTTTTAACTGTGTCAACAATTTTTCCGGCTGAATAATCAATTAACTGATGATCATAAGCCTTGAGTGTAATTCTCATTACTTTCTGGTTTGCCATAATAAAATAGCCGCCTCCTTTTCGCACTTTAGTTTCAGTACGACAAGTGGTGACTGTACACTTATCCGTGTGTGTCGCGCTATTTTCTTAAAAACAACGAGTTTTTATCAGCTCGATCAACACGTTTATCTGTTCTTTGACAGAATATATAATTAGTACAGTGACTTGTCGCCAATTATTGGAGCGCTTTGCGCTCGTCCTGACATTCGCTCCACGAAAAACCCATCATGATATCTTATCAATCACGTGGCAACCTCCGCTTCTTCGCTATCATGTCACACAACATTTCGAATTATACACCACTTGCAAATAAAATGCAAGCACTTTCTTCCAAAAAAATTAGTAAATAATTTGTGAATAAATTCATCACACATTATTACCTGTCATCATCTATTTGGTTACCATTATATGAACACAATTACAATATTATATGGTTACCATTATAATAGGAAGAAACTCATATCATTCTACAAAATATAATTGTCCCGGCATGTATTATACCGGGACAAAATTACATATATTGTTACCTTATATTAGATTGCTTAGAACTAATTAGAAGTCAACCTCTGTATCATAGTAGCAGCACTTAAGGAGTTTTTCCATCTCTTCCTGGCTTGGCTGACGTGGATTAGAACCTGTGCACGCATCAAGTATTGCATTAGCTGCAATTTCCGGAAGTCTCTCAAGGAATACATCCTCAGGTACAAATCCTTCTTCTGTTGGATAGCTGTCCTTTCCATAATTCTTAATACAATGTGGAATGTTAAGAGCATCATTCATCTTTCTGAGATATTCAATAAGAAGACCTACCTTCTCGTCAAGTGTCTCTCCACCTAACTGCATAAAGTCTGCAATCTCTCCATAACGCTTCTTAGCTGTTTCATCTTTTGCATTGAATGCAATTACCTTTGGAAGATACATTGCATTAGCTGCTCCATGAATTATATGTGCACCATAGTCCGCAAATGCAGCTCCTGTTTTATGTGCCATTGAATGTACAATTCCAAGAAGTGCATTAGAAAATGCCATTCCTGCAAGACACTGTGCGTTATGCATTGCATCACGCTTTGTCATATCTCCATTGTATGAATCAACAAGATCATTCTGGATCATCTTAATTGCATGAAGTGCAAGTGGATCTGTGAAATCACAGTTTGCTGTTGATACATAAGCCTCAATCGCATGTGTCATTGCATCCATTCCTGTATGTGCTACAAGCTTCTGTGGCATTGTCTCTGCAAGATCAGGATCAACAATAGCAACATCTGGTGTAATCTCAAAGTCTGCAATTGGATACTTGATTCCCTTTTCATAATCTGTAATGATTGAGAATGCAGTAACCTCTGTTGCTGTTCCTGAAGTAGATGATATTGCACAGAAATGAGCCTTATTTCTAAGGGCAGGTATTCCAAATACCTTGCACATCTCTTCAAATGTAATATCTGGATATTCATACTTAATCCACATAGCCTTAGCTGCATCAATTGGTGAACCACCACCCATTGCAATAATCCAGTCAGGCTCAAATTCTAACATCTTGTTAGCACCCTTCATAACTGTCTCAACTGATGGATCCGGCTCAATTCCTTCGATCAGTTCCACTTCCATGCCTGCTTCCTTAAGATAATCAACAGCACGGTCAAGGAATCCGAAACGCTTCATTGATCCTCCACCTACACATACAATTGCCTTCTTTCCTTTGAAAGACTTAAGTGCTTCCAAAGCTCCCTTTCCATGATACAAATCACGTGGTAATGTAAATCTTGCCATAATAAACTTTACCTCCCTATAATAGTTCAATTCTCATGGCCACATTATAGCACCACTTATATTTCATATCAACAGTAATCTTACACTTTTTTTATTTTATTTACAGTTAATTTTAATTAGTATAAATAAAACTGTATTTGTGTAGCGGTAACATTATTTTCATGTTATAATCAGCCTATTCCGGTGCGTCTTGACGCACTTAGTGCCATGCACATCATTTGATGTCACAAAATTGCAGCTTTTAACTTAAGATTATAAATGAGAGGTAAAATATATGTGGATATGTAATGACTGGAAGGATTATGAGATTATAGATGTTTCATGTGGCGAAAAGCTTGAACGATGGGGTGATTATCTCCTCATCAGACCAGACCCACAGGCCATTTGGCACACAAAAAAGGAACATGATGGCTGGTATCACCCTAATGCCCACTATCACAGAAGCAAAAAAGGTGGTGGCTCATGGGAATTTATAGATTTGCCAAAGCAGTGGCAGATAAGCTATAAGAATCTTAATTTTGAACTTAAGCCATTTAGTTTTAAGCATACAGGACTTTTTCCTGAGCAGGCAGTTAACTGGGATTATATGACAGATAAGATTATTAAGGCCGGAAGACCTGTAAAGGTACTCAATCTTTTTGCCTACACAGGCGGTGCTACCGTTGCCTGTGCAAAAGCCGGTGCCCATGTAACACATGTTGATGCTTCAAAGGGAATGGTAACCTGGGCCAAGGAAAATGCTGCGGCTTCAGGACTCAAGGATGCACCTATAAGATATCTTGTCGATGACTGCATGAAATTTGTGGAACGTGAAATCCGTCGCGGTAATCACTATGACGCAATTCTAATGGATCCACCATCTTACGGACGTGGACCAGGTGGAGAAGTCTGGAAAATTGAAGAAAAAATTCATGACCTTGTAAAATTATGTGCAAAGCTTCTTTCAGACAATCCTGTTTTCTTCATTATTAATTCATACACAACAGGACTGCAGCCAGCTGTTCTTTCCTATATTATTAATACAGAAATCACTGCTTATTTTGGCGGAAAGGTACGTGCTGATGAAATAGGCCTTCCTGTTACATCAAATGGCCTTACATTCCCATGCGGCTGTTCAGCAAGATGGAGTCTGTAAGCTACGATTTTAAAGCAGGCCCGAACATATTCAAGTTGATCGTATGTGAGATAAAAAACTGCGTCTTAACTATCATTAATAGTTAGGATGCAGTTTCTTTTTCTTTTATAATACAGATTTATAGTACAAGTTTACATTACATGTTTACATTATATTTTTACAGTACAAATCAATTGCAAAATTAATCGCATACTCAATCACATAGAAGTTTATCTGCATTCACCTTAGGTATTGCAAAATCCGGATGCTCTCCACTCCAGCCTGCCTGTGGCATACAGTCTATAATATGCATATCTTCTTTGCTTATTTCGAATCCGAATATATCTTTATTCTGTAACATTCTTTCCATTGTCGATGTTTTCACAAGCGGAATTATCTCTCTTTGAACACAATATCTTAAGCATATTTGTGAAGGACTCACATTATATTTTGCCGCCATATTTTTAATTATGGCATTATCAAGAAGCACTGCACGTCCAAGTGGACTCCACGCCTGGACTCTCACATCATTTTCCCTGCAATAAGACACTGCCGCCTCCTGAGTATATCCCGGATGAAACTCAAGCTGGTCAACAAGTGGCTTTATTCTTGCAAATGACAGGATATTATCAAGATGGTGTGGCAGGAAATTACTAAGGCCTATTCCTCGTATCAATCCCTCATCACACATCTCTTCCATTGCCTGCCATGTTTCCTTCTGTCTTTCCTTCCACTTGTCGTCATCCTCATTGACCTTTGGCCAATGAATAAGATAAAGATCAAGATAATCCATGTCAAGATTGTTAAGGGTTTTTCTAAGCGCCTTCTTAACATTGTCATAACCCATCTGGTTAATCCATGCCTTTGAAACAATGAAAAATTCTTTTCTATCAATACCGCTGTCCTTTATAGCCCTACCCAGATCATTTTCCGTAAAATAAAATGATGCGGTATCGAAATATCTGTAGCCTGCTTTTATAGCTGTTTTAATTATTTCGTAATTGTCACCGTCTTTTGCGTTGTAAGTTCCAAAACCCATACATGGAATCTGCATTCCATTAGATAAAGTATAACTATCGTACATTGAATTCATAATTAACCTCCTGTTTTGTAATTGCTTGATGCCATTGTTAATATGTTTACCATTAAGGCTATAATATATCATCACATTAATTATAGCAATATTACTTGTTGCATCTCTGTCAAAAAATATATTTATGTACAACAGATTTATCTTGTACACATAAGAAAAAAAAGCTATAATGTAGCTAAAATATTATAGTAGGAGAAATAATATGAACAGATTCGTATGTACCAGGTGCGGACAGTCCATGAAATTTGATATTAAAACCGGAACTCTTTCATGTGACTGTGGCTGCACTGTTTCTGTAACAGAATATACAAGACCCGAGTTTGGCAGCACCTTAAATACTGTATATATTTCAGAATATTCTTCTGATAACATAAGCAACAATTCCCTTAATCCATCGGATATAAAAGAATCATTTAAACACCTGGAAAAGAATGCTAAGTTTTTATCAGATTTAAAATGTGCGACAGATTCTTCTAATATTAAAATAGAATATCTTCCATTTTCAATTGATAAAAGGCAGGTTTTTAAAACTCTTTATAAGGGATTTTTCCATAGACTTTTTGCCAGAGGCTCTTACAAAAAAGCCTTTAAAAATGATCTGCAGAAAATATACTATCCTCTTTGGATAAGCCATACTGGTGTGTTTTCTGAATTTACAGGAGTTGCTACCAGATCAGATGACAGCAAAAAAGGTAAGAACAATGAGATCAGTTATTATGATATTGACTCATGCTTTCACACAGATATAAGAGATATTAAGTCTGCTGCATCACAGGATATAGGAACGGAGACTATTAAGGCACTTATGTCTGAAAGTGACACACTTTTGCACAATAAGGACATTACCAGCAAAAAACCGGACGACGCTTCATTTGCCAGTGTCAATATTCCACTTCCTACCGACAGTATCATCCAATTATCCGATTCTCTTACACGCAGCAGAATCAATAATAAATACAGTCACTTCACCTCAAGTCACAATGTTAATATCAACACTGATGTTTCAATTCAGGAGGTTTCATTACTGTATGTACCCCTTTACAAGGTCGATGACATATACATTAATGGTAACAGTGGCGTCTGCCAGAAAACTGTACCTGTAAGCAAAGCAAAAATTGTCACATTTTCTGTCATTACTTCATTTGTACTGTTTTTAATAATTACATTTATAATGTATTTTTGCAAAATAACATTTTAGAAGGGAGTACGTCATGAATACATCATTTAAAAAATTAATGTGCATTATCACTATTCTTGTTTTTACAGCACTTATTCCGGCGTATTCAAAGGCCGAAAAAATAGATTATACACCTGATAATTTAAAAACACCTGTAATTATTGACAAAGCCGACCTGCTTTCTGATTATGATGAAGTCTCACTTAAGGACAGTCTTTCAGTTTTAAGAGAGAAAATAGGCTATCGTTTCTTTGTGTTTACAGTAACTGAAACTAACGATTACGTGAAGGGTCGTGAATTACAGACAATTTATAATGATCATTTTATAGAGCTTCGCGGGGCAGGTGTAGTTTTCCTTCTTATAAGCACCTCCAAGGACAATCCAATATGCGAGCTTCAGACTTATAACGATTCCTCATCCTATTTTAACAAAGAAATAAACAGCTATATTTCAAATGAGCTGAAGGCATATTGCTCAAGCAGCCAATACGACACCGCTCTTTTAAAATTTCCGGAATATATAGAAAAGGCTGTTAATGGTGAGATTGTTACCAAAGAATCCGACATTTCATATTCCACATATCAGGAATACCTGGTCAAAAATTCGCTTTTAGCCTTTCTTACCGCAGCAATAGTATTATTTATTACGATTATATTTGTTTCATTTGTTGTTATAAAAATTTCCGGCAGCAGAAAATCTGCCAGAAAAATGTCCTCAGATATTAATATCGCTGGAAAAAGTTTAGTTAAAATATCTACTGTTACAGAAAATGTAACATATGTCAGAACGCACAAAACAGCTTCAGATAAATGATGACTTATTGGAGGTGTGCCTTATGCTTAAAACACGATATGCCGGTTATTATTCCGAGCACCCCGGATCATTTTCATATATTTTGGACAAATCTCATCCTGACTGGATAATTGTACAGACACTTTCAGATTTCGAAATAATGATAAATGGTTCATTCAGACATTACGAAAAGGATCATATTATGTTATTTCCGCCCTTTGTTCCAGGACAATACAGGGCCTACAATGGCAAACCTTATATAAATAACTGGGTATCCTTTGAAACTGATGAAAAATATATTATTAATTCTACACTACCCTTTGCCACACCAATTAAGCTTCATAACACTGATATGGTAAGTTACATCATGCATATGATAGCTACCGAAAACTTTTTTGATTATGAATACAGGGAGCAATCAATAATACACCTTTTTCATTTGCTATTTTATAAGATTAATGAAAGCCATGCAAATTCATTTACTTCACTTAATGCTGAACTTCACAAAATACGTTTTGATATGCAAAGTAATCCCAGTTTCAGATGGACTGTTCCGTATATTGCAGGTAAACTTAACATTAGTGCTGGTTATTTACAGAGTATATATAAAAAAACCTTTGGCATCTCATGCATGGAAGATATTTATAAGCTTCGCATAGAGCTTGCCAAAGATTATATTGTTCATAGCGAATATTCGATAAATGAAATTGCAGAAATATGCGGTTATCAAAACACCGAACACTTCTGCAGGCAGTTCAAACGCATAACAGGTATGACTGCCACAGCCTACAGACATTCAAAACACTGATGCTGTGTTGTTATACTGTGAATTAATGCTTTGCATTAATACTTTATAAGAATACTTCCATGGGCCTCAAGCTTAAGGTCTTTGGAAGTATTAATTATATCTTCACTCCAAAGTTCAGTACCACTCACATCAATCTTTGTAAGTTCTGATATATTAAACTCTTTGTCATTCTCACTTATATTAAATGCTGCAAGATAGCTGTCTTTTCCATTATTATCTTTAGATGTCCATACTATAACCTCATCATCCGCATATACTTCTCTTGCCCCATGAGATCCTTCAAGTAAATGAAGAACATTTGCATTAGTAAGAAGACCTAATGTATAATCATCTAGCTTTGTCATCTCAGCACCAAGCATAAGCGGTGAACGGAATATACACCAGAGATTCATCATTGTCTTCTGCTCAGCTTTGGTAAATCTTGTTACTCTTTCATCGCCAAAACCTTTACCAAGATGTCCAAGTGGAAGCATGTCACAGTCAGGATAGCTTCCGTCCATTACATATTCCTGCCAGTTGCGGCATCTTTCAAACATGTTAAGAAGCAGTTCCCATCTATCCCAGAAATCATCTGTTATTCTCCACATTTCAGCATTTTCCTTGTAGAAATCAGCCATGGATACAATTGCAGGTCCCGGTGAAAGACTAAGAACAATATCCCTTCCACACTGGCTTATAGCCTTATGAAGCATCTCTATTTCTGCTTTTGCTGACTGAGCATCCATTCGGCATATGTCATCACATTTTACAAAATCAACGCCCCATTCGGCATATAAATCCATCAATGAATTATAGTAAAGCTGTGATTCCTCCATATCAGGGTTCACACCATACATATCAGGATTCCAATAACATATTGAATAAGGATTGGCAATCTCATTGGCCTTTACATCTGTTCCCAAAAGTGCTGTATGCTCATGTGCTGCAATACGTGGAATTCCTCGCATAATATGTATTCCAAATTTGAGTCCAAGCTCATGTACATAATCTGCCAGAGGCTTAAAGCCCTGTCCATTAACTGATGATGGGAATCTGTCAGGACATGGAATAAGTCTTGAATACTCATCCATTGCAACCTTCCAAAATGGAATATACTGATGTTTATCTCTCATGGTCCCAGCATCATAACTGTACCATTCTATATCTACAACAACATACTCCCATCCATATTTTTTTAGATTTTTAGCCATATAATCCGCATTGGCCTTAATCTGGTCTTCATTCACAGTAGTATCATAATAATCATAACTGTTCCATCCCATTGGTGGTTTTTTAAGCATTAACTTCTTACTCATTTCTTCTTCTCCATCTCTTTCAATATAATCTGGCATCCATGGTAACATACCAGGGTATACCCACTAAAAAATCATAGCATAATTATACATGTGTATCAATATTTCCAAAATAATATTTTGTCACCTATATTATGATTGATAGCGCAGTGTTATAGCATGTCCCCAGGTCAGACTTTCTCCTTAATACATTTTTTGCTTATTGTTATTTCTCCTTAATCCTGTTTTTCTTTTACAGCCTCTGCAACCACATCTTTTAAAACAATTATAGAGATGAGATTTGGAATTATCATAAGACCATTTGCAATATCTGAAAACCTCCAGACGGCATTTACTGTCATCACTGCACCGATAAATACACTGATTACAAATGCCTTCCTATATAAAAATATACCATTTTTATTGCGTATTATGTATCCGAGAGCCATTTCACCCTGATATTCCCATCCAATTATAGTAGTAAATGCAAATAATATAATTGATATCCCAACAAACAAACCACCTGCCTTTCCAAACACCTTTTCATAGGCAAGAATGGCAAGGCCCACACCAGATATTACCTGACCCGTTCCATCATTTGTCAAACAAGAGCTTTCATACACGCCTGAACATACAATCATTAAGCCTGTTATTGTGCATAGAACTATTGTATCCCAAAATACAGCTGTCATATTAATATAGCCCTGCAAAACGTAGTCCTCACTATCTGCCGCAGCTGCTGTTATTGCCCCTGAACCCATACCCGCTTCATTGGAAAAGCAGCCTCTTGAAACTCCATAACGCATACTATCAAAAACCGACACCGTTACACCACCACATATTCCACCAGTCACCGACTTCACAGAAAATGCTCCGGCAAATATCATCTTAATTCCCCTTGGCAGATATGAAATATTGCATGCAATGACCATCAAACCACTTATTATATATATTAATGCCATGAGAGGTACTATATATGCCGATACTCTTGATATGTTTTTTATTCCACCAAGTATGATAGTCATAGTTAATATGGCAATTACAAGGCCCGTTATAAACACAGGTATATCAAAACTCCCTTTAAGAACGTAGGCAATCGAACTGGACTGGGTCATATTTCCTATTCCAAATGATGCTATTATCGTAGATATTGCAAAGCTTCCACCTAGTAATTTTCCTATCTTATCGCATCCGGTCTTCTTGCCCAAACCATTTTTCAAAGTATACATTGGTCCACCGGTAAAGTCACCATTTTCACTCACCTCTCTGTATTTAACAGCAAGCATGCATTCTGAAAATTTTGTTGTCATTCCAAATAATGCTGATATCCACATCCATACCAAGGCTCCTGGACCACCAAGTGCCAATGCTGTTCCGACACCAACAATATTACCTGTACCGATTGTGGCACCAAGAGTTGTTGTAAGCGCCGCAAATGATGAGATGTTCTGTGATTTCCTGGCATTATTTCCAAATGAATGTTTTATTGAAGGAAATAGCATTCTCCAGATTTTAAACCTGACAATAATAGTCATATAAATACCTGTACCTATGAGAAATACAAGCATTCCAGGACCCCAGATTATATTATCGATTTTTAGCAATATCTTATCAATATCATTCATACCTATAAAAAATAAAAAGCACACCATATAACTAATTGTTACATAGTATGCTTCTTAATATGTTCAGTAGAACTTAATTTCATTTAATAGAACTTAATTTCATTTAATAGAGCTTAATTCCATTTAATAGAGCTTAATTCCGGTCTTGTTTATAATTTAAACTTTTTCTTCTTTTTGTCCTTTTCATGTTTGCCATTATCATCAGCACCATCCTCAAGATTACCAAAATTGTCTCTTCCTGTTATGGATTTATCAAGCTGCTTTATAAGCTCCTTCTGCTCGTTGTTAAGCTTTGTTGGAATCTCAACAACAAGTGTCACATAGTGGTCACCTCTGATATCCTTATTCTGAATTGATGGTACACCTTTTCCACGAAGTCTTACTCTTGTATCTGTCTGTGTTCCTGGTTTAACATTATATATAACATCTCCATCAATTGTTGATATCTTCATATCTCCACCAAGAGCTGCTCTTGCAAATGAAATAGGTACTGTGGAATATATATCATATCTCTGACGCTGGAATATAGGATGTCTTGCAACAATAACCTCAACAAGAAGGTCACCTCTTGCTCCACCATTCTCTCCAGGGTCACCCTTTTCACGAATACGAACACTCTGACCATTATCGATTCCTGCTGGAATTGATACCTGAATTTTCTTATTCTTGCTGATGTAGCCTCTTCCACTACAATCCGGACATTTTTCTTTAATGATTTTTCCTATACCTCTACAATCAGGACATGTCTGAACATTACGAACCTGACCAAACAGTGAATTCTGTGTAAATACTACCTGTCCCTGTCCACCACACTTAGGACATGTTTCAGGTACAGTACCGGCCTTAGCTCCACTTCCATGACATGATGTACATTCATCCTTAAATTTTATGTTAATCTCCTTCTCAGTGCCAAAACATGCCTCTTCAAATTTGATTTTAACAGATGTCTGAATGTTCTGACCACGGCGTGGTCCATTATTTCTGGCTCCACCTCTTCTTGCTCCACCAAAGATGTCGCCAAAAATATCACCAAAGATGTCGCCCATATCACCGAAATCAAATCCACCGCTGAATCCGCCGGCTCCGGCTCCACCATTTTCAAATGCCGCATGGCCAAACTGATCATACTGACGACGTTTGTCAGCATCACTAAGTACAGCATAGGCTTCTGTGGCTTCCTTAAACTTAGCCTCAGCTTCTGCATCACCAGGATTAGTATCAGGATGATACTTCTTCGCTAATACTCTGTATGCTTTCTTAATCTCAGCCTCAGTTGCAGTTCTAGCCACACCGAGCACTTCATAATAATCTCTTTTATCTGCCATAACTATTGTATGCCTCCAAACGGTATTTTCAAGTCGAACGCACGTGAGACTTGGTGCGTGATTCCAGTCAGCGTAAGCTGACATATTCTTCTTGGAATCACTGCACATCTACACTCCGTTTCGGTCGGTGCAAAACCATTGTCTCCTAGACAATGTGCGCCCTCGCGATGCGTTTATCTCAGTCGGAAATTGTACTCCCACCAAGAAGGATTTGTTATTACTCACCACTTGCAGGTGTGAGAGTCTTCTCAACCGAGATAACACTGTCTGCTATTTTACACTTCTCTGTAGTCTCCGTCAACTACATCATCATCATTTGGAGTATTTGTATCTGCTCCAGCTCCCATATCAGGACCAGCACCACCCATATTAGCTCCTGCAGCCTGAGCCTGCTCATAAAGCTTTGAGAAAAGTGCCTGTGAATCCTCTTCAAGCTTAACCTTTGCTGACTTGATCTCATCAATATCACTATCAGTCATATTGTCAACTGTTGTCTTCTCAAGTACTTCCTTAAGATTCTTAAGGTCTGCCTCAACCTTTTCTTTTTCTGAAGCATCGATCTTGTCTCCAGCATCCTTAAGAGCCTGCTCAATCTGGAATACAAGTGAATCAGCCTCGTTACGTGCATCGATTCCTTCTTTTCTCTTCTTATCCTGAGCTTCATATTCAGCAGCTTCCTTAACTGCCTTATCTATATCTGCATCTGAAAGGTTTGAACTAGCAGTAATTGTAATATGCTGCTCTTTTCCTGTACCAAGATCCTTAGCTGATACATTAACGATACCGTTGGCATCAATATCAAATGTAACTTCGATCTGTGGCACACCTCTTCTTGCTGGTGGGATTCCATCAAGTCTGAACTGTCCAAGTGACTTATTATCTCTTGCGAACTGTCTCTCACCCTGTAATACGTTAATATCAACGGCTGTCTGATTATCAGCTGCTGTAGAGAATATCTGGCTATGCTTTGTAGGAATTGTTGTATTTCTCTCAATAAGCTTTGTAGCAACTCCACCCATTGTCTCAATTGAAAGTGAAAGTGGTGTTACATCAAGAAGAAGAATATCACCTGCTCCTGAATCTCCTGCAAGCTTACCACCCTGGATTGAAGCACCAAGTGCTACACACTCATCTGGGTTAAGAGCTTTACTTGGCTCATGATTAGTGAGCTGTTTAACCTTTTCCTGAACTGCAGGAATTCTTGTTGAACCACCTACAAGAAGTACTTTACCAAGGTCTGATGCTGTTAAACCTGCATCCTGAAGAGCTTTTCTTACAGGCTCTGCTGTACGCTCTACAAGTTCATGTGTAATCTCATCAAACTTAGCTCTTGTAAGGTTCATCTCAAAATGCTTTGGACCTTCAGCTGTAGCTGTAATGAATGGAAGGCTGATATTAGTTGTAGTTGCTGATGATAATTCTTTCTTAGCTTTCTCAGCAGCTTCCTTAAGTCTCTGAAGAGCCATCTTATCTGTTGAAAGGTCAACGCCTTCTGTTTTCTTGAATTCATCAATCATATACTGTGTAATTAAGTTATCGAAGTCATCTCCACCAAGGTGGTTATCACCATTAGTTGCAAGAACTTCGATTACTCCATCACCGATTTCGATAATAGATACATCGAATGTACCACCACCAAGGTCATATACCATGATTCTCTGCTCATGCTCATTATCAAGACCATAAGCAAGGGCTGCTGCTGTTGGCTCATTGATAATTCTCTTAACTTCAAGACCGGCAATCTTACCAGCATTCTTAGTTGCCTGTCTCTGTGAATCATTAAAGTAAGCTGGAACTGTAATAACAGCCTCTGTTACCTTCTCACCAAGATATGTCTCAGCATCTGTCTTAAGCTTCATAAGAGTCATAGCTGAAATCTCTTCTGGAGAATATTTCTTGCCATCAATATCTACCTTATAATCAGAACCCATATGTCTCTTGATAGATGAGATTGTCTTCTCTGCGTTAGTAACAGCCTGACGCTTAGCAGCATCACCGACAACTCTTTCACCGGATTTAAGGAATGCAACGATTGAAGGTGTAGTTCTCTGGCCTTCTGCGTTAGTGATAACAACAGGCTTTCCACCTTCCATAACAGCTACACATGAGTTAGTAGTTCCTAAGTCAATACCTATAATCTTTCCCATTTTTTATATTCCTCCTAAAATTATAAACAATTTAATTTGCGACCTTCACCATCGCATGTCTAAGTACCTGATCCTTGTACATGTAGCCCTTCTGCATCTCTTCAACGACTACATTCTCACCCTGCTCTTTATCTTCTATATGAATTACTGCATTGTGGTAAGTAGGATCAAATTCTTTGCCTGTAGCATTCATAGGTTCAACACCTATTGCTTTCAGTGTATCCATAAGCTGTCTGTATATAGCCTCTATACCTTGTTCAAAACCATCTTTCTGTTCATCAGGTACAGATTCCAAAGCTCTTTCAAAATTGTCCACTACAGGAAGGAGCTTTGTAAGTGTATCCATTGCTCCTCTGTCGAACATTTCACCATTTTCCTTTTTATTACGCTCACGCATATTATCAAACTCAGAAAGGAGTCTGGTGTACTTCTCTTTGTTTCCTTCAGCTAGTTCTTTTGTAGCTTCAAGTTCTGCCGAAAGTGCTTTGCTTCCGCGTCTGTTTTTCTTTGGAACCGGCTTCGGACGTTTTGCTTCGATGTCTTCAGGTCTTATATCTTCTTCTTCATCGATAAAGACCGCTGTGCCATCAAGAGCAGTATCCTGTTGCACGGCATTGACTGCTTTCTCCTGAGGTTGAGCATCCTTCTCCTCTTTCTCTTCTTTAAGATGACGCAGTCTTTGATCCAACATGTTTGCCATTAATGTTCACCCCTCTTTTACTCTTTTCTGAATATTGTATCAAGTTCGTCTGTAAGACTTTTAAGTGTGCTTACAACTTTCTTGTAGTCCATTCTTTTCGGTCCGATAATACCGATCGTTCCCTTTGCTCCTTCAGGAAGCTCATAGGTAGAAGTAACTATTGAGCAGTCCTTCATGTTCTGAACAGGCGATTCATCTCCGATATAGATCTGAATGTTCTTGTCATCAGACTTAAGAGCTTCATCAGCAAGTTCGCTGAGACCCGTCTGTTCCTCAAAGGTTTCAAGCAGTGCAGTTGCCTTATTTATATCACCGAGCTCATTATATTTAAGGATATTGGAAGCACCACTGGTATAAATGTGTGTCTCCTCAGCCTGATGAACCGCATCTACGATTCCCTCGAAGATTGCCTCCAGAATGTCGGCATATTCTCCTTCTCCGGCCTGCCTCTTCATAGTCTGCATGAGTTCGATATTAATTTCATCAACAGAAATGCCCTGGAGAAATGTATTAAGAAGAATGTTGAACTTCAGTACCTCTTCGTTATCAAGAGGCCTTTGAACCCGTATCAACTGATTCTTCGCTACATTGTCACCGACAACTATAACTGCAACGAGTCGTTCTTCATCAACCTGTGAAAGCTGAATGAACTTCACCTGCTTATTACGGAGTCTTGGAGAAGTTACGATACTTGCATACTGAGTATTATATGCAAGGACCTTTGCAACCTGCATAAGCAGGTTCTCAAGCTTATCCACTCTCTCAAGCAGTGCTCCCTGAGACTTATCGGAATCAACCTTTTCGCTCATAACCTGATCTACATAGAATCTGTAGCCCTTATCAGTCGGAACACGTCCTGCTGAGGTTCTAGGCTGTACTACATATCCCATCTCTTCCAGGTCTGACATCTCATTTCTGATTGTTGCAGAACTGAGATTAAGGCTGCCCATCTTGGAAATGGTACGTGAACCCACCGGCTCACCAGTCTCAAGATAATTAGCAACTATAGATTTAAGGATCTCCTGCTTTCTGTCGTCAAGAATAAGTTCCTGCGCCATAATATCACCGTCCTTAAAGCTTATTAGCACTCAAGCACACAGAGTGCTAACCACTGTGTAAATAATACCTCGGGCAGTGCTATCTGTCAAGTATAAAATCCGATAAAATATAGTTGCTTACATCTATTCCACGGTCGGTCAGCCATACCCTGTCACCGTCCGTTTCCATATATCCTTCATCCACATATTTATTGATCACAGGGCCGTAAACTTCATACATATCCTTATTAAATCTCAACCTGAATTCCTTCCTGCTGACGCCGGCCATCATACGAAGTCCGAGGAACATATATTCCTCAATCCTGCTGTCTATATACATGGTTTCTGTTGATGTTCTGAGCCTGGATGCTGCAGATTCATAAAGTTTGAATGGATCTGCATTTCCTGTGATAGCTTCTCTTACATCTTCACAGATTCTGTTATATATCTCTATATCTTTGATATTTGAAAATCTCTCACCCTTAAAGTAAGATGCGGCACCAAGACCAAATCCGATATATTCACCGCCTGTCCAGTAAACAGAATTATGGCGGCTTTCATATCCCGGCTGACTGTAATTGGAGATTTCATATCTCTTATATCCGCACGCAGCAAGCACCTTCTTGGTCATTGCATACATCTGCCTGTCCGTCTCTTCATCTGGAATAAGTCGGAGGAGCTCCTGATTCTCGGAAAGAGGTGTCCCCTCCTCCACCTGAAGAGAATATACAGATATATGTTCAGGTTTAAGCTCTGTCACTCTTGTAAGTGTATCTACAAAGCTGTGAATGGTCTGGCCCGGAACACCGGACATAATATCTACATTTATATTCTTGAATCCGGCTCTTCTTACATCGTTATAACCTTCAACAAACTGTTCGAAGTTATGGATCCTGCCAAGATTCTTAAGTATCCTGTCATCTGCCGACTGCATGCCGATGGAAACTCTGTTCACACCATACTCAGCATACTTCAGAAGATTTGAATACTTTATTGTTCCCGGATTTACTTCAATTGTTATCTCCGGAAATCTATCTACTTGAAATACATTGCTGATAGTATTCAGGATGCTTTCGATCATTACCTCATCCAGAACAGACGGAGTTCCTCCTCCGATATATATGGTCTTAACCGTATATCTGTCTGCGAACGGCTTATACATACTTATTTCATTACATAAAGCCGTAATATACTGCATATGATCTGTGAGATTCCTGTTCTCGAAGGACAGGAAGTCACAATATGCACATTTATGTACACAGAACGGAATATGTACATACAAACTTAAATTCTTCTTCATTTCTAACCCTATATTATTATGTATTATTCGTCATCAAGTTTAAGTACTGCAAGGAAGGCTGACTGAGGAACCGTTACATTTCCAACCTCTCTCATCTTCTTCTTTCCTTCCTTCT
>DEDL01000034.1 GCA_002349525.1 Lachnoclostridium sp. UBA2905
GCACCGTCCATCTGAGCAGCACCAGTGATCATGTTTTTAACATAGTCAGCATGGCCTGGGCAGTCAACGTGAGCATAGTGACGCTTTTCTGTCTCATACTCAACGTGAGCTGTAGAGATTGTGATACCTCTTTCTCTCTCTTCTGGAGCCTTATCGATGTTCTCGAAATCTGTAGCTTCATTTCCTGCAACTCTCTCTGAAAGTACTTTTGTGATTGCAGCTGTTAAAGTTGTTTTACCGTGGTCAACGTGTCCAATTGTACCGATATTACAATGTGGTTTTGTTCTTTCAAACTTAGCTTTAGCCATTTTTAAAAATCCTCCTTAAATAAACTCAAATTATAATAATTATCGTAACAATATCTTCTAATTGTTACACATACGCCTATTATATTTCATTAGGCAAAATATTTCAAGCATTAGTTGCCATTCTTTGCAGATAATACCTTCTCCTGAACGCTCTTTGGAGTCTGCTCATATCTTTCGAAGAACATTGAGTAGTTTCCACGTCCCTGAGTAGCTGAACGAAGCTCTGTTGAGTAACCGAACATCTCAGCAAGTGGAACAAATGCACGAACGATCTTACCACCGCCGACATCATCCATTCCTTCGATCTGTCCACGTTTAGCATTCAAGCTTCCGATAACATCTCCAAGGTACTCTTCTGGCATTGTTACTTCTACCTTCATGATTGGCTCAAGAAGTACTGCTCCACCCTTCTGCATAGCTTCCTTGAATGCCATAGAACCGGCAATGTGGAATGCCATTTCTGAAGAATCGACTTCATGGTATGAACCATCATATACGTTAGCCTTAACACCAAGAACAGGATATCCACCAAGGATACCAGCCTTAGCTGCTTCTTCGATACCTGCACCAACAGCTGGAATGTATTCCTTAGGAATAGCACCACCAACGATTGTTGATTCGAATATAAACTGCTCTTCGCCGTTTGGATCCATTGGCTCGAATTTGACTTTACAGTGTCCGTACTGTCCACGTCCACCAGACTGTTTAGCATATTTACTATCAACATCAACTGCCTTAGTAAATGTCTCTTTGTATGCAACCTGAGGTGCACCAACATTTGCTTCTACCTTAAACTCACGAAGGAGACGGTCAACAATAACCTCAAGGTGAAGCTCACCCATACCAGCGATGATAGTCTGTCCTGTTTCTGTATTAGTATGAGCACGGAATGTAGGATCTTCTTCAGCAAGCTTTGCTAAAGCCTCACCCATCTTACCCTGGTCATTCTTTGTCTTAGGCTCGATAGCGAGCTCGATAACAGGCTCTGGGAATTCCATTGACTCAAGGATAACAGGATGCTGTTCGTCACAGATTGTGTCACCTGTTGTAGTTACTTTAAATCCTACAGCAGCAGCGATATCTCCTGAATAAACCTTGTCTATTTCTGTACGTGCGTTAGCATGCATCTGTACGATACGTCCAACACGCTCTTTCTTATCTTTTGTTGCATTGAGTACGTATGAACCTGAGTTCATAACACCAGAGTAAACTCTGAAGAATGCAAGTTTTCCAACGAATGGGTCTGTCATGATCTTAAATGCAAGAGCTGAGAATGGCTCATCATCTGAAGAATGACGTACAACCTCATTACCCTCTGGATCAACACCTGTGATGTCTGGAATGTCTGTTGGAGCTGGCATATATTCAATAACACCATCTAACATCTTTTGAACACCCTTGTTCTTGTAAGCAGATCCACAGTAAACTGGAACAGCCTCACAAGCGATTGTAGCCTTACGAAGTACAGCCTTAAGCTGTTCAACAGTTGGCTCTTCACCTTCAAGGTACATCATCATTAAGTCATCATCAAGTTCACAGATTTTCTCAACAAGGTTTTCATGCCAATGATCAGCATCATCTTTAAGGTCATCAGGGATTGTTGTAATCTCGATATCCTCACCCTTGTCATCTTTATAATAGTAAGCTTCCATTTCGAACAGGTCAATAAGTCCGATAAATGTATCCTCTTTTCCGATTGGAATCTGAACAGGGATTGCATTCTTTCCTAAACGATCGATAATTGTCTGTACTGAATAGAAGAAATCAGCTCCCATTTTGTCCATCTTGTTGATGAACGCCATACGTGGAACGTTATATGTGTCAGCCTGACGCCATACATTTTCTGACTGTGGCTCAACACCTGCTTTGGCATCAAATACACCAACAGCTCCATCAAGTACACGAAGTGAACGCTCTACCTCAACAGTAAAGTCAACGTGTCCTGGAGTATCAATGATATTGATACGATGCTCTAAAGCACCAGCCTTTGGCTTATGATGATCCTCTAATGTCCAATGACATGTTGTAGCAGCAGAAGTAATTGTTATACCTCTTTCCTGTTCCTGCTCCATCCAATCCATTGTAGCTGTTCCGTCATGAGTATCACCAATTTTATAGTTAACTCCTGTATAGTACAAGATACGCTCTGTAAGAGTTGTTTTACCAGCATCAATATGAGCCATGATACCAATATTTCTTGTACGGTCTAATGGATATTCTCTTCCAGCCAAGGTTTTTTCCTCCTTTAAATGATTGTATAAATGAAATCAGATTACCATCTGTAATGAGCAAATGCCTTATTAGCATCAGCCATCTTATGCATATCTTCTTTTCTCTTAACAGCAGCACCTGTATTGTTTGCTGCGTCCATAAGTTCATTAGCGAGTCTTTCCTTCATAGTCTTCTCGCCTCTCTTACGTGAGAATAAAACTAACCAACGAAGTGCTAATGCCTGTCTTCTGTCTGGTCTTACCTCGATTGGTACCTGGTATGTTGAACCACCGATACGTCTCGCTTTAACCTCTAAAGATGGCATAATGTTGTTCATAGCCTCGTCGAATACTTCAAGAGCTTCTTTTCCTGTCTTTTCAGCAACAAGATCAAATGCTCCGTATACAATTTTCTGAGCAACACCCTTCTTACCGTCTAACATAACATTGTTGATAAGCTTTGTAACAACTTTGTTCTTGTAGACTGGATCTGGTAATACGTCTCTCTTTGCAATATGTCCTTTACGTGGCACGATACTTCCCTCCTTAATAAATTATTTTTCTTATTAAATCATCGGTACTCACGATTCTGTGTCCGCACCAGTCTTAATTCTTATCATGAATATTAATCATAATCTGGATAATATATAATGAAGTAAAAATTAATCCGGTACTTTTGTTGAATTAGTGACTACTTAGCGTCTTTTGGTCTCTTAGCACCATACTTTGAACGAGCCTGCTTTCTGTTAGCAACACCTGCTGTATCCAAAGTACCACGGATAATGTGATATCTTGTACCTGGAAGGTCCTTTACTCTACCTCCACGGATAAGAACTACACTATGCTCCTGAAGGTTATGTCCTTCACCTGGAATATAACTGGTAACTTCGATTCCGTTAGAAAGACGTACTCTGGCAGTCTTTCTAAGAGCTGAGTTAGGCTTCTTAGGTGTAGCTGTTCTAACTGCTGTACAAACTCCTCTTTTCTGTGGAGAACTAGTGTTAGTAGCTTTCTTTCTAAGTGAGTTGTAACCACGCTGGAGAGCTGGAGAATTAGATTTCTTCTCTACTGTCTTTCTACCTTTTCTTACTAATTGGTTAAAAGTTGGCATTAATTTTCACCTCCTGTATTTATTATAGGCATCTTCATCGTCAATTCCTATGTGTAATCACAATCATCTTTACAGCCTGTATGCACATTCCGCATTTCAAATTGCTAAATTAATGCACAAAAATTGAGCGTCAAAAATGCACGCTCAATTATTATATAATTCGATATTCATGTTGTCAAGCCGTTTTTTTTAGTTTCTAAAATTTTTACTTGATTTATACATAAGTATCTTTGCATTTGTTTTTTTTGCAAAGATACTTACATTTACAAAACAATTTTCAGACCTAGATAAGTTCGGCAACAGCATCACCCATCTGCGAACAAGTCACATATGTTGCGCCATCCTGCATAATATCTCCTGTGCGAAGTCCCTTGTTAAGCACCTCATTTACCGCTGCTTCAATTGCATCAGCTTCCTTTGGCATATCAAAGCTGTAACGTAACATCATTGCAGCTGAAAGAATTGTTCCAATAGGATTTGCCTTGTCCTGTCCTGCAATATCAGGTGCTGAACCATGAATTGGCTCATATAAGCCACAGCTTGAATCACCAAGACTTGATGAAGGAATCATTCCGATTGAACCTGTAATCATACTAGCTTCGTCAGAAAGGATATCTCCAAAAAGGTTCTCTGTAACAATTACATCAAACTGAGCAGGATTTTTAACGATCTGCATTGCACAGTTGTCTACTAACATATCACTGTATTCAACCTCTGGATATTCCTCGGCAAGACGATGCATAACACTTCTCCAAAGCTTACTTGTATCAAGAACATTAGCCTTATCAACGCTTGTAAGCTTCTTACGTCTCTTCATTGCTGTTTCAAATCCGATACGTCCTATTCTTTCAATCTCATGTTCAGAATATGGCATTATGTCAGTTGCCTTCTTTTCACCATCAACCTCTGCTGTTGAATGATTTCCAAAATAAACACCACCAATAAGCTCACGAACAATAATGAAATCGATTCCTTCATTTACTATTGAAGGCTTAAGTGGACTTGCATCAGCAAGCTGATTCCATAATTTTGCAGGTCTGTTATTTGAATAAAGATTCATACCGCCACGAAGAGCAAGAAGACCCTTCTCAGGACGTTTGTCTGCTGGAGCGCTATCCCACTTTGGTCCACCAACAGCTCCAAGAAGAACACTGTCAGATGCAAGACACTTGTCAAGCATAGCCTTTGGAAGTGGCTCTCCCCATTTATCATAAGCACATCCGCCCATGTCTACATCATCATATATAAATTCATGTCCGTATTTTTCGGCAACCTTATCAAGAACTTTTATCGCCTCATTTACAATTTCTGGTCCGATTCCGTCACCGCGGATAACTGCAACATTTTTCTTCATGATAATCTCCCTTTTTCTGATTATTTGTTCTTAATAGACTTCATAAGTCCACCGGCCTTAATGATCTCCTGGATAAACTCAGGGAATGGCTCAGCCTGGTATGTTTCATTCTTAGTAATATTTGTTATAACACCGGTATTAAAATCAACCTGAACTTCATCACCAGCTTCAATTGCTTCACTTGCCGCTTCACATTCAAGTATTGGAAGTCCTATATTTATAGCATTTCTATAGAAGATTCTAGCAAATGTTTTTGCGATAACACAGGATATTCCAGCTGTTTTAATTGCAAGTGGTGCATGCTCTCTTGATGAACCACAGCCAAAATTAAGTCCTGCAACCATAATATCTCCATCTTTTACACGTTTTGCAAATTCTGCATCTATATCTTCCATACAATGTGATGCAAGCTCTTTTGCATCCTGTGTATTAAGGTAACGTGCTGGTATAATAACGTCTGTATCAACGTTGTCCTGATATCTATGTACTATTCCTTTTGCTATCATAATTACAATACCTCCCTTGGGTCACTGATATATCCTGTAAGTGCAGACGCAGCAGCTACTGCCGGGCTTGCAAGATATATTTCACTGCTGATATGTCCCATACGTCCTACGAAGTTTCTGTTAGTGGTTGATACACAACGCTCCCCTGCTGCGAGAATTCCCATGTATCCACCAAGACAAGGACCACATGTTGGTGTTGATACAACACATCCGGCATCGATAAATGCCTCCATATATCCTCTCTTTATACATTCCTTATATATTGCCTGTGTTGCAGGAATTATGATAACTCTGAGACCCTTCTTAACTTTCTTTCCATTAAGTATCTCATAAGCTGCTTCCATATCAGATATTCTTCCGTTTGTACAACTTCCGATTACAACCTGGTCAATTTTAATATCCTTAGCTTCTGTTACAGGATGTGTGTTTTCTGGAAGATGTGGATATGAAACAGTTGGAACAAGTGCACTAAGGTCAAAATCAATAACCTGTGTATATTCTGCATCTTCATCTGCTTCATATACCTTATATTCTCTCTGTGTTCTTCCATCAAGATATTCTCTTGTAATATCATCTACAGGGAATATTCCATTCTTTGCACCGGCCTCAATTGCCATATTACAAATTGTAAGTCGGTCATCCATGGATAATGAAGCAACTCCATCACCAACAAATTCCATACTCTGGTAAAGTGCTCCGTCAACACCAATTCTTCCAATGATATCAAGAATTACATCTTTTCCGGAAACACCCTTTGAAAGTTTTCCTGTAAGATTTATCTTAATAGCTGATGGAACCTTGAACCAGCATTTTCCTGTTGCCATACCTGCTGCCATATCAGTACTTCCTACTCCTGTTGAGAAAGCTCCTACAGCTCCATATGTACATGTATGACTATCGGCACCAATTATACAGTCTCCTGCTGTAACAATTCCTTTTTCAGGAAGAAGGGCATGCTCCACACCCATCTCTCCAACATCATAGTAATTGTCTATATCAAATTTACATGCAAACTGACGGCACTGCTTTGACTGCTCTGCTGCCTTGATGTCCTTATTAGGTGTAAAATGATCCAGCACAATATTGATTCTGCTCTTATCATATACACTGTCAAATCCAGCTTTTTCAAATTCATTAATTGCTACAGGTGTAGTAATATCATTGCCAAGAACAATATCAAGATTAGCATTGATAAGCTGACCTGGCTTTACAGATGGTAATCCTGCATGTGCTGCAAGGATTTTCTGTGTCATTGTCATTCCCATGGTTTTATCTCTCCTTAAATTATATATTCATATCAGCCTGATTACATGCACTTACAAGAGCCTTGATACCTGATTTGATAATATCAGAATCTGTTCCTGCACCCCAGGCCATTTCACCATTTTCAAGTCTGATTCCCACATATGCTATGGCATCACTGTTTGAACCGTGTGTGAGACTGTGCTCGGAATAATGTTCAATAACATACTTGCATCCAAGCTTGTTCTTAATTGCATTACTTACAGCATCAAGACGTCCATTACCCTCTGCAGTTTCCTTTGAAATCCTGCCATCTACATCAAGGGTAACAACAGCTGTAATTCCATTGTTCTGAACGAAATGAGTCTCTGTCACATTTATAGGTGATGTAACATTAAGATATTTTTCCTCAAAGATTTTAAGTATCTCATCTGGCTTAAGCTCACTATGTGTATTGTCTGAAACACTCTTAACATGATAGGAGAAATGCTCACGCATCTCCTTAGGAAGTGCGTAACCAAAGTTCTGCTCAAGTATAAATCCAATTCCACCTTTTCCACTCTGGCTGTTAACACGGATAACATCCGCATCATATGTTCTTCCTATATCCTTAGGATCAATAGGAATATAAGGCACTGTCCACTTATGAAGCTTCTTTTCTTCTCTCCACTTCATACCCTTTGCTATAGCATCCTGATGACTTCCTGAAAATGCTGCAAATACAAGTGCACCAGCATATGGTGATCTTTCATATACATGCATTCTTGTAACTTTTTCATATAATTTTACGATTTCAGGCATATCTGAAAAATCAAGGTGTGGATCAACGCCATGGCTGTACATATTCATTGCAAGTGTTATAACATCCACATTACCAGTTCTTTCTCCATTACCAAATAATGTTCCCTCAACTCTGTCAGCACCTGCAAGCATTGCAAACTCAGCATCTGCAACACCACAACCTCTGTCATTATGTGGATGGACTGAAAGAATAACATTCTCTCTGTTTTTAAGATTATCACTCATGTATTCTATCTGGTTAGCATACACATGACTCATACTCATTGAAACTGTAACAGGAAGATTAATGATAAGTGGTTTTTCCTTAGTTGGCTGTAATATATCAATAACTGCGTTACAAACCTCAAGGGCATATTCAGGTTCAGTACCTGTAAAGCTTTCAGGGCTGTACTCGAATCTGAAATTACCATCATACTCATCAGCAAGCTTCTTAACAAGGCTTGCACCATCTGTTGCAATCTTCATTATCTCTTCTTTATTTTTCTTAAATACCTGTTCTCTCTGAGCAACACTTGTTGAGTTATAAAAATGAACAATAGCATTCTTTGTTCCTTCAAGTGCATCAAAAGTTTTCTTAATTATATGCTCACGGCACTGTGTAAGAACCTGAACTGTTACATCATCAGGTATCATATTATTATCAATCAATGTACGGAGGAAATTGTACTCCGTATCGCTTGCTGCTGGGAAACCAACTTCAATTTCCTTGAATCCCACTTTAACTAGCATTTTGAAGAACTCCACTTTTTCTTCAAGACTCATAGGAATAACCAGACTCTGGTTACCATCCCTTAAATCAACACTACACCAAATAGGCACTTTTTCAACATGATCTTTGTAGACCCATCTGTACTCTGGCTTTGGTGGATTATAATATCCAATGCCATACTTAGTTGAATCCATCATAACTATTCCCTCCTTATAAATTTCTGGCAGCATTAGAAAATGCACCCTTCTAATAAAAAAAGTCCGGTCTCTTACAAATAAATATAAGAGACGAGACTAATATACAATAAAACGTATACAGTACCCGCGGTACCACTCTTTTTGCCACATATGTGACCACTCACTTAAACAGCTCCTGCTGTCCTTCCCTTGTAACGGTGGGTTTCCGGCATTCCCTACTAATGTCAATCTGTTCATATGTCGATTGTCAATGTAATCACATTAATACCAATCAACCACAGCTAACCTTTTTGGAAATACGGCTCAAGGGCCAGTATACATATGCTACATTGCTGCTTCACACCTGCCAGCAGCTCTCTGAAAATGCACCTCACATGCTTTCTCCCTGTCACAGCCTTTTTCATTCTCCAAATAACGGTGACTTCTAATAGCATACAACAGCAGATTTGATTTGTCAAATTGTATTTTTGTTTGATAACTGTCACTTGTATTTTATTATAAGCGTCTCTCATTTTCTATTAACAATATATCGTTAGCCATATCAGCATTATCTCTACTTCTATTCTAACAATATGTCTGCTGCCATTTTGCAACAATATACCACACCGGATTAAAATTGTTAATCCATACAAGCCAGTCGCTTTCAAGAAGCATGGCATATATTTTTCCACCAATATCTGTTCCGGCAAAATAACCTGCCACACAAAATGCAACCCAGACAACAACTACACCATAAAACATGCCGCCGGCAATTCCCGCCACCTTATTTAACTGGCTGGCAATGGGTATCCTGCATGCAAGATTAAGCACTCGTTCCACCATACCAAGTACAGCAAACACAATTCCTATAAGAGCAAAAAATACACCTGGAACAACATATTTCAATCCCATAGGAACTTTATTCATAAGCAGCGAACAGGCAAATACTGCAACAGCAATTCCAATCAGTGATCTTATAATCTTAAATATTGTTTTCACAAATCCTATTCTAAACCCATCATATATCATAGAAGCTATTATAATCAGGGCTATTATCTCAACTACGTTCATCAAATCCTCCAAAGTATATACACTTTTTTCAAAGTCTTATCAAATTATTCACACAATTTAACTCTGTTTATTGCATTTGCGTCAATCACATAGTAAATATCAGAAGCCTTACCCGGCAAAAAATACTCCGTCTCATTTTTCAAATTACAATCAAGCTTCACACTTCCATTAAATCGAACAATTCTTGCATTTACTGATGTTGAAAATATTATCTCATCATTAGCCATACTTACTTTATCATAATCATATTCGATTTCCTGATTCAAAATATCTTTTCCCGTTGCATCAATAACCTTAATTGTTCTCGTTGAATCCATATTGGAATTGTCCAGTATAAATCCCACATGTCCCCTGTCAGTCATTACACTTCTTATTTCCTGATTAAAGATCTCTGTATGTATTTCCTTAGGCTGTTTCATATTGGAATACAGTGAATATCCATTGTTAAGAAAAATGCACAAGGTATCATCATCTACAAATTCCAGTTTATTGGCAAATGAGTCCACGAAATTACATCCACCTACAACACGGTTTTTATCCTGTCCAACCTCAGAAAAATTGTAGAAACATATATTACTTTCCGTAGTACTTCCATTCATATAGACATATGAAGTTACAAGGCTTTTGCCATCCGGCGACAATGCGATGTCCACAGGATAACCATCTGTAGATATATTGGTGGGAACTTCAACAAGAAGACTATTTGACGAATCATACGGATTATACAGCCTTATTATATTAGAATCACTATCGTCAAGTACAACAGCAATCACACCCTGTGATGCTATCCTAACCATTGATACCGGATAATCCATATTAAGCACTGTTCCGGAGTCACTGCCATTGTATACATATACTTCTTTGCCACCATTATCAGCAATTACTACATTCTTACCACACACATCAATCATTGGATTTTTCATTTCATAACTGCCATTCCACAGAACTTTTCCTTTTTTGTCTATAGCAGAAGCACCATCCCTGCTATACTTTAACAAAGCCCCCTCGTAAGGCATATATTTTACTGTATTACCATCAGCCCTGTCAAAGGACTCCAGCTTTTCGTATCCATTATATGTTTTTGTTCTTATCATATTGTACAATAAAATACTAAGCATAAATAAAACAATTACGCCTAATATGGTTCCGCCAATTAATATAACCTTCTTTTTTGTTTTTTCTCTTTTTAATATAAACTCTTTACTTCTTTCGCTTAAAGTACCCAACTTTTTTCCTCTTTTTCTATTCTTTATCAGGCAGCCACAACCGCTGTCCAATCATTATTTTATCTGCATCTTCAAGATTGTTCAATTCTTTTATTTTATCAGCATATTTTACTGATTTGTATATATTTTCGGCAATTTTCCCAAGATTATCGCCTTCTTTTACTATATAAAATGAATACCCTGCCGCACTTACAACTGCAGACTTCGCATCATTTTTTGAATCCGCGTTATCATCCTTACTGTCTTTATTGCTTGTGTCTGATGCATCGGCCTGACTGACCATATCATTTGTACCTATCGTTTCATTCTGACCGGTTACTTCACTTGTATCTATCGCATCATCCTGACCGGCTTCATCGCTCGTATCTGATTCATCATTTTGACTTACGATATCACTTGTATCTGCTCTATCATTTTGACTGGCTATATCACTTGTATCTGATGCATCATTTTGACTTGCGACATCACTTGTATCTGATTCATCATTTTGACTTACGATATCACTTGTATCTGATATGCCATCCTGACTGTCCGCATTACTTGTAACTGATACATCATCCTGACTGTCCACGCCACTTGTTCCTGCCACGTCATTAGCAGCTGTTTTGGCCAGTATTCCAGCCGCATCAGATATTGTGGCAATATCCGGCATTGCTGTTGCATTCTGTACCGCTGCAATATCAGGCATCTGCGTAATCTCTGCTTCAGCTCCAAACATATTGCCTGCATCGACAATCTCTTCAACTCCAGGTACCTTATCACCCCTGTTGATATTATTATAAATCACCGTGGTTCCCACAACAATAGCAAGGGCAGCTGCCGCCATACCTGCTGTGTAAATATAATGGGCAATTTTCTTAATATCATGATTCTTCTGATGCTTGTTAAGTATATTCCTGATATCCTTAACCACCTGTTCATCTTTATCTGGTGTTTCATGACTCTCACCATTAATTGCAAGCATGTAATTATGCATGGTTTCATTTTTCTGATAATATATATAAAAGCCTTTTCTCTTAAGAAAATGATTATCTATGTAGTCATAAAATTCTTCTTCCTTTGCCGATATATCATATACCATAAACAAAAGATTCTTGCCGGTAAAATTATTACTATGAATTTTGATAAACTTACTATTACTTACCATGTCATTGCCATAACCAACATAGAGCCAGCCAACAATCTCCTCATCCTCATAATAATTCTTAATACCTTCATAGACCTTTGACCAGATTTCACTTGTAAATGACTCATCTGTATTCATTAAAAATCCATCAACCAGAACAAGTCCGTTAATAAATGTTTCCACATCATTTTCATTAACCGATTTCTTCCCTAGCAAAACAGCTATTTTAAAATCATCTTCTTCTCTTTTACCACTATTGTCATTCTCTCTGGATTGATGTTTTGCAGCATAATTTACAATCTCATTCCCCAGACCTTTTACAAATGTAATAACATAATCTTCCACGTATATCTTATGTAGTGCATCTATTTCTCCTACCTGACGAATATTTTTTGGCATATCACTCATGTCAGTCCACCTCCTGAAACTATACATTCACAATAGCACTATTTTCAAAATATGTCACTTTTAATACGTTTATGTTTTTTTTCATTTTTCAGCATTTTATATTGTATATCTGCTTATTTCGCTTATTACTTTTCATAAAAAGCAACAATAATGCCCTATTATGTCACAAGATGCGATGTAAAATTACTGCGATAGTACTAATAATCCTTTTTCTGCCAATACTTACATATGTAGAAAGCAAATTTTATCACAAAGGAGGTATATTTTGGTCACCTATTATAATCCTCAAAAAAAGAATGCATTAAATGAATTCTGTTATCATCTCACAACTCTCATCAACGAAGAAAATGCATATTCTAAAGACATTGTAATTGTCTGTATAGGATCAGACAGGGCAACCGGAGATTGTCTGGGGCCCCTGATTGGGGACAAACTTTCAAAGTACGGAACATCATTTCACGTATATGGAACACTAAATGAGCCCGTCCACGCGAAAAACCTTACAAAAACTCTCCACACCATCAAATCAAATTATAAAAAACCATTTATCATTGCAATTGATGCATCTCTTGGAATAAGCAGACACGTAGGCTATGTTTCTGTATTCAAGGGTTCACTCAGACCAGGTATTGGCGTCAACAAATCACTTCCTGATGTTGGAGATATATCTATAACAGGAATAGTAAATGAAGCCGGCTCCTATGGTCATATTCTCATACAGAATACACGTCTTTCTCTTGTAATGACTCTCGTAGATTTTATATGTGAAGGTCTGCTTTGCAGTTAATATTTTGAAAGATACATTGCACCTCTAAGTTCAGCTGCACTAATTTTCCTTCCCCATACAATTCTGCAGGTATTTCCATAATTACACTCTGCAGCAATAATATAGTTTTTGTGTTTTTCAACAATTATAACTGAATGTCCACTGGATGATCCCGCAGAATATCTTACATGGTCTCCTACACGTGCCTTACTAAAAGACCTGTGTGTTTTAGTCACTTTATTACCAAAAATCTTATCACTTAACAAACTTGCAAAGCCATAGCACTGATAGCCTCTTATATGATTTGCCTTATCAATGTGCATATTACAGGTTGACGTCACTCCATATTGATTAAGCCTTCCACTATGATTACAAGGTTTTGAAGTAACATAATTACTTGTATCTTTTCCCTCTTTCACCTTGCGTCCTACATGATTCCAATACTTACCATTAGGAAACTTCTTCTTAAGCTGCATAAGCTTTTTATAAACCTGCCGAGTTTTCATAGTTGTAACCTGTACAGGTTCAGATATAGAAGTAATCTCCCTGCCATTATTAACGCAGTAAGCCTGCACCTTATAATAATAGTTCTTACCTGTCGAAAGACCCTTATTGGTGTAGGATACTGTTTTCTTATTTTTAATCGTTTTAATCTTCTTATAACCTGAATCTTCCTTAGTTGACCTAAGGACATAATATCCATCAGCCTTGGATATTTTCTTCCACTTTATAACAGCAGATGTTGATTTCTTGCGGTCAACTGTAATTACAGGTTTATTAAGTATTACATATGACCTACCAGGATTAAGGGAATAATCATAGTTATAATCAGAATAGTCCCTGTTAGTAGATACTATATCATTTGTTATAACATTCTGTAATGGCCCATTGGCAAATGGGTTGTCCATATAATAAGGCGCACTTGTTGGCATTGGCACAGCAGTTGGCTGTGGCGCGATTGTTGGCATTACCACAGGAGTTGGATTCGGTGCCTGGGTAGGCTCTATTTCAGTCTCATCATATAACTTTTCATCATCTGTTATATTGAAAAGATATGTATACTCAAAACCATCATAAAGATAATAATCCTTTGAAATTATATATGTATAATAAATCTCACCGGTTTCCCCACTTTTTCTTACATTAATTGTTGCAGTAATATCAACATAGTATGCTGTTTCACTATCATACACCTTCTCTTTAGTTTCAGAATTAGTCTGGATAATCTCATCCTCAAGGTTCATATTAACAGCATAAACTATATCAGCACTGTTCAAATAAAGAACAGGAAGCACCAAAAATAAGTATACAAGTATCAGCTTTTTAAATTTTCTCATACATTTCAAAACATCAGTCATATAACATATCCTCCATTCATATCATTTTAGTATCAGTTTTCCGTCACAACATCTTCACTATCAGATTTCTGTTATCACGTTTCTGTTATCATGTGTCTATTGTTACATTTTTCTTATTACGTTTCTATTATCACGTTTCTATTATCACGTTTCTATTATTATGCTTCTATTATTATGCTTCTATTATTATGCTTCTATTATTATGCTTCTATTATTAATTCTCTATCATTACATTTCTATTCTTCCATCGAGTGCACGCATCAGAGTAACCTCATCAACATACTCAAGATCACCACCCACAGGCACTCCACTGGCAATTCTAGAAACTTTAATACCAATAGGCTTTATGAATTTACTTATAATCATTGCCGTAGCTTCCCCTTCCGTAGTGGAACCCGTAGCAATTATCACCTCATCAATATCCCCTTCAAGCCTCTTAATCAGTTCCTTAATTCTAATATCTGCAGGTGTAATACCTAATTGAGGATTCACAACCCCATGCAAAACATGATACACACCCTCGTACTGACCTGTTTTTTCATAGGCTGCAAGGTCCTTTGATTCCTCAACAACCATAATCACCTTATGATTCCTCTTATCACTTTTACAAATTGGACAAATGTCCTGATCTGTTATAGTGTAACACTCCTTACAATATCGTACATTCTTTCTGGCATTCACCATAGAGTCCGCCAGACTCTGTACATGCTCCTCCGGCATATTAATAATATGAAACGCCAGTCTCTGTGCTGTCTTTGCACCCAATCCCGGCAACCTTGTCAATTCTTCTATCAGCTTGTTGATAGGCTTACTATAATAATCCACGTTTTACTCCGCCTCTCCCCATTAATTCAACGCTTTCTTGTAATATCCAAAAATAAAAAAAAGACCGTTACATCATAAGTATAACAGTCATCCATGTTGCAATGCAACAAATTTATGTAAAAAGCGGATTCACATGACACATCTGCATCATTCTGAATCAGCTAGCTGGGCTAGCTGGATTCGAACCAGCGAATGCAGCAGTCAAAGTGCTGTGTCTTACCGCTTGACGATAGCCCAAGATGGGTGGATAAAGGGATTCGAACCCTTGGCCTCCAGAGCCACAATCTGGCGCGCTAACCAACTGCGCTATACCCACCATATGAAATAAATCAACACAACCTTTGGCTATAAAAACCAAAAACGTGCCAGAAGGGATTCGAACCCCCGACACACGGCTTAGAAGGCCGTTGCTCTATCCAACTGAGCTACTGGCACACACTCGGACTCATTTCGTCCGACTTGTAACATTCTAACTTAACAAAATGAATTTGTCAACAACTTTTTTAACTTTTCCAGAAATTTTTTTTCTAAAAGATTTTCAAACATTCTTTTTAAAGAAATCCAAACAGCTGTTTTAAAAAATTACAAACAAATTTCACATCACAATGAAATAGCTGTTTCAAGAGCTACATCCATCATTTCTGTAAATGATACCTGTCTTTCCTCTGCAGAAAGTGCTTCCCCTCTTATAACATGATCTGAAACAGTACATATTGCCACAGCATTCTTTCCTGATTTAGCTGCATTAAAATATAAGGCTGCTGTTTCCATCTCTACTGCCAGAATACCCATTTCATTCCATCTGGTATTAACACTGTCATTGCTATAGAAAACATCAGAAGAAAAAATATTACCTACATGATAAGGTACCTTCATTTCTTCACACTTGCTGACCGCCCTGCGCATGAGATCAAAACTGGCAAGTGGCGCAAAATCACCTGGAAGGTCAAACTGATGAATATAATTGGTATTAGTTGTACAACCCATAGCTACTACAATATCACGAAGTTTAACATTGTTAGCAATACCACCAGCTGTTCCAATTCTAATAATATTATCTACATCATATGCATTAAACAACTCATAACTATATATGGCCATGGATGGCATTCCCATTCCACTTGCCATTACAGATACTTTCTTCCCTTTATAATAGCCTGTGTATCCCTGCACCCCTCTTACATTATTCACAAGCTTTGCATCCTCAAGATATTTTTTTGCAATAAACTCAGATCTCAAGGGATCTCCAGGCATAAGCACAGTCTTTGCAAAATCTTCTGGAGCAGCATTTATATGTGGCGTAGGATAAGCCATTTTCAATTTATTATTTTTTTTAGTAGATAATTCATTTTCCATACCAAACCCTCCTAATGAAAGCAATTTTTCTAAAATGATCATTCACTCACTACTCTTGTCCCAGAATTCTTTTCCTGTTTTTTCCACAGTATTCAGATTGACATACCGGCAATTGCTCCATTCCCTTGGAAATAAAGACGAATAACTATCTAAACGAAATCTGTCATCCAATAACATTATTATACCTCTGTCTGATGCAGTACGAATAACCCTTCCGGCAGCCTGCAACACCTTATTCATCCCAGGATAAAGGTAAGCATATTCAAATCCTTTGCCATTAATGTCATCATAATAATCTCTGTACAGCTGTCTTTCATTCCCAACCATAGGAAGTCCTGTGCCGACGATAACAGCCCCAATCAGCATGTCTTCCTTCAAATCAATTCCTTCACCAAATATTCCACCAAGAACGCACAGTCCAACCTTTGTACCATTTACATCTTTAAATGAATCCAAAAAACTCTCTCTGTCATTCTCATTCATATTTTTCTGTTGAATTATATACTGTATCTCATCACAAAACTCATTTTCCATCCCACAAATGCATTCAAAAACGTCCGAAAGTATCTTGTATGACGGAAAAAACACCATATAATTCCCAGTCTTTATATTCACAAATTTTACTATATACTCAGCTATTTTGCAATATTCGGCCTTATTTCTTCTGGTATATTTTGTGCTCACATCATTAGCAATCATTATAAGCTGCTGTTCATTTTTAAATGAGGACTTTGCATACATTGTATAATCCTCCTCATTTCCCCCAAGTTGCTCAATATAATATCTAATTGGCAACAATGTTGCACTGAAAAAAACAGTTGATCTCGCTTTTTTCAATCTTTCCTTCAAATTATTTGACGCATCCATACAAGACAGGGTTATCCTGAATTCAGAATTTTCATTATAATCAGCATATATCTTATATTTTTCGTCAATGATGTCATAAATGCTCACAAAAAATCTCATATCAAAATAAAGCTGTTTTATATCTTCCGAATCAACCTTTCCCTGAATAACAGGCAATACATCTTTCATGAAATCATCATAAAATGTCAGACATCTCATAATTTGAAAGCCAAGGCCGGAAACATCTTCCAAAACACTAAACTCGTCGCACACTCTCTTATAATCGAGCATAATCTTATTAAGTCTTTCAAGAGACTTGAAAAGCTTTTCATCATATGCTTTAATAGCCTTTTTAACCTTCATCACTAATGATTTGTTAATTGATGCAGTGTACATATTTCTTGCCCTGTCAACAAGATTGTGAGCCTCATCCACAAGGAAAATATATTTTTCTGTTCCACCTTCCGCGAAAAATCTCTTCAAATAAACCTTTGGATCAAATGCATAATTATAGTCCATTATAACGGCATCTGCCCAAAGTGTAATATCCAGACTCATTTCAAATGGACACACCATATGTTTTTCGCTGTACTCTAATATTAATGCACTATCAATTTTCTTTTCATTGGTGAGCATATCATATATGGCATCATTTATCCTGTCATAATGTCCTTTTGCTCTTTCACATTTTCCTGGATTACATTCTGGTTTATCAAGTATACATATTTTTTCTTTCGCAGTTAAGGTAACTACTTTCAAAGGAACACCATTACTAACAAGCAAGGAAAATGCTTCCTCAGCCACTGTTCTTGTTATAGTTTTTGCCGTTAAATAAAAAATCTTATCAACAAGATCATGCCCTAATCCTGTAACAGCTGGGAAAACTGTAGAAATTGTCTTACCAACACCAGTCGGAGCCTGCAAAAATAATTTTTTATTCTGAATCAGAGAAAAATACACACCCTTAACCAGATCATACTGACCTTCTCTATATTCAAAAGGAAAGTTCATCTTTTTTATATGCTTATTTCGTTTTTCAATCCAGTTTTCCTGCCACACAATCCACTTTGCATATTCAAATAAAAGATTATCAAACCAGGTCAATATGTCTTCTTTTGTATATTCTTCTTCAAAATCCTTCGTTATCATTGTTTCAATCTGACAGTATGTTATTTTAACTCTTATATTTTCGTCATATTCCTCTTTTAAATAATACATTGCAGCATAGCATTTTGCCTGGGCCAGATGTAGGTTTTCCGGAAAATCATATTTTCTAACGTCACGATACATTGATTTTATCTCATGTATCGTAACCTCTTCTTCATTCTCTATGATTCCATCAGCTCGTCCTTCAATTTTAATAGTTACAGGATACCCCTTATAATCAACTTCTTTTGTTATATCTAATGGAACCTCAGCAACATAACATGGGCCACCCTTCTTTTGCAGCATTTTATGGATCTTTGTTCCTTCCTGCATAGCCGCAACATCTTTACCATATATTTCTCCAGAATCAATATTGCCCTCTCTCAAAATAAATTCTATTAAATTGCGTACAGAAATAGTTGCCATGTAAGTCACCTCCCAAACAATTAAATAAGAAATAAAAAAAATACCCAAACCTAACTAAATTAAGTCTGGATATCTTCAAGAGGCGCCAACCAGATTCGAACTGGTGATAGAGGTGTTGCAGACCTTTGCCTTACCACTTGGCTATGGCGCCATACAATATTAATATATGAAACTCTATATACAATTATGAAGGAATCATATTAATTCCTTCATCAAAGTGACCCCGACGGGAATCGAACCCGTGTT
>DEDL01000006.1:0-7076 GCA_002349525.1 Lachnoclostridium sp. UBA2905
TCTGTTACCTTCTCACCAAGATAAGCTTCTGCATCAGCTTTAAGCTTCTGAAGAATAAATGCTGAAATTTCCTCTGGTGAATACTTCTTATCATCAATTGTTACTCTGTAATCTGTTCCCATATGTCTCTTAATAGAAGAGATTGTCTTATCTGCATTAGTTACAGCCTGACGCTTTGCTGTCTCACCTACAAGTCTTTCACCTGTCTTTGAAAAAGCAACAACTGAAGGAGTTGTTCTTGCTCCTTCTGTGTTAGTGATAACTACAGGTTTTCCACCTTCCATAACTGCAACACATGAGTTAGTAGTTCCTAAATCAATACCAATAATCTTTCCCATATCTGTCATCCTTTCTTTCTACATAAATATAATATATTAAATAATTATAATTAGTTAGCTTAAATTATCTATCAGCTTATAATCACTAATTAGCTACCTTAACCATGCTGTAACGAATTACGTTGTCCTTATACTTATAACCCTTCTGTAATTCCTCTGCTACAACATTATCACCAAATGAATCATCATCCACATGCATTACTGCATTATGAAGATTAGGATCAAATTCCTTGCCCTCAGCCTCTATTACTTCTACTCCGGCTTCGCCTAATGTTGAAATGAACTGGTCATATACCTTTTTCATTCCTTTCACAAAAGGATCATCCTTATTGTCATCTGTTACACTTGCAAAACCTCTTTCAAAGTTATCGATAAGAGGGATAACTTTTTCAATTATTGTCTTGGCACCCATATCAAACATTGCTGTCTTTTCCTTATCTGTACGTTTTCTGTAATTATCGTACTCAGCTGCCATTCTCATAAGCTTATCATTAAGCTCATCTATCTTTTCATCCTTCTTATCTTTCTTATCCTTTTTGCCAAATATCTTTGACTTACCTTTTTCGCCACTCTCAGCTGACTTGTCATCAGCCTTTGCTTCTGCATCTGATTCAGCTTCTGCAGCAGTTTCTATATCCTTATCTGCTGATGTATCATTAACTGCTTCATCATTTATCTTTTCGTCTGCTACTGCTTCATCAGTAACCTTCTTTGATTTATCTGTATTCATGTGAATCCTCCATTCCTACTTTTTAAATATAGCGTCTAACTGCTTCATAGTATTCTCAAGTGTACCTACGACCTTCTCATAATCCATTCTCTTAGGTCCTACAATACCAATCTTGCCATATACGCCTTCATCAATATGATAAGTTGCCGTTACCACTGAACAATCCTTCATAGCTTCTACTGGAGACTCATCTCCAATGTAAACCTGAATATTATGATCTGTGTCATCTCCCGATGCATTAATCCAGTGACTCAATGTATCCTTCTCTTCAAGGATTGATAAAAGCTTTGTCGCCTTCTCTTTATCACTAAGCTCCGGATATTTGAGAATGTTAGTTGCACCGGAAGTAATCATAACATAATCATCTTCTTCTGCAACTGCTGCTGCAATAGCATCAAGTATAACGCCTACAACACCTGCATACTGTCCTGCCTGCTCCTTCATCTTATGGATAAGAGCCATGTTGATCTCAGTAAGATCAAGACCATCTAATGCAGTATTAAGAAGGAAATTAATCTGTGGAACCTGACTCTCTTCAATAGGTTCTGTGAGATTAACAAACTTATCTTTAACAATATTGCCTTCTATAACAATAATAACTAACAGCTGGGTCTCGTTAACCATACTAAGCTGTGTGAACTTAACTTTCTTATGTTCATACTTTGGTTTTGAAACAAGTGTCGTATAGTTGGTATTCTCTGAAAGAAGCCTTGCCACCTGCTTAAGTACTGTCTCAAGCTTATCTGTCTTTTCAAGAAATAAATCCTTGATGTCAGCAACTTCCCTATCCTTCTTCTCAAGCATTGTATCAACATATAATCTATATCCCTTATCTGAAGGAATACGGCCTGCTGATGTATGTGGCTGCAATATATATCCCATATCTTCAAGGTCAGACATCTCATTGCGAATTGTTGCTGAACTCAAATTCAGATCCGTATACTTGGAAATTGTTCTTGAACCAACAGGTTCGCCCGTTTCCATGTAATTCTGGATAATGGCCTGCAATATTTTCAATTTTCTTTCATCCATATCCATGTTATCACTCTCCGTCTGTCACCTTGTAATTGTTAGCACTCGCTTTGATAGAGTGCTAATCTTTTGTTTATTGATAATTTAGCACCTTACATTTTATTTGTCAAGCATATTTAAAAAAAAATTTAATTCAAATACCGCCTTGATTCCTTGGCTTAATTTCCTGACTTGGTTTTTCACTCACATAAAAAGAATCCCCCATTTTTGAATGAGGGATTCAAATCTGACAATTCTTATCTGCCTGAGATAATAAGGACCAGACAAATAGTGTTACACCAATAATGTTGTACTAATAATGTTGTACTAATAATGCTACACTTATAACATTACACATATAATATAGAAGAAACCCATATTAATGTCATGTTAATATCTTATTATTAATCTCTTCCAATACTATCTCTGTTGCTTTCACAATTTTCTGTCACTATCTATTATTTCTCTTTACTATTTGCTTTTCTCTTATTCTTAGCATTCTTAAATACATAGTAAAGTGCACCTGCTATACAGATTGATGAATAGCATCCGCAAACGATACCGGCAAGAAGTGGAATAGCAAACTGTCTTACTGAGTCAACACCAAGGATTACAAGCATGATAACCATGAATGCTGTAGTAAGTGATGTATTGATACTACGGTCTATTGTCTGGCTTACACTAAGGTTAACAACTTCAGCAAGCTTATCTCTGCCCGGCTTAGCCTGTGCATTCTCACGGATACGGTCAAATACAACGATTGTTGCATTGATTGAGTAACCTACGATTGTAAGCATACATGCAATGAACGTGTTACCAACTGAAATCCAGTTCTTGAATATTGCATAAACCATAAGTACAACAAGTACGTCATGAATAAGTGCAAGTACTGATGCAGCACCAAATGAGAGGTCCTTGAAACGGATCCAGATATAGATAAGCATACAAATTGCTGCAATAAGTACGGCAACAATAGCATCTGATCTCATCTCATCACTGACTGTAGCACTGATTGTCTCTGTCTGAATGTTACCTTCAAGAATAGCATATTTTGAACCGATAAGTGCCTCTGTAAGAGCGCCACTCTCTTCAACTGTAAGTTCATTAGTCTTAACAAGAACTGCGTTCTCTGCTTCGACATCTGAAATTTCAACTTCGTTAGTCTTAGTATTATCTTTGAAAATCTTCTCAATATCTGACTTAACATCAGGTGTAATCTGTGTTCCATCATTAAATGTAATCTGTGTTGATGTACCACCTACGAAATCAAGACCATAGTTAAGGATCTGACCTGTTGTTGCATAGTTGAAAATAAGTCCTCCAACACAAAGTAATATAAGTACTCCAGATATAGCAAAGAACTTAACTTTGTTTCCAACGAAATTAAATACCCTGGCATTCTTCTGAATTCCGTAAAGCTTCTCTCCTGAACATCCAAGATTATAAAATGCATTAAGAATAATCTTTGTGATGTAAAGAGCTGTAATCATTGAAATGATAATACCTATTGCAAGTGTCTGAGCAAATCCCTTAACAGTACCTGAACCTAAGAACCAGAGAACTGCAGCTGCAATAAGTGTTGTAACGTTACCATCTACAATAGCTGATGTAGCCTTGTCAAAACCAATCTTAATTGATGACTTAACTGTTTTACCTGAAGCAATCTCTTCACGGATACGTGTGAATATGATTACGTTAGCATCTACCGCCATACCTACTGAAAGGATTACACCGGCAATACCAGGAAGAGTAAGTGTAACATCTAACCAGTTAATCGCAAGCATTACTGCTCCTATGTAGAACACAAGGGCAAGTACTGCTGATAAACCTGGAAGTCTGTAATATGCAATCATAAATACAACAAGTAATATGAAACCGATAAGAGCTGCAATAAGACTTGTGTTGATAGCTTCTGCTCCAAGCTTAGCTCCAACAACGTTAAATCTAAGAACCTTAAGTTCAATAGGAAGAGCTCCAATACGGATTGTAGTTGCAAGAGCTTCTGCATCTTCCATTGTCTCAAAGTTTCCACTGATTACACACTCACCATCTGTAATAGGATTCTTAACTGATGGTGAAGAAATAACTATATTATCATATACAATATGAATAGGTTCATTATTATTGTTGTAAGCCTCTGTTGAAGCCTGAGCAAACTTGTTAGCTCCGGCACCTGTAAATGAAAGCTGAACAACATTCTCTGTCATTCCAGTCTGTGGATCCTTCTGTGCTACACCTGAAGCTGTATCAATATCTGAACCGTCGCAGATAACTGAACTGAACTGAACACCGTCATCAAATACGATCTGTCCCTGCTCATTGGTTGTGTATGAGTAGTTCTTGATTGCTTCCTGATAAACCGCCTCAGAAATGAAATACATTGAACCGGCACTACCCATTTTCTTAAGAGTTTCTCTTGCATCCTTAGCACCAGGAATGTCTACGTTAATTCTGTTTTCACCTTCCTGGTAAACCTGAGATTCTGTATTATAACTTTCAGCACGTTTCTGAAGCTTATATACTGTATCGCTCATCTGTTTCTGGTTGAAATCTCCAACTGTTTCGTAAGTAATACTTACACCACCGGCAAGGTCAAGACCAAGCAGAACATTCTTAGCACTACCCTTATGCTGCTTTCCAAGGCCGATGAATACTGTTACTGCAAAAAATGCGATTATTGCAAATATAATAACCAGATGCAGTAAACCTTTCTTTACATTTTTCATGTTCCTCATATCTCCTTTAAACAAAAAATAATACAATGCTAGTTACAGATTATAACACATTTCATCAATAAAATGCAATAGATTTAACACATTCTGATTAGCATATTCATTCATTGTTAAAGAATATGTAAAAAAGTAATAACATCTTAATAACATCTGATTGTAATTAATACTTATAATAGTGATTGAGTTTTGAATTTTGGCCTGCTTATTCCATATTATAGCATTTTGATTTCTATCAGGATTAAAATTATTTGATCCACATTAAAATAATTTGACAAATATGCTACAATTATAAAATCAACAAAAGGGGATAAAATCATGAAATTAACACAGTACCAAAAAAGTCTCGTTCTAAGAGGCATCATTATTGTTGTTGCACTGGTTCTAATGATTTTTGTAGTCAAAAAAATCAAGCACAGCAGCTTTATTGCATCATTACACAGCAATTCATCAGACACGATCGAAGCGCCAGACATCACCAAGGAAGATCAGAACAGTTATTCTGTTCCGCTCACCGGACTGTTATTTGACAATATATCAGACAGCAAGCAGATTGGTAAGACTGCCATTGCAAGTGACAGCACCACAGCTTATGTATACAGCATATCCTATCCTTCAATTGGTGTGAAATCCATTGATTCTGTGCTGAATACAGATATCTCAGGTCAGATAAACTCATTTAAAGAAACATATGCTTCTTACGGAGCAACTGATGAACACACAAGAGCAAGCCTTAACATAGATTACCAGTCTTACGTTACAGGAGACTCAATTGTTTCAGTTATATTTACTTCAACACTTAACCTTCCATTAACAAATGAAAGTATTACAAGCGTTGCAACACATAATTTTCTGCTTAAAACAGGGGAAGAGTTTACTTTTGACAGAATAATGGCAGGTGACATTGACAAACTCTTCAGCACAAAAACCGCTTCTTATCTTGAAAATGATGACACTCTTAAAGAAACCATGTCAGACAAAGCCTACAAAGCAGGCTACGAGGCAGACATTAATAATTTTTCAAAGTTCACATTTTCCAATTCCGGTCTTTCATTATATTTTGAGCCGGGAAAAATTGCAGACAAAGCAGTTGGAGTTATAAGTGTAACCCTTCCACCTGATGTTGTACTTCCTTTCCTTATATACGATCCCTTCAAGCAGGTAACTCTCCCTCCTGAAGGTCAGTCAGGAAACAGTGCAGAGCCTGTAACTTCAGGAGCTATTACAATTCCAGAGGGTGCGGATCCACTTTATCAGGGCGAAATTGATCCTTCAAAGCCAATGATTGCACTTACATTTGATGATGGTCCAAGAAACCTTACAACAAACCGTATACTTGATACTCTTGAAAAATATGGCTGCCGTGCCACATTCTTTGTACTTGGAAGCAGACTTTCATCAGAGATTGAAACCGCAAAACGTGCTCATGATCTTGGCTGTGATATTGGCAATCACACATTTGATCATATGCAGCTTAGTAAGTTAAGTAAAAAGGATATTAAAAAGCAGATTTCAAAAACCAACAAATATCTTATAGATAATGCAGGTTTTGAAACACAGTTTGTAAGAACCCCTTACGGTGAAACAACGGATAAGGTTGTTAAAAATGTTAAATATCCTATCGTATTATGGAATATCGATACTGAAGACTGGCGTTCAAGAGATGCCAAAAAGATATATAATAAGGTTATGAAATGCAATATCGAAGATGGTGATATAATCCTTATGCACGACATATATGAAACAACTGCCGATGCAGTCAAAAAATTAGTTCCTAAGCTTCGAAAAGAGGGCTATCAGCTGGTAAGTATAAGCGAATTGTTCCAATACAAGGGAATAAGCCCTGATAGCTCAACGCATTATTTTAACATCAAATAATACCACTTAAATTCAAGTAAGCCATGAATTCTTTAATATACCTGTAGCTAGTATTTAAGGAATTCATGGCTTTTTTCAATTCGGAGATTGTACTCCCACCAGGAATGCTTTGTTTTTGATCACCACCTGCAGAAGTGGAATTCTTTTCCACTGATGGGATTCTTCTCGACTGATGGGATTCTTTTCTCCACTGAGATAAATAATAGGAGATAAATAACAGAAAAAGCAGCTCACATAGTGAACTGCTTTCTGAAATATAGTAGCGAGAGGGGGAGTCGAACCCTCGACACCGTGGGTATGAACCACGTGCTCTAGCCATCTGAGCTATCTCGCCATATTTAATTAAAGAACCTGAACCAGATTCTAATGGGACCTACAGGACTCGAACCT
>DEDL01000006.1:7086-32106 GCA_002349525.1 Lachnoclostridium sp. UBA2905
CCAGCTGAGCTAAGATCCCATTCAGTGTCAATCTCTTAACTGGTGTTCCTGACTGACACTATGATAGTATATATGACATTCTATGTTTTGTCAACACTTTTTTCAAAAAATTTGAAGATATTTTTTAATGCATTTTCTGTCAGAATTTTCTCCATTTGTTAAATGAATTAACAAGTATCCTTGTTCCTCTTATAAGGTTATCAAATACACCCTCTTTATAGAAACTTGTAAGCACCATTCCAACAGGTATACCTACAATCATTCCGATAACTCCTGCAATCCTGTATCCAAAGAACATAAATATCAGTGTTGACAAAGGGCTGATACCTATGCTGTCTCCAACCATTTTAGGCTGGAGCACCTGTCTTACAACCTGACATATAAGGTAAAATATAAATAAAACTACTGCCGTAACATACCTTCCGCTTATCACCTCATAAGCGCACCATGGCCACATTATGGCTCCTGCTCCAAATACCGGCAGAAAATCTACAAATGATACGATAAAGGCAATAAGTATGGCATACTCAATTCTCATACACAAAAATCCAACCATGAGAATCGTAAATACGCAGCACATTATTTTGAACTGTGCCTTAAAATATCCGCCAAATGCAGATACAACACATTTTTTAACAGTAAAGCAGCCTCTTTTAACACTTTCTGGCATTTTCTTGTGATACTGTTCAAGAATATTTTCATGTTCAGCCGTAAGGAAATATGAAAGCAGTATTGTAATTACTGTCATAAGAAGTCCTTCTGCCACATTTTTCACAATGGCACTTGCGTCACCAATTGTAAAACGGCTATCCCGAATAATTCTTCCAACAAAATCATTTATATATTTTCCAAGATTATCTGTAACATTATCAAGTAAAACCCTGCTTTTCTCAGGAAGGATTGTTACATTCTGTCTGAGATTATTTATCATTGAGGATATATTTTCCGATACTGAAGCATATATATCCGGAAAGTTTCTTCCAAAGCTGATTCCCTCTTTAATAAGGGCATATAGAAGAAGATATATAATTCCTATCACCATCGCCAGAACAAATATTATAACAATTGCCGTACCATGTTTCCTCACCACCTTAAGCTTTCTTTCCAGAAACTTAACCAGGGGATTTGCAATCATGGCAATAATCCAGCCTACCACAATAGGCCACATAAACTTTATCAGCCCAGGGACAACAAATATAAATAATAAGGCCCCTGCAATTACTAAAATATAATTAACTATTATCTTTGCATATAGTTCTTTCCCGTTTTTTTCTCCCATACTATAACCCTCACTTATATATTCAAATCGAACGCACTGGCGTATCAACCAACATTTACATTATTGCTCCAAGTCCACCCTTTACAAGAATGCTTGCAGCTGCCATAATCACTCCGGCAAGGAACACTCCTGCCATAACAGCTACTACACTTTTCTTAAAGTCCATGTCAAGAATACTTGCAGCAAGTGTTCCCGTCCATGCTCCTGTTCCAGGAAGTGGTATTCCTACAAAAAGCAAAAGTGCAAGAAACAATCCCTTACCAGCTTTTTCCTTAAGCTTTTCTCCCCCCTTATGTCCCTTATCAAGACAAAATGAAAAGAATTTGCCAATATATTTCTTATCTGACCCCCATTCAAGTATTTTTCTTGCAAAGAAAAATATAAATGGAACCGGAACCATATTTCCAACGATACATAATATGTATGAAGGAATAGTTGGAAGCCCATATCCTATTGCAACTGGAATGGCCAGTCTAAGTTCCACCATAGGAACCATTGAAATTATAAATACTATCAAATATTTTGTTATCATTATCCTCTTCAACCTTTCAATCATTTAAAATAACTGCCTAAAGCATCCTGTCGAGTTTCTCCATTGCCCCTGCAAGTGCCCTTCCCCTGTGACTTATCTCATTCTTCTTTTCAGGTGGAAGTTCTGCAGTTGTGCATCCAAACTCCGGCACATAAAATATAGGGTCATAGCCAAAACCATTCTCTCCTGATATTTTATCTGCTATAATACCTTCAATAGTCCCTCTTACGGTAAATGATGTGCCATCCGGCATAAAGCATGCTATAACGCATACAAATCTTGCACTTCTGTCATCACCCTTAACATCTGTAAGTTTATCAAGAATATAGGTATTCTTAACATCATATGAAGTATCTTCTCCAAGAAATCTTGCCGAATATATTCCAGGTGCCTTATCAAGATAATCTACCTCAAGTCCTGAATCATCTGCCATTACAATTGCATCTGTAAGTTCTGCTATTGCCTTTGCCTTAATAATTGCATTTTCTTCAAAAGTCTTTCCATCTTCAACAATATCTGCCTTAATTCCCTCTTCTTTAAGGGAATGGAGTTCAACATTATGCTTTTCAAGAAAATCCTTCATAATTTCTTTTATTTCAAGAACTTTGCCCTGATTGCCTGTTGCAAAGACTATTTTATGAGTATTCATTGTTATATTACCTCTGTTTCATCATTATATTATCGTCTTATTTTTCTCCTGGCACCCTTGGTGGCTTAGGTCCCATGTATGAAAGGAAATATGTTTTCATCATTCCATTGTAAAGCTTTCTGTTTTTGTCTGCTTTCTTTCCTATATACTTTTCTGCGTCATCAAATGCAGTAATAATATATTTGGACCAGGTAGGCAGCTCCTTAAACACCTGTCCGATTTCAGTATACAGCTTCTTCACACCTTCCTTATCTTCAAGTCTTTCACCATATGGTGGATTAGTTATGACAAAGCCATACTGACGTTTACTGCTAAGATCCTTTACTGCTCTCTTCTGAAAATGAATACAGTCATCCACGCCTGCAAGTTCTGCGTTTGCCATAGCCATTTTTATACATTCACCATCAATATCAAAGCCCTGAATAAGGCATGGATTATCTCTTATAATAACATCCTTCGCTTCTTCAACTGCTCTTTTGTACTGGAATCCCGGATTGAATGATGTCCATTTTTCCGAAATAAAATGTCTGTTCATACCAGGAGCTATATTAGCACCAATCATTGCCGCCTCAATAGGAATTGTTCCACTTCCGCAAAACGGATCAATAAGGTATCTGTCATACTTCCATGGTGTAAGCATTATTAATGATGCCGCCAGTGTTTCTGTAACTGGCGCCTTAACGGTCCATTTTCTATAACCCCTCTTATGAAGAGATTCTCCCGTTGTATCAAGACCAATAGTAACCTTGTCTTTAATAATTGTCACACGAAGAGGATAATCCTCTCCATCCTCCGGGAACCATGATACCCTGTACTTCTCCTTAAGTCTTTCCACCATTGCCTTTTTCATAATTGACTGGATATCTGATGTACTAAATAATTTACTTTTAACTGAATTGGCCTTTTTAACCCAGAATCTTCCATCTCTTGGAATAAATTCTTCCCAGGGTATACTCTTAGTATTCTGAAAAAGCTCTTCAAATGTAGTTGCTTCAAATGAAGCTGCCTTCAAGAGAATTCTTTCCGTTGTACGCATAAATACATTCGCCCTGCACATGGCATCAATTCCACCACGGAATGTAACCTTACCATCCTCAACTTCTGTAATCTCATATCCAAGCTTCATTATTTCTTTTTTGCACACTGCCTCTGTTCCAAAATGACATGGTGCAATCCATTCAAATTCCTGCATACATTTCTCCACTCTGTAAATTTTACTGTTTCTACATTATACAACTTTATGCCAGTTTAAAAATGTTTCTAAATTTCTAAAGTCATCCAATCTGGCATCTATATTCTGGACTGATGCCCATTCAACAACAAATACGCCTCAGCCTACTATATCATTTGATACAGATACTCCTTTTTATAGTATTCTACTTCACACTTCAAGTCAATGAAAATTTCGATAAATACTGTATTTAATCATACTCCCGGACTCCAGGCATCCTTTAACCTTACCAATGGGATTTCTTATATTTATCTTGTATTTATCCCATATTTATCTCATATAATTGCATCAATTCATATTATTTATTCCATCAATTCCATCCATAAGGCTCATACAGTTGATCCCGTATTCTTTAAGCAGCATGGCACATCTCATGCTCCTGCTGCCGCTTTGACAGTACAGTACAATCTTTTTGCCTTCAGCCTGGCATTTTTTCAGATATACAATTATCTCATCAAATTCTCCCGGTATACTTTTAATATCCTCCTTGCATATATTTTCTGCTCCTTCAAGATGTTCTTTTTCGTATTCTTCCCTGGTCCTTACATCTATAAGTGTTACTGGTTCATACTTTTTTAAATGAAGCAGTTCCTCGAATGTAATTTCCTCTATTTTCACTATTTACACCTCCAAACATTTAAGTTGTACAAAAAAACAGCCCCACTACCATTTTTGGTAATGAGACTGTACTTTAAACATCCTTACGTCAAATTTTTATATCTAATATACTCATTTAAATATATGCAATTTTACATGGTCCTGTTTTTAAGCAAATTAACAATTATTATAACTGCAAGTATAACAAATGCTATTGGTGCCAAAAATGCCACAACCTTAAACACAAGTGAAAGCACAAGAAGCAATACAAGTACACCAAAAGCTATATATAAAATTCTCTTTGCCTTATCAGTATATTCTTCAAACTTTGTCTCTGTGTTACTTCGGCTGTCAGAATTATCTTCATATGTTTCTTCCCTGAATCCATTGGCTTCTGCCTTATAATAGCTTCTTGTAGGATCGTCACTCATAACATATGTCTGAACAATGGTCTTTGCAATAAGTCTTGGATCTCCCAAGGCTTCAAGGACTTCTTCCTCAGTTTTACCCTTTCTCACTTCATCATCAATATAGGATGAATAATATTCCAACTGTTTCATATATTCTACATCATCAATTTTGCCTTTAAGACTGCGCCCAATTCCCTCAATAAATTCCTGTTTAGTCATAAAAACCTCCCGTAACCTATATGATTTTAAATCTTAAGAAGCATTATAAACGATTTTTAAAAATTTGCAAAACATTTCTTGCAAAAAAATTGAAGTTTTTTATCTAAATAACTATTTGTCAACCATTTGCTAATTTGTCATTTCAACTATCTGTTCGACTTGAATTTTTAATTTATTTCTTTGACTTGCTTCATTTTATTTTATATAATGTTACTATTGCAAAATATATGGGACCTGTGCAGACTAATATAATCTGTCTGGCCTTCAAAAGGGGATAAATGATGAGATTATACGACGACAAGAATTCAGAAATCAATGTACATCATATTGATGTATTAGACGGAATACGTGCCCTTGCCATTATTATAGTAATGTGGCTTCACATTTGGGAGCAGTGCTGGCTTATGCCAGTTGTTGATACGCCTTCGCTTTCATTTTTGCGAATAAACAGGATTAACCTTGACTGGCTTCCCCGTACAGGCTATATGATGGTTACCATGCTAATTTTTTTAAGTGGTTTCTGTCTCTATCTGCCTTACGCAAGGAGAAATATTCTTGGTGAAAAGGTATGTGACACTAAGACCTTCTTTTTAAAGAGAGTTGCAAGAATTGTACCTTCATATCTGTTCTGCGTAATTCTTCTTTTCATATTTGATATTGCTACAGGTGCTTACTCCAATCCAGAATATACAATGTGCGGAGATTCGGCCTTTATGTGGAAGGATTTATTTTCACATCTGACCTTTACATTCACACTTTTTCCAACAACAAATAGTTTTTCATTATTAAATGGTGCCTTATGGACAGTTGCTCTTGAAGTTCAGTTCTATATCATATTTCCACTGCTTGAGAAAGCATTTTCAAAGAAGCCATTTATAACATACACGGCCATGACCCTCACATCATTTGTCTACATATTTTATGCAAATGGGCAGGAAAATATTGGTTTCCTTATGCACCAGCTGCCATCCTATCTTGGTGTTTATGCCAATGGTTTCCTTGGCGCCATGATTCTTGTGGGAATGTCAAAGAGTATTAAACGCAACAAATATATTGCAATTGCATCTACCATCATTGCTGTCTATTGTATGTATGCATATTACGTTATGATGAAGCTGCTTGCACTGTCTGACTTTGCAAAGACCTGGCAGACACATAACAGGTATTATCTTTCAATCATTTTTATGATATTCTGTCTGGCTTCTGCCTATGCACTGCCCTTTTACAGAAAGATTTTTTCCTGCCGTGCCGCAGTATTTCTATCAACCATTTCATACAACCTTTATATATGGCATCAGGTACTTGCCATGAAATTCAAGGAATACCGTATTCCTTATTATGAAGGAGATGAACTGCCAAACGTAATCGGTGACAAACCATGGATGTGGAAACACTTCATATTATCAATTGTGTCCTCACTTATAGTTGCCACCCTGGTAACTTATTTTCTTGAAAAACCACTTTCAAAGCTTATTATGAAGTTAAAGAAAGCCCCGGAAGAAGTATGCAAAACCGGCAAAGCCCCTTCAGCTCCTTCCAAAGCAAAGAAATACAAAGCAAAGAAATAAGAGTCTGCTCGACAGAGATAAAACCCCGGATACATCATATGTCATCAAATGTAACACACGATGATATCCGGGGTTTATTATATCCGAAGGTTTATGATGTCCAGGGTTTATAATATCAGACATCCTACCCTTAAGTCTTAGAATGGAAGTCCTCCTCCAAGTCCAAGACCACCTGTAAGGGATTCCATAACCTGTGATGATTCACTTTCCATCTGTCTGAGTGCTTCATTAGTAGCAGCAACAATAAGATCTTCAAGCATCTCTATATCATCAGGATCAACTACTTCTTCTGAAAGCTTAACAGAAACAATCTCCTTCTTACCGGAAACTTTAACAGTAACGGCTCCGCCTCCTGCTGTGCCTTCCCATTCCTTTTCCTCTATTTCCTTCTGTTTTTCTTCCATCTGACGCTGCATTCTCTGCGCCTGCTTCATAAGGTTGTTCATATTTCCCATACCACCAGGGAATCCACCTCTTTTTGCCATAAATTACTTCCTCCATTTTCTAACTTGTGATTCCACCAGTCGCATTCGTGAAATCCATCATTTTAAACTGTAGATTCCACTTTCACATCAGCAAAATCCATCATTTATAAAAATATATCATCAAACTCACAAAATATCAACTTTAACTCCACTATTCATAAGTCGCTGAATGTCAGGATACATTCCACCATTTTCTTCTTCCTGTGAAATTTCTTTAACGGATATATCCATATCTTTCCCTGTATAATCTTCGATAATTTTCTTGAGTTCACTAATACATCCTTCTATTATTCCATAAAATGCCTTATTATCTGTGGCAAGCAAAAGCTTACATTCATCACCCTCAGTTACTGACAGGGTACACTTACTTATGACACCCTGTATTGGAGGTGGGAGTTTTTCAATTATCTCACTCCAGTTTTTAGCCACTTTACGTACATCCTCATCAAGTGCTGCAGGCAAAATAACTCTTTCCGGTGCTTTCTTCACAGCGCTAACCTGGACACTCTCATCCGAGCCTGCTTCCAAAGGCGCACTCACAACAACAGGATTATTCTTAAGTTCTTCAATCTGGGCTTCAAGAACTCTCAAACGTTCTCTCACGGACACACTGTCTGTTTCCATCTGTGGCCTGCATAATTTGATAAATGCAACCTCAACCAGAACTCTTTTTTGTCCGGTATTTTTAAGTCCTGCCGTCAATTCAGACAGAACCCTTATATAACGCATGAGCGAATCCATGGAAACTGTATCTGCCTGCTTTTTCATCAGTTCAAGATTGTCCTTCGACATCTCTACCATCTCTTCGCAGTCAGAGGCCGTACTTACAATAAGAAGATTTCTCAAATACCAGGTGAATTCATTTACAAACCAGGTCAGCTCCCTGCCATCAATAACAACTTTTTCAATCACCTCAAGGGCACCCTTAACATCACCCTTTGTAACCGCAGAAAGCATCCCGAAAAATACTTCTGAATCAACTGCACCAAGAACATCAAGCACTTTATCATAGGTAAGTTCTTCGCCAAGATAAAATGCTATACATCTGTCCAAGAGACTTAATCCATCACGCATTGAGCCGTCTGCTGCCTTGGCAATGTACTTAAGTGCCTTTTCATCTGCCTTAACATTCTCCTTGTCGCACAGATCTCTCAAATGACCAGATATGGTATCAATTGTGATTCTGTGGAAATCATAGCGCTGACATCTTGACAATATTGTAATAGGAATCTTATGAACTTCAGTTGTTGCAAGAATAAAAATAACGTATGATGGAGGCTCTTCAAGCGTTTTCAACAAAGCATTAAATGCCGATACTGACAACATATGAACCTCATCTATTATATATACCTTATACTTGCCCTTGGCAGGCGAATAACGTACTGCCTCAACTATTTCCCTTATGTTATCCACACTGTTATTGGAAGCTGCATCCAGTTCAATAACATTCATTGAATTCTGTGCCTGAATTTCCCTGCACATCTCACACTGGTTACATGGTCCGTCTTCGGTGGGATGTTCACAGTTAACCGCCTTTGCAAGAATCTTGGCAACAGTAGTTTTACCTGTTCCTCTGGTTCCTGTAAAAAGGTAAGCATGTCCAATTCTGCCAAGCTTCAGCTGATTCCTAAGTGTAGTAACAATATGATCCTGACCCCTTACTTCACCAAAGTCAGAGGGTCGGAATTTTCTATATAGAGCAGAATATGACATAATTAATCACCAAAACATATTCCAAGGCTCTTAGCCTCTTTTATTATCTGTGAATCCGGATCAACCATCTTAAGCTTTCCGGCAACCTCTGAAAGTGGTACAGGAATAATCTCATTATTCTTAATACCAACCATGATTCCATACTGCTCATTCATAATAAATTCTCCGGCAGCAGCACCAAGTCTGCTTGATATAACTCTATCATATGGGCATGGACTTCCACCTCTCTGTGTATGTCCCGGAACTGCAATACGTACTTCCTGTCCTGTTCTCTCTTCAATCTCAGCACCTAATTCATATGAAATAGATGGATATTTTCTCTCTTTAAGTTTCTTCTTAAAGTCCTTCTTGGAAAGCTTTGCATCCTCAGTAGACTTTGCTCCTTCTGCAACTGCAAGGATAGTGAAGTTCTTACCCTGTTCATTTCTCTTATTAATAGCTCCGATAACGCTGTCAATATTAAATGGTATCTCAGGAATAAGTACAATATCAGCTCCACTGGCAATTCCTGCATGAAGTGTAAGCCAGCCTACATCATGTCCCATAATCTCCACGATAAATACTCGGCCATGTGAAGCAGCTGTTGTATGAATCTGGTCAATGGCAGTTGATGCGATATTAACTGCACTCTGGAATCCAAATGTCATGTCTGTTCCATATAAATCATTATCTATAGTTTTAGGAAGAGTAATAACATTAAGTCCTTCTTCTCTTAAAAGGTTAGCTGTTTTATGCGTTCCATTACCACCAAGAATAACAAGACAGTCAAGTTTCCACTTTTCATAATTGTTCTTCATTGCTCTTACCTTGTCCATTCCATTGGCATCAGGTTCACGCATGAGTTTGAATGGCTGTCTTGATGTTCCTATTATAGTACCACCCTCAGTAAGGATACCTGAGAAATCTGAAGGTTTAAGTTTTCTGTAATTGCCATACATAAGTCCCTTGTAACCTTCAAGTATACCAATAATCTCAATATCTTCTATTTTCTCATATAAAGCTTTTGCAACACCACGCATTGTCGCATTAAGACTCTGGCAGTCTCCACCACTTGTTAAAAAGCCGACTCTCTTCATAAACAGTCCTCCTTGAATATATATCATTCATAAAATTTTTATGTAAATGCATAAAATGTATTTGCGATATCTTAATAATACCAATTTCCCGTAAAAAACTCAAGGGAAAAACTAAAGCTGATACTTGCATTTTTTCCACTAATGAATTAAAATATAAACATAATTTTTATTATAATAAATTCAAATTGAAAGGACGGTATTTTTTGATGACTAATTCACCAGTTGCAAAAATCGGTATTGTTGCAGTCAGCAGAGACTGCTTCCCAGAATCATTATCAGTAAACAGAAGAAAGGCTCTTGTTGAGGCTTATACTAAGAAGTTTGGTGCAGACGACATTTATGAGTGTCCAGTCTGTATCGTTGAGAGCGAGATACATATGGTACAGGCTCTTGAAGATATTAAGAAAGCCGGATGTAATGCACTTTGCGTATATCTTGGAAACTTCGGACCAGAAATTTCTGAAACACTTCTTGCTAAGCACTTCGATGGTCCTGTAATGTTCTGTGCTGCTGCAGAGGAAAGTGGAGACAACTTATTAGACGGACGTGGAGATGCTTACTGTGGTATGCTTAATGCAAGCTACAACTTAAAGCTTCGTAACGTTAAGGCTTACATTCCTGAGTATCCTGTAGGAAACGCTGAGGATTGTGCAGATATGATCAATGAGTTCGTTCCAATTGCTAAGGCAGTTATCGCACTTAACAGCTTAAAGATCATCAGCTTTGGACCTCGTCCACTTAACTTCCTTGCTTGTAACGCTCCTATCAAACAGCTTTACAACTTAGGTGTTGAGATTGAAGAAAACTCAGAGTTAGACTTATTCGAAGCATTCAACAAGCATGAGGGAGACAAGCGTATTCCTGACGTTGTTGCTGATATGGAGAAGGAACTCGGAGCAGGTAATAAGAAACCTGAAATCCTTTCAAAGCTTGCTCAGTATGAGTTAACTCTTCTTGACTGGATTGAAGCTCATAAAGGATACAGAGAATATGTTGCTATCGCCGGAAAATGCTGGCCAGCATTCCAGACACAGTTCGGATTCGTTCCTTGCTATGTTAACAGCCGTTTAACAGCTAAGGGAATTCCAGTATCATGTGAGGTTGATATCTATGGTGCATTAAGTGAGTTTATCGGAACAATCGTTTCTAACGATGCTGTTACACTCCTTGACATCAACAACTCAGTACCTGCTGATATGTTCGCAAGCGACATCGCTCCTAAGTATCCACAGTACACACTTAAAGATACATTCATGGGATTCCATTGTGGAAATACAGCATCTTCAAAACTTTCATTCTGCGAGATGAAATACCAGAAGATTATGGCAAGATCACTTCCTATCGAAGTTACTAACGGAACACTTGAAGGTGACATCATTCCTGGAGATATCACATTCTTCCGTCTTCAGAGTACAGCTGATACTAAGCTTCGTGCTTACATCGCTCATGGTGAAGTTCTTCCAGTTGCAACACGTTCATTTGGTGCAATCGGTATCTTTGCTATTCCAGAGATGGGACGTTTCTATCGTCATGTACTTATCGAAGGTAACTATCCACATCACGGAGCTGTTGCATTCGGTCACTTTGGAAAGACTCTTTACGAAGTATTCAAGTACATTGGTGTTGAAGTTGAAGAGATCGGCTTCAATCAGCCTAAGGGAATGCTTTATAAGACAGAGAACCCATTTGCTTAATGGGCTCATGGCTGTCAGCTGACAGTTTAAAGTTATAGTTTAACTATTTATAATTACTCCCAGAAGTCTGATTATATAAACAATAATATATATCCTTCTGGGAGTTTTATGGTTTACCTGAAAACAAAGTATAATACAGGTTTTACCACAGAATTCACTTTTGAAAGGAATTATTAAAATGAACTACTTAATCGGTATTGATCTTGGTACATCAGCTACCAAAACAGTTCTTTTTGATGAAAATGGTACAGTTATTGCATCAGCATCAAAAGAATATCCACTTTACACACCTCACAACGGATGGGCAGAGCAGAAGCCTGAAGACTGGCGTGATGCTGCAATCGAGACAATTACAAAGGTTGTAAAAGAATCAGGTGTGGCAAGTGATGACATTAAAGGTCTTGGTATTTCAGGACAGATGCACGGTCTTGTAATGTTAGACGAAAACTGTGATGTAATCCGTCCATCAATCATCTGGTGTGACCAGCGTACGCAGAAGGAATGTGATGAGATTACAGAAAAAGTTGGTCGCAAGCGTCTTATTGAGATTACTGCAAACCCAGCTCTTACAGGATTCACAGCTTCTAAGATTCTCTGGGTACGTAACAACGAGCCGGAAAATTATGCAAAATGTAAGCACATTCTTCTTCCTAAGGATTATGTTCGTTACGTTCTTACAGGAGAATTCGCTACAGAGGTATCAGACGCATCAGGTATGCAGCTTCTTGACGTTCCTAACCGTTGCTGGTCAGATGAAGTTCTTGAGAAGCTTGACATTGACAAGAGCCTTCTTGCCAAAGTTTACGAATCACCTGAGATTACAGGTTACATAACTGAAGAGATGGCATCAAAGACTGGTCTTTCAACAAAGACATGTGTAGTTGGTGGCGCTGGAGATAACGCTGCTGCTGCTGTTGGAACAGGTGTTGTTAAAGATGGTAAAGCCTTCACAACAATTGGAACAAGTGGAGTTGTATTTGCTCATACAAGCAAGATTTCAATCGATCCTAACGGACGTGTTCACACATTCTGTTGTGCAGTACCAGGCGCATGGCACATCATGGGTGTTACACAGGCTGCTGGTCACTCACTCAAGTGGTTCCGTGACAACTTCTGCCAGGATTACATTGCAAAGGCTGAAGAGCTTGGTTGTGACCCATATGATCTTATTAACAAAGACATCAACGAAGTACCTGTCGGAAGCAACAAGATAATATATCTTCCATACCTTAACGGTGAAAGAACACCTCATCTTGATCCTGATTGCCGTGGAGTATTCTTCGGACTTTCAAGTATGCACAGAAAAGCTGATACACTTCGTGCCGTAATGGAAGGTGTTTCATACTCACTTAAAGACTGTAACGATATTCTCGTTGAAATGGGAACAAAGGTTGACGCAATGATGGCTTGCGGCGGTGGTGGAAAAAGCCCAATCTGGAGACAGATGTTAGCAGATATGTATGACTGCGATGTTATGACAGTATCAGCTACAGAAGGACCAGCTCTTGGTGTTGCTATCCTTGCCGGTGTAGGTGCAGGAATCTACGACAGTGTTGAAGCTGCCTGCGACAAGATGATTCACGTTGACAAGAAGTGTGCTCCAATCGAAGAGAATACAGCTAAGTACAACGAATATCACAAGATCTACAAAAATCTCTATGTTCAGCTTAAAGGTCTTTACAAAGATCTTGCTGCAATCGACTAATTGTTGTAAAGCTGTCAGCTTACACAACATATATATGGGGATGCACTATGAATAATACAGAATATGACAACGACCAGGATTATTCCATACATGACAAGATACAACAGATTGTTGAAGAAACAAACGTTGACAGAAAAGCCCAAATAAGTAACAGAATCAAAACCGGTGATGCTTTCACAAAATCAGCATTACTCATTGCTTTCTTTGGATTTTTTGTATTCTGGCTGATTGTTGCTCTTTTGTAAATCGTTATACACTTTATGTTTATATACATTATATAATGTAAGAGAATTTAGTTCTTGACTTAATATGGGCACCATACCCTGATTTATTCCGGATATGGTGTCCACTTTATAAGGAGGGTCTGAATTGAACCTTGAAGTAGGATCTATTGTCAAAACCAAAAAACCACATCCCTGTGGCAGCCAGTTTTGGGAAATAATACGCAGCGGTGCCGACATACGTTTAAAATGTACCGGCTGTGCCCATCAGATTATGGTGCCACGCTCAAAAATCGAAAAATCTATTCAGAAAATATACACAAAAAATGAATGGGAAAATTTATAAAATTTACTATTGCATTTTAGGAACACTCATGATATAATCTGAATTCGTGGTGTATATTTTTCCTTGTTCTTCCACAGAGGGAAGAGCCAAAGACCAAAAGGAGGTGCAGACAACTATGAATAAATATGAAATAGCCTTAGTTGTTAATGCAAAGATCGAGGACGAAGCAAGAACTGCTACCGTTGAGAAAGTTAAAGAGTATATCACAACTTTCGGCGGAACAATCACAAACATCGAAGAAGCTGGCAAGAAACGTCTTGCATATGAGATTCAGAAGATGCGTGAAGGGTTCTACTACTTCATTCAGTTCGACGCTGAATCAAGTAGCCCAGCTGAATTAGAGCAGAGACTTCGTATTATGGAAAATGTCCTCAGATACTTATGCGTTAAACAGGAAGCATAAGAAACGGAGGTTTCAATATGAATAAAATAATGCTTATGGGTCGTTTGACCCGTGATCCGGAGACAAGATATTCTCAGGGAGAAAGCCAGTTTGCAATTGCAAGATTTTCTCTTGCAGTTGACCGCAGATTTAAACGTCAGGGCGAACCTGATGCTGACTTCTTCAACTGTACTGCTTTCGGAAAGCAGGGTGAGTTTGTTGAGAAATACCTTAAGCAGGGTACAAAGATATTACTCTCCGGTCATGTTCAGAACGACAATTACACCAATAAAAATGGTGAAAAAGTTTACAGTGTACAGATAATAGCAGAAGAAATTGAATTTGCAGAGAGCAAGGCATCACAGGGTGGCGGCGGATTCCAGCCAGTTCAGCCAGATCCTACTCAGGCAGCAGATGACGGATTTCTTAATATCCCTAACGGAATAGAGGAAGAATTACCATTTAACACAAGTCGTTAATTTTTATTTGTCAGGAGGTTCGTTTCATGGCTTATACAAAACCAGAAAAAGGCGATAGAGCCGATGCTCCTATGAAGAGACGTCCAAACCGTAGAAGAAGAAAGGTTTGTGCTTTCTGTGTAGATAAAGAGCATTCATTTATTGATTATAAGGATACAAACAAACTTAAGAGATACATTTCAGAGCGTGGTAAGATTCTTCCAAGAAGAATCACAGGAAATTGTGCTAAACACCAGAGAGCTCTTACTGTAGCTATTAAGAGAGCACGTCACGTTGCTTTATTACCTTATACAGTAGATTAATTAAATTTAATTATAAAATTTATGCCGTCACACTGATTATCAGATTAGTGTGGCGGTTTTTTCAAGTTTGCCATTTATCACAATTAGTGTTATAATGACAAGTATTATCGTATAGTGCAATCTTCTCCGATCAGATTCAAATCGAACGGACTGAGATAAAATATTATGGGTATATATAATGGAAAGGAATCTGTATGAAGAAACGAATTAACGGAGTGCTTAAGGCACACCTTATATGGCCTCTTCTGCTATTGCCATTTCTTATTGCAATGACTATTCAGATATCTGCCACTAATATCAAGGCAGGACAACAGGCTGCTATATATGTTGTATTTTACGGAATATTCTCTTTATTACTATTTCATTTTAACCGTTCGGCAGTTATGTCGAATGTAGTTAATTATGCCCTGGACTACAATCTGGTTCAGAAACACCTTTTAACAAACTTAGATATCCCATATGCCAATCTCGATCTTAAGGGCAACGTACTGTGGGCTAATGACAAATTTTTAAAGATTGCCGGCTGCAAATCTGCTACAGGAAGATCCATTACAACTCTTTTTCCGGATGTAACTCTTGATATGCTTCCTTGTCAGATTACACCAGATATTTCTGATGAAGATACCAGAACTGAATTATCATTTGTATTTGATGACAGATATTACAGGATGGTTATGCAGCAGATTACAATACACGACTATGATTTCGCCAATGATGAAGCAAATATCACATTATTTGAAAACAGTGACCGTTTCATTTCCATATATCTTTATGATGAAACTGAACTTAACCAGTACCTGAATCAGATTGAAGATCAGGACATTGTTATTGGCCTTTTATACATTGACAATTACGCAGAAACACTTGAAAGCTGCGATGAAACAGAGCGTTCTCTTCTTATGGCTTTAGTTGAACGTGAAATTGCAAAAAGCCTCAAGGAGCTGGACGGAATATACAGAAAAATGGAGAATGACCGATATTTCTTCATTTTCCAGAAGAAATATCTTGAACGTGTTCAGGAATCCAAATTTGATATATTGAACAGTGTACGTAATGTTACAGTTGGTGATGAAAACACCCATGTCACCATAAGTATAGGTATCGGACTTCATGCCGGTTCCTATACTAAGCGCTACGAATACGCAAGAACAGCTATTGACCTTGCTCTTGGACGTGGTGGTAATCAGGCTGTTGTCAAGGACGGTGAGGATATTTTCTACTATGGAGGAAAAAGTGTCCAGAAGGAAAGCTATACCCGTGTACGTGCCCGTGTTAAGGCTAATGCCCTTAACGAGCTCATTCTTGCAGCAGACCAGATATTTATTATGGGACATGCCAATGCTGATATCGACTCATTTGGTGCTTCAGTGGGAATATACCGCATAGCGCGTTCTCTTGAACACAAATCACAAATCGTTATCGACCCTGATGACTGTCCTTCTATCGCACCTGCCCTGGCAAGATTCAAGGGCTCAGACTACTACAATGGCTTTATGATAGACTGTTCACAGGCCCTTAGCAAAATTACGCCCGACACTCTTCTTATTATTGTTGATACAAACAGGGCAGGACTCACACAGTGTCCTGAGCTTATATCAAAAACCCGCAACATTGTTGTTATCGACCATCACAGACAGACAGGTGAGCGTATTGAGAATCAGGTTCTTTCATATATTGAACCATTCTCCTCTTCTGCCAGCGAAATGGTTACAGAATTTTTCAAGTATATAAGTGATGGAATTAAGCCTCGTCCTATTGAAGCTGACACGCTTTATTCCGGAATTATGGTTGATACTAACAATTTTGCTTCCCAGACAAATGTAAGAACATTTGAAGCCGTTGCATATCTTAAACGTGCCGGTGCAGACCTTGTCAGAGTACGTAAAATGTTCAGAAGCAATCCATCTGAATATATGATTCGTGCACAGGCCATTGGTAATGCCGAAATATTCTTAAAATGTTACGCAATAGCAAGACTTCCTTTGGTTTCATCAATAACGAATTATCCTGTTGTTGGTGCCAAGGTTGCTAACTCACTTTTAGATATGGATAATATAAAGGCATCATTTGTACTATCAGAATTTAAAGGGAAAACTTATATTAACGCACGTTCAATTGATGAAGCCAATGTTCAGCTTCTCATGGAAAAGTTAGGTGGTGGCGGTCACGTTTCTGCTGCAGCCTGCCAGCTCGATATTGATATTGACAAAGCAACCACAATGTTGAAAGCCACAATAGAAAGAATGATCAGGGAGGATGAATTATAATGAAGGTTATTTTATTGGAAGATGTAAAATCAGTAGGAAAAAAGGGCGAAATTATTGAAGTCAATGACGGTTATGCCCGTAATTTTATTATCAAGAAAAAACTCGGTCTTGAAGCAACTAAGCAGAATCTCAATGACCTCAAGTTAAAAAATGCACATGATGAAAAGGTTCGCCAGGAAATATACGAGGACGCAAAGGCTCTTGCAAAGGAACTTTCTGACAAGTCAGTTACCGTATATATCAAAACCGGTGAAGGTGGCAGAGCCTTTGGTGCAGTATCAAGCAAGGAAATTGCAACAGAGATTAAAAGCCAGTTAGGTATAGATATTGATAAGAAGAAAATCAATCTCAGTGCCCCTATAAAGTCTGTGGGCTCATTTGATGTACAGATAAAGCTTCACCATAAAGTAACAGGTGAGATTAAGGTTAAAGTTGTCGGAAAGGACTGATATTGTAATGGATGAATCAGCAATAAAAAGAATAATGCCTCATAGTACAGAGGCTGAGCAGTCGGTATTAGGTTCAATGCTTATAGATAATGATACTATCCAGATAGCTGCCGAAATTCTTACAGGCGAAGACTTCTATTCACACCAGTATGGACTTATATTTGATGCCATAGTAGCTCTTGATGCCTCTAATCAGTCTGCTGATATCATTACGGTACAAAACAAGCTTAAAGAAAGTAATGTTCCACCTGAACTATACAGTGTTGAATTTTTAAGTAATATTATTGCATCGGTTCCAACATCTGCAAATATTCGCTCATATGCTGAAATTGTATTTGAAAAATCAATTTTAAGAAAAACCATCAAATCAACAGAAGCCATTGCCAACAGATGTTATAAGGACAATGAGTCTGTCGAAGATATAATGTATGATGCCGAAACTGATATATTTCGCATTTCCCAGAACTCAAGACGTTCGAGTGAATTTGTACCTATATCCGATGCAGTTATACGAACCTTCAAAAGCATTCAGGACGCTTCCAAGTCAAAGGGTAATGTAACCGGACTTAGAACAGGATTTACAGATCTGGATTTTATGACTTCTGGTCTTCAGCGCTCTGACCTTATACTCATCGCAGCCAGACCTGCCATGGGTAAAACAGCTTTTGCCTTAAGTCTTGTTGAATATATTGCTGTAAAGTCAAAGATTCCAACTGCTGTATTCAGTCTCGAAATGGCAGACGTACAGTTGGTAAAACGTATTATGGCTCAGGATGCCAATGTCGATCTTCATTCCATAAGTACAGGAGATCTTACAGGTGCCGAATGGGAATCCCTGGTTGAAAGCGTACAAAACATTGCTGATTCCAAACTGTTTCTCGTGGATAATATATCAGGTCTGACAATAAAGGATATATGTTCAAAGTGTCGTAAATTGAAGCTTGAAGAAAATCTTGGCCTTGTAGTAATCGACTATCTCCAGCTTATTGAAAGCAGCGGACGTTCCGAATCGCGACAGCAGGAAATTTCAGCTATATCACGTACATTAAAATCTCTGGCCAGAGAGCTTGATATTCCAGTCATTGCCCTCTCCCAGCTTAATCGTGGTGTTGAACAGCGTGATGACAAACGACCTAAGCTTTCAGACCTTCGTGAGTCAGGAGCAATTGAGCAGGATGCAGATATTGTTATGTTTCTGTATCGTGACGAAGTTTATAATCCTACCGACGAAAACAAGGGCAAAGCTGAGCTAATAATAGGAAAACATAGAAATGGTAACATAGGAACCGTTAATCTGGCATGGATTGGCAAATATACCAAATATGCTAATGCCGAATATTCCAGTTCAGATTATAACAACCAGTAATTATAAGTCGGCTTAATGTTGAAAATTATCATCTTTTCAAACATTAAGTCGACCTTTTTTATTATCTTCATGTTCTGAAATGTTGTATCAGTAAATTTGTATGTTATACTTAAATCGTCTTTTGTAATAATTTACCATTTTGGGAGGTAACAGGATGAAACATACTTACTTCAGCATTTCAGATGCATCAAAAAAGCTTAATGTAGAGTCTCATGTCTTACGATACTGGGAAGAAGAACTTAATCTTAACATTCCACGTAATGAGCAGGGACATCGTTGTTATGATGATGATCATATGGCTACATTCAAATACATAAGTGAACTAAGGGATGATGGATACTCTCTTAATGAGATACGAAGCATATTATCAGGAGAAAATACACAAAAAATTCTCCCGGAAAAGGCTAATTTCAAGCCAAAATTAAATAACATTAATGTTTCCGAAGAAGATGAACGTCTGGAAAAATTCAGGCAGATAATGGGCTCAATAATTGGACAGGCCATGGAAAATAATAATGAGCGGCTGGCCACCATAATAAGTGACAATACTTCAGAGCGAATTCTTAAAGAAATGAATTATCTCTTCAGAACCTTTGACGAAGACGAGGATGTACGCATACGTCAACTAGAAGCAGCTATTAACGCAGCAGTGAGTACCAAAAAGGAAATTGCACTTTCAAAATCTCCCGGCAGAAAAAAACATAAACTTTTTAAAAACAAAAAAGAATAAGATTTATTATTTTAGCTTATAATGATTAATTATATTTTACAATTTGCGATTTTTTGTTATTATTTCTATTGCATAGGAAATGTATTGATGTTATAATATATGTGCTATTCGAATGGGATAGTATTATATTTTCTATATGCAAGGAGGAAGAAAAATGAAGTCAAGCAAAATGTTTAAGTCAATCGCTTCTTTTGCTTTGGTTGCAGCAATGGTTGCTCCTACACTTGTAACAACTCCAGTATCTGTTGATGCTGCTAAGAAGATGTCATTAAGTGCAAAGAGTGCATTGCTCCCAACAGGAACTACTAAGGTAGTTTCAGTCAAGAAAGCTACTAAGGGTTCAAAATACTCTTGGAAGTCAAGTAACAAAAAAGTAGCTACAGTTAAAGGTAAGAAAAAGAAGGCTACAATCACTGCTGTTTCAGCTGGTAAATCAAAGATTTCATGTACAGTTAAGAAAGGCAAGAAAAAGACAGTTGTAAGCGGACTTACAATTAAGGTTCGCCAGGCAGTAAAAGCATTCGCTATGCAGGATACAAGCAACAAGGCTGTATCTCAGGCAACAATCAAAGTTGGTGAGACAACAATTCTTAAGGGTGCTATCAACAACAACGCTGCTGGAAGCACAAAAAACCAGACAGTTAAATGGGCTTCAAGTGACTCAAAGACAGTTAAGGTTTCTAAGAAGTCAGTTAACACAGCTACGGTAAAAGGTCTCAAAGAAGGTACTGCTACTATCACAGCTACAGTTGCTTATAAGTCAAAAACAGACAAGAAAGTAGCTACATGTAAAGTTAAGGTTTCTGGAACAGCTGCTGACGCAAACAATGCTAACCAGAATGATTCTAAGACAAATGCTAAAGCAGAACCAACACCTTGGGTATATGAGAAGGGTACTCTGTACAAACAGCATTTCAATGTAACAAGATGGTATGATCCAGACCCAACAGGTAAGATTAATGGTCATAAGCATGACGGTTACAAGAACAACAACTTCGCTATCTGGATGATCGGTTTCTTTGATAATGAGTATTCAACAAACGAAGATGCTTATAACCATTTCGGTGGACCAGCTATCGATAACTGGACAGATGCAAGTGTTAAAGATGCTAAGGCTCAGGACTTCAGAGGAACAGCTCTTAACCTTACTGGTGAATTCTCATATGAAGGAACAAACCAGAATACAGTTCTTTTACAGGTTAACTACACATCACCTACAGACTACCCAATCCTTTGGAAATGGGAGAAGAATGCTTCTAAGACTGGTACAGGTTATGAAAAAGAACTCGCATGCAGCGGTAAGAACGGTTCAGAGAGCCTTGATGCAGGAAAAGTTGGAAAGGTTAATGTAACATTTACAGTTCCTAAGAATGCAGTTAATGGAGATACAGATCCAGAAACAGGAAAGCATTACGGAATTTACCTCTACTTCCCTAATAAGCCAGGCGGAGCTCTTACATACGTAAAGAATAACACATTCCACTTCAAGAACTTCTGTCTTAAAGTTGCAAAATAATAATTGATCATTACATATGATTATATGGCAGCGGAGTATATTATGCTCCGCTGTTTTTCTAATATTTAACTAATTTACACAAGGAGGTCTACAATGAAAATTGTATTTTTGGAAAAGGAAACCCTGGGTGAAGACATTGACTTTACTCCTTTTAACCAATTAGGAGAAGTAGAATTATATAGCCGTGGTGCCACAGTAAAGGAAAATGCTGACCATATTGCAGATGCGGATGTTCTCGTAGTTAATAAGATACCAATCAATGAAGAATTGTTATGTAAGGCAGACAATCTAAAACTGATTGCAGCTTCTGCTACAGGCACCAACAATATAGATTTTGAATATACTTCAAAGAGGGGAATCATTGTTTCCAACGCAAGGGATTATTCTACAGATTCGGTTGTTCAGCATACCTTTGCCATACTCTTCTATCTTTATGAAAAGCTTCCTGTATATGACAGATTTGTAAAGACCGGTGATTACACAAGATACCCTATGTTTTCATGCTTTACGCCTTATTTTCATGAACTTTCAGGCAAGACCTGGGGTATTATAGGTCTTGGTGCAATAGGCAGACAGGTTGCCAAAATAGCCACTGCATTTGGATGTAATGTTATATATTATTCTGCTTCAGGCAATAAATATGACTGTCCTTATGAGAATGTTTCATTTGATAAACTTCTTGAGAGCTCAGACATTATATCCATTCACTGTCCTCTCACACCTGTAACCAATAATCTTATTGACGAAGCTGCTCTTAAAAAGGTAAAAAAAGAAGCAGTAATCCTTAATCTTGCAAGGGGTCCAATTATAAATGAAACCGCTCTTGCAGATGCCCTTAATCAGGGAAGAATTGCTGCTGCAGGTCTTGACGTACTGTGCGTTGAACCAATGTCTCCTGACAGTCCTTTTTTCTCTGTTAAAGATAAAGATAAGCTTCTTATCACACCACACATTGGCTGGGGAACAACAGAAGCACGAAGCCGCTGTGTAGATGAAGTCTACAAAAATATTGAAGCCTTCAAAAATGGTTCCCCACGCAACGTATGCTGATGTGATTAAGTGATTTTGTGATTCTGTGATCATTTGATCATTTGATCATTTTGCCTACTTTATTTTTTCCACTTGATTTTTGAATATTTCATAGCACATATACGGTCTAATTTGTATGTGCAGTTACTTATATTAGCGGATTCAAATGTAACATAAAGATATCCGCTTTTATAAGTTATACCCTCCATCATAGGCGGCATTGTTATTTTACCTTTACAGGAATTTTTCTTAATAAATGTTTTACCTGTTTTCCAGTTTGGCTTATATTTGGCAATTTCTGATATATAATATTTGCTCTTTCCCTCTCCAACCTGATTAGATCTGGACACAAGCATTGTTCCGCCCTTAAAGAAATAAATACCCTGTGTTCTTGACGGAATCACCATTCTGTTAACACTTGTAAGAGTAGGTGAATCGGTTTTCTTATTATTTATCTTGTAGGAATACATTTTAGCACTTGTAGTTTCTTTGTGCTCTCCAATCCAAAGCTTCTTTTTATAATATGTGATAAATGATGCCTGGGTTTTGACAGTACAGGTTGTTTTATAACCAATCTGTACTGAATCAGCCATTGTAGCCACGGCCGCCTGAAGGTCATAAATTGTAAAACAGCTTACCTTACTGCCTGTTGACACCCATATATTCCGGCCATCATAAGCAATTCCACCCACATGATAACTGTCAGGAAGAACCAGGGTACATACATATTTCCCTGTACTTCCATTTAAAACATATACAACCGAATTTTCCTCTTTCTTATAGTCATATGCCGTAATAAGCATATAGCCTCTGGCATTACATATTCCCTGAACTATCATTTTCTTTGAGGCAAAGCCCAAAATATTTGTCATGGAAAGACCTGGTATTGCATTTGTTTTTGAAAGTTTTACAGCCTTTGAAAAATCACTGTATTTTTTATATACCTTAGAATTTTTAAGCTTCTTTTTTGTTGCATATATCTTAGCTTTTGTGGATGTTGTAATTGTACCAAGCGGTTTTATATCCACCTCATTTGACATTTCAGCCTGATACATAAGACCATTATACATTCTGTAAGGAATAATCATAAAATGATATGTCACTCCCGGCACAAGTCCCTGTTGAATATACTCATTTGTAGTTATATTCTCAATTTTTGAAAGTGGAATATACTGTCCCGCATCATTTTTCATATAAAGAATATATCCGTCTCCGGCAGAAAGCCTGTTCCATCTTACTCTTACTCTGCAGTCTCCACCTTTATACTGGCTGATATAAGCAGGATTTGGTGAAGTTGAAGTTATAAGCAGAGTATCATTAGCAGATCTGATGTCACTCTTAGTCTCTGTACCAGCCTCATTTTTAGTAGTAAGTGTTGTATTACTCATAACAGCGAAAACCTTGTAAGTATACCCTGTTGCAACCTTAAGGCCCTGATCAGAATATGTGCAGTTATCTATTGTAGCTACTGTTTCATATTCAGCTGTACCTTCCTTGCATCGCATAATCGTGTAGGAGCTGTCTTCAGACACCCTGTTCCAAATAAGATTAATTGTTGTGGCATTGTATCTTGTAACACCAAGACCAGTTACGTCACCAGGTGTGGTTGCCACACTAAACATATTTGAAAAGTTACTGTATACACGCTCATCATTTTTCGTGATATATCCACGAATAAGCACGGAAAGCTTTGTGCCCTGTTCAAGATTGTCCACCGTAATTGATGTTTTCTTTGTTTCATCAAGCTTGTCGTAACCATTGGTTTCTTTGTTAAGCTGCCATATTTCATATCCTTCGCTACCCTCTAGACTGCTCCAGGAAAATGTAAGGCTTTTGTCTAGGGACTGGGTCTGCTTAAGACCGGCTACTCTTGAGATTTTAAATGTTTCCTCATCTACAGGTTGTGGAGACTCAGTAGGTCTCGCTGATTCTGTTGGTTTTGCTGACTCACTAGGTCTCGCTGATTCTGTTGGTTTTGCTGATTCTGCAGGCTTTGCTGACTCTGACGGTTTTGCTGACTCAGCAGGCTTTGCTGACTCTGATGGTTTTGCCGACTCTGCAGGCTTTGCTGATTCTGCAGGCTTTGCTGACTCTGATGGTTTTGCTGACTCTGACGCACCTATTTTCTCTGCAGCCTTCACTGCTTCTGAGTCCTTTACTTCCTCTGCAGCCTTAGCATATGAAGTGCTGTTAACCGGCACATCTCCCACTGAAGTTACCAGAGTCGCAACTGCACATAATACTGCCGTTCTCTTAAACATTTTTTTCACATTTATCGTATACATTTTTTATTCCTTTCTCACTATTATATTATCCCATAGCCAAACTTTTATGCTATAATGATTAGCAACAGAAAAGTCCCACATTTTACAGGGATTAATAAAAATTGGAGTACAATCATGAATGAAGCATTAATATCAAAAATAGAAGATTTATCAATCAATGCCTGGCCTTCCTTTAAGGTTGAGCTGTATGACAACTGGCTCATCAGGTATTCACATCAATATACTCTCCGTACCAACTGTGTTGAACAGCTTGGTCCTTCAACAATTCCTGTTGAAGACAAAATCAGATACTGTGAAGAAATATATGCTGATTATGATTCGCCTTGTATATTCAAGGTTACACCAAGAATTAAANNCAGAGTTTGATAACGAGCTGGCAAAAAGAGGATATACTATTAAAAATGAGACCAATGTTATGACCATATCTCTTGCTGATTTTACACCTGATCTGTCTAATAATGAAATTGTAACCATAAGCGATACAATTACT
>DEDL01000006.1:32323-43030 GCA_002349525.1 Lachnoclostridium sp. UBA2905
TGCAATGCTGTTCTTGCAAAGGGCAAAAGTATGGGTGCATCTTATTCATATCTTCAGGTAGTAAAAGGCAATACTCCTGCCATTAACCTTTATGAAAGCCTTGGATACCATTATGAATATATGTACTGGTTCAGAAGCAATAATAAAGGAAATAATCTCTTTTAATATTACAGATTCTAATATTATATATTTTAATATTATAAATTCTAATATTACAGATTCTGATAATATAGCTTTAAATATTACAGATTCAGATCAAACCTTGAAAGGACGTATATGATGAAACTCGCAAAAATATTCAATTTTTTCTGTATGTCATTTATACTATTCTTAATATGTGGCATAAATGTTTCAGCCGAAACATTTTCTAATGAGCAATATACAGTAAATGTTCCTGAGGGCTTTAGTATGGATGATAAAACTCTTTCAGATTTCACCACATTTACTTACAATAATATTACTATTGGAATCAGCACTGCCGACAATTCTCTTACCGGAGATAACATTCTTAATTACACTGAAGATGAGATTAAGGATTTTGCCAATAAAACTCTCAATTCTTTGACTACACAGGCTGGTGAGGGCTTATCAATTGCCGGACATGAAATTGTCAGCTTTTCATCCAACAACTATCCGGCTCTCCATGTTGTCTACAAAGGGAGCACTTCCCTTGATGCAGATGTTTATATGGAGCAGTATGTTATAACAACATACAGCTACAGGTTTACACTTGTATTTTCTGCTGATACTGAAAATGATCTGAATGACGATAATATCAAATCATTTATGGACTCATTTACAACAACAGAAACTCCTCTTAAACAGACAGAAAATGTAAGCAACAATTTTCTTTCCATATTACTTATTGTCTGCATTATTGTTCTCATTATAATTGCCATAATAATCTTTTTGTATCTTTTCAAGACAAAAAAGGTTCACCGTAAACCTGCCTCTTTGAAAAAAAAGAAGAAAAAGAAAAAAGCCATATAAAAGCACCAGTTATGTATTGATATTCTTAAAGAATTTTCAAAAAAGCACCAGATCAGTATTGATATTCCTAAAGAAATTTTCAAAAAAAACACCAGTTATGTATTGATATTCCTAAAATTATAGGGAATTTACAATTACATGACTGGTGCTTTAAGTTTAAGTTATATCAGGTGCTCTTGAATATTACCTTCATTGCCCCTGAATATTCCTTATTATATTTGAAGAATCTGTTTTACTCAACAACTTTAATTGAATTAATTACAGGCTGTGCATCCTTCTCAATTGTTCCGTTGTCATCTGTTGGTTTGGCAGCATCACAAATTGCATCTACAACTTCCATACCCTCTGTAACTTTTCCAAATCCGGCATATGAACCATCAAGGAATTCGCTGTCTTCATGAACAATAAAGAACTGTGATGAAGCACTGTCCATATCTTGACTTCTTGCCATTGATATAACGCCTCTCTTATGAGAAATGTTATTCTCAACACCATTCTTCTTAAACTCACCCTTAATAGTCTTATCTGAACCTCCTGTTCCGTTACCACTTGGGTCTCCACCCTGAATCATAAAACCTTTCATAATTCTGTGGAATGTAAGTCCATCATAGAAGCCTGACTTTGCAAGATTTACAAAGTTTGTTACAGTAATAGGAGCTGCATCTGCATCAAGTGTAAGCTTGATTATGCCATAATCCTTAACATCAATCTCTACATTATACTGACCGCTTAAAAGGTCTCCATCTGTAGCAGCTGCACTATCTGAACCTTCTGATCTATCCTCTCCGTCCTCTGCACTGGCTGCATCATCCTTTTTGTCATCTGTAGTTGCTTCTGTGTTGCCTGCATTATCTGTGCTATTGGAATCATCTTTTTTAGAACCGCATCCTGCAAAACATAAAACTAATGCAAGTGTTAAGGCAACAATTGTTACTAACTTCTTTTTCATTTCACTAAAATCCTTTCATCATAATTATTTCAAGCAAACGCTCCACTTATTATATAATATTTTCCCATATTGTGCAATTGTATGAAAAAACATTTCCCATATTATGCAATTGTACGAAAAACATTTCATGTATGTAAGATAGTAAAATACATAATATTAATTTATAGCTTGAATTTATCTGTCATTTCTGATAATGTTTTATATACAATGTAATAAATACAAATAAAGGTTAAACGGAGGATTTTAGAATGTCAGATTTCGGATATGGTGACGATATTGATCTTACAGTCACACTTGAGCTTGATGACGATACAAGCGTTGAATGTGATGTAATTCTTGTCTTTGAGATTGAAGAGGATGAGCAGGAATACGTAGCTCTTTACCCATCAAGCGGAGAGCCTGATGAGATTTACCTTATGCGCTGCAACTATTTTGACGAGTCAACTCTCGAGATGGAAATCGAATCAATCGATGATGATGATGAGTTTGAACTTGTGTCAGAAGCATTTGATGCCATTATGGAACAGGAAGACTGGAATGACACAATGGCTGAGGATGACTAATCCACAGCCTGCTTTGTAATCTCATCTAAAAACATAGACGGTTGCAATACTTTGCTGTATCTGTTTTTTACATAAAGCAGATGCAGCTTTGTTTTTGCTCTTGTCATTCCTACATAAAACATTCTTCGTTCCTCTTCAATTTCATCCGGCTTAACAGACATCTTGTGTGGAATGATTTCTTCATTTACATCCATTATAATTACTTTTTCAAATTCAAGTCCCTTTGAACCATGAAGGGTCATAAGAGTTACGGCTTCAGAATCATTTTCTCTATTCTTGCTCCATTCAGCATATTCACCAATACCATCTATAAAATCTTCGTAGCTTGAAAATTCACCTGCCTGGTAATATATCTGCTCAAGAATATCTCTTAAGCCACCCTCATCAATATCACGTTCTTCTGCATATTCACGCAGAAAATCTCCATATCCAACAACTCTGTCAATATAACGTATTCCTCTTTGCGGTGACATTCCCCTGATTGCCTTGATATCTGACTCAAGCTGATATATGCGCTCGCACATCCAGGCTTTGTCCTCATAAAGAGCAAGAAGTCTGTCAAAGCTTACCGTTTTCTCATCCAGTGCATCTCTTGAAATGTAGCGTTTTGGCCGATTTATTATCCTTGTAAAATACTCCCTGTCACGTTTTCCAAGTGCAATAAATATATAGGCCATAATATCCTTTGCAATCCAGTGTTCATATATATCAGGTATTCCATCCTTAAGACGCACTGGAATATTATATTCCAGCAGCTTCTGCACAAGGGGCTGTGGCTGCATATTAGTGCGATACAGTATGGCAATATCCTGATAATTGAAGCCATTTTTAATGTACATATCAATGAGATTAAGAATATAGTTGTTTTCCTCTCTTATATCCTTAAATTCCTTTATCTCCACCTCTTCACCAGAGGGTCTGCTTGCCTTTAGTTCTTTGGGAAATCTCTTGGTATTATTGACAATTACTTTTGATGCCGCCTTTAATATATTGCCACTGCACCTGTAATTCACGTCCAATACTACCTTCTTTGCCTCTGGATAATCATTTTCAAAGCCTAACATAAGCTCCGGCTTCGAGCCCCTGAAGCTATATATTGCCTGATCATCATCACCAACAACAAACAAATTGTTAAGGGGTGCCGCAAGCATACGAACAATATTATACTGTAGCATATTTATATCCTGAAATTCATCCACAAGAATATATTTAAATCTTCGCTGCCAGGCCGCAAGAATGTCTGGCCTTGCCTTAAATAACTGATAGGTATATATCATCATATCATCAAAATCGATTTTTCTTCCATTTTTAAGCCATTTATCATAAAGCATATATATGTCCCTAAATGATTCCGCAGGACATGACAGGGAATAATAATCATTGATATTATACATTTCAGATTTTACCTTACTTATCTCGCTTAAAACATCTGAAATCTGCTCTTTCTCATCATTTGACTCTATACCGTTTTTTCTTATATATGATTGTATAAATCTTCTCTGTTCTTCTTCTGAAATGATGTTTGATGACGTAAACTTATACGCATTTTTAAGGATTAAAAAGAATATACTATGAAATGTTCCAAACAATACTCCCTGTCTGGAATCTCCTGTAAGATACCTCTGCCGCATTTCTAATGCTGCCGCTCTGGTAAATGTAACGACCATAATATTTTCAGGTCTGACACCTGTTTCTGTCAGGTGCTTTATACGCTCCGTTATAACTCTTGTTTTGCCGGAGCCAGGCCCTGCCAGCACCAGCATAGGGCCGGTGCCATGGCATACTGCCTTATATTGAGCTTCATTCAGCTGCATTAACATCCTCCAAAAGTTTCTCAATACCAGCTTTTATTCTGCTAATTGACTCTTCCTTACCAAGCACTTCCATAATCTCATAGGCACCTGCAGGTGTCATCTGTTTTCCTGAAACTGCTGTACGAAGTGGCCATAAAGCCTGTCCATTTTTAATACCCTTTGATGCAACATAATCCATTGCAACTTTTTCTATTGCCTCAATACTGTAATCATCAAGAGCCTCATACAATGGAAGCATCTCCTGTAATGCTGCCAGTGAGTTTTCTGAATTGGTTTTCATTTTCTTATGTGTATACATTGAAACCTCATATTCAGGAAGTTCCTCAAAGAAGTCAATCTTCTCAGCAATATCCTTAAATGTTTCGATTCTTGTTTTACACATAAGCGCTATTGTATTAAGATCAAGATCCTTTGTTATAACCTTCTTAACCTCAGGAACAGCCATCTGAAGATATTTGTCATCATCCATTGCCTTAATGTATTCACTGTTCATCCAGCTAAGCTTTTTGATATCAAATACGGCTGGAGATTTGCTTATTCTTGTGTAATCAAACACATTTATAAGCTCTTCAAGACTAAATATCTCTCTGTCATCAACAGGACTCCATCCAAGAAGTGCAACATAGTTAACGATTGCTTCAGGAAGGTAACCAAGGTCGATAAGGTCTTCAAATGAAGCATCTCCCCTTCTCTTAGAAAGCTTCTTGTGATTCTCGTCTGTGATAGTAGGGCAGTGAATATATACTGGAATATCCCATCCAAATGCTTCGTATAATCTGTTATACTTTGGTGCTGATGAAAGATACTCGTTACCACGTACAACGTGTGTTATCTTCATAAGATGATCGTCTATAACATTGGCAAAATTATATGTTGGATATCCATCAGCCTTTATAAGAACCATATCATCCAATTCACAGTTATCAACAGTAATGTCTCCATATATTACATCTGAAAATGTTGTTGTTCCTGTAACAGGATTATTCTGTCTGATAACATAAGGTTCTCCAGCAGCAAGCTTTGCCTCAATTTCTTCCTTAGAAAGGCTTAAGCAATGCTTGTCATATTTTGCAGTTTCTTTTCCATTTTCATTGACTGAATCAGCACGAAGCTTATCAAGTCTTTCCTTAGTACAGAAACAGTAATATGCCTCTCCTTTTTCTACAAGTTTCCTGGCATATTCAAGATATAAACCTGATTTTACACGTTCACTCTGAACATAAGGACCATATCCTCCATCCTTTCCAGGACCTTCATCATATACAAGGCCTGCCATGCTCATAGTGTTGTTGATAATATCAATTGCTCCTTCAACATATCTTTCTGTATCAGTATCTTCAATACGGAAAATGAAATCTCCTCCATCATGCTTTGCAATAAGATACTCATATAATGCTGTTCTTAAATTTCCAACATGCATCTTTCCTGTTGGACTTGGTGCATATCTTGTTCTGATTTTCATTAATGGTGCCTCCTAAAACTAATATATACCGTTTTTATTATTGCAGTTTTATTACTGCATAGCTTTACTACTATGCAGTCTTATTGCTGCTCAGCCGTATTACTATGCAGCCGTATTACTGCTCAGCTTTACTACTGTGCAGCTTTCGCAGCTTCAGCTGCTTCAATTATTGCAAAATAACTTGGTTTTGCATTGCCATCCTTATCATATAAGAGTGGATAACTTGTTTCCTTTTTGAAACCTGTAAGCCATGTATGCTCATCATCAAGTCCCCAGAAAGTAACATTAGTAATGTTAGCATGTCCCTTAGTATCAACATTTACCAAGAGATCAAAAAGCTTTTTATAATTCTCAGCCTGCTCTTTCATAGCAGCCTCTGAATTGTCATTGTAATGCATGTCAAGCTCAGTAAGCTGAATTTCGATACCATCTGCGATTGCAGAAAATGCATAGATTGATGTTTCAATCTGGGCAACATCAAAGTTTTCTCTGTCGTGATGTGACTGCATTCCGATACCATCAATATTACCCTGATCCCAAATCTTCTTAACAAGTGCTGTATAAGTTTTTCTTCTCTCTGGTGAAGTCATGCCATAATCATTTATAAAGAGTTTTACATCCTTATCAGCATATTTTCTTGCATACTCAAATGCCTTCTCAATATACTCTTCACCAATTACCTTATACCAAAGACTGTCTGTTCTAAGACCCTTGTTATCACTTGCGCACTCATTTACAACATCCCATGCATACACAACGCCTGGATGTTTTTCCTGACAGTATGTGATAACCTTCTTTATGTAGCTTTCCATTCTCTTAAGCATGGTGTCCTTATCAACATAATCTTTTCCATCGTCATATCCTTCACGGAATAACCATTCAGGAGTCTGGCTGTGCCATACAAGTGTATGTCCACGCATCTTAAGTCCTGCATCCTCAGCCATTGTAAGAATCTCATCAAGCTTCTCTGTAGTTAAAACAGGCATTCCATCCTTTGCTTCCATTGAAGCATTGTGATCAAGAAGATAATCAGGTTTCATCTCATTCTCACATGTAAATGTTGAATAATCCTTTGTTATTCTGGCAAGAACCTTCTTATCTGCAAGCTGCCAGCTGTTAACTGCTACTCCGATATCAAATAAGTCCTTATAAGCCTCTTTAAGACTCATTGTTGAAGCATCTTTATTCTGGATTTCATCCTCAGCTGCTGTCTCAGTTGTAGGAGCAGCTGTTTCCTCTGCCTTATCTTCAGCAGCTTCAGTAACCTGTGGTTCACTTGTTGCTGTCTGCTCATTATTACTGTTGCCACATCCTGCTAAAAGAACTGCCATAGCCATTGCAGATGCCATGCATGTTACAATTTTCTTCTTAAATGTCATGTTTTGTTACCTTCCTTATTGTCATTTTATGCGTATAAAATCATTATTTACACAATTTTTCTATAACATAATATAATACCGTCATTCATCTTGCAAGAAAAAAAGGATAAACTAAACATAACATATTAAATACGCTCAACTTTAATAAGATTTGTATTTCCTGTCTGACCATTAATAAGGCCTCCGGTAAGCACGATATTATCACCCTTATTAAGTTCAAATACCTTCTTTGCTTCCTCCTTGCCTCTATAGAACATGACCTCAATTGATGTAAATTCTTCGCACATACGTGGTGTAACACCCCAGCTAAGATTAAGCTTGCGCCATACCTTTTCATTGGTTGTAAAACCGATTATATCTACAGGACATCTGAATCTGCTGACCATTCTTACTGTACGTCCGCTAAGTGAGCTTACCACAATACCCTTTGCCTTAACATCAATAGCCATTGAACATGTAGCATGTGATATTGCATCTATATTGCTTTTAATCTGAAACTCTGTTGTATTAAATCTTTTTATATAGTTGATCTGTCTTTCAGTGTATTCTGTAATCTCTGCCATAGTACTAACAGCTTTAACAGGATACTTTCCTGCTGCTGTTTCTCCTGAAAGCATAACTGCTGAGGTTCCGTCATAAACCGCATTGGCAACGTCAGATAATTCAGCTCGTGTAGGTCTTGGATTCTGTATCATGGTTTCAAGCATCTCTGTTGCAGTAATAACTCTGGTTCCAAGAAGACGGCATGTTGTAATAAGATATTTCTGAATTTCCGGTACTTCTACCGCCGGTATTTCAACACCAAGATCTCCTCTTGCAATCATAATTCCATCTGCAATATCACAGATTTCAACAACATTATCAACGCCTGCACGATTCTCAATCTTAGCAATAATATCTATATCATTGCCGCCATTGTCATCTAAGAATTCTCTTAAATCCTCAACATCTTTTTTACAGGATACAAATGAAGCTGCTACAAAATCCACATCATTTTTTATTCCAAATAAGAGGTCCTTTTTGTCCTGTTCACTAAGGTATTCACTTTTCATAACCTTATTAGGAAAATTCATGCTTTTTCTGTCTGATAAAACACCACCGGCAATTACCTTACAGACTGCATCATTGCGTTTAAGCTCTTTTACTTCAAGAATAATGAGTCCATTATTCACAAGAACCCTGTCACCTACTGAAAGCTCATTAACAAGATTTTTATAGCTTACGGAAACCCTGCTTGCATCTCCCTGTATTTCATCAGTTGTGAGTGTAAAATCCTGTCCATCTGCAAGCATAACCTTGCCATCTGCAAAGGTCTTAATTCGGTATTCTGGTCCCTTTGTATCAAGCATAATTGCAATAGGCAGCTCCATTTTTTCACGTACTTTTTTAACAAGATCTACCTTCTTTTGCTGTTCTTCATGTGTACCATGTGAAAAATTAAGTCTTGCAACATCCATTCCTGCTTCACATAATTGTGTAAGTGTTTCCTCATTCTGGCTTGATGGTCCAATAGTACATATTATTTTGGTTTTTCTCATATTCTTCTCCTTATAATATTTTTTCCATTCCAATTTTGTATGGCACAAGTCCCATTTTTTCATAAAACTTCATCGCTCCGGGATTACAGCTCCATACATTAAGTGTTACATTATAAAACCCATTATTTTTTGCAAAATCACATACATATTCATATATTTGTTTTCCTACTTTTTTTCCTCTTGTATTTTCGTCGACACATATATCGTCAATGTAAAGTGTCTTTCTGTCTGTAAGGATATTATCATTCTCGTATTCTTCGTATACACAGAAGGCATATCCAAGTACATTGTTATTCTCATCGACTCCTACGAAAACCGGACGTTTATCATCTGCAAATATCTCTAAAAGCTGTCCGTCTGTATATTTTTTTGCATCTGCACGAAAAAGGTCTGGTCTGCCATTATGGTGAACCATAAGAACCTGTCTCAACAGACTGTTAACCCCTGGCAGGTCTTCTGCTCCTGCTCTTCTTATATTCATACAATCCCCCTTTTTTGCCATATCTTAACTTGATTCTATTTTTTAGAGACATAGTTTTTCTGGCAGTGTAAATTTTATTATAGAAATTATCTAATAAATTTTTCTCATATATACTTATTCCATCTTCTGAATACTTGGCCTTTTCTAATATTCCACATATCTGAATGTACTCATTTTTACTAAAATGAAGTACCTTTTCCAGAAGTTCATTTTCCGTAGTTTCATTATTCCAGCCAAGGCACATATCAATTTCAATGAGTCTGAACATATTTTCAATAAAATCCTGTTTGATAAGTATCGTTTCATGTTCGCCGGAGTGTTTCATTCTGTAGCGAAGCAGTTCATATCCTGTCTAGTAATGAATCTCCATAAGCAGGATAGGAAAACATATTATCATGAATATTAATATTAACACATCTTTTATGACTTTGCCAAGATGTTCTGTAGCAGAATTAGCATTATTGCTAACCTCCCCCACCTTATGCTCATCAAGATTAACAGATTCATTCTCATTTTTCTCAATGGATACTTGTTTTCAATGTAAGCGCTAAATAAAATTGCGGCTGGAAATCAGACTGATAATTCTTCATAATTATGAGTAACAAAAAATTATGGAGGAAATATATGGCATCACTTTATTCATTAGATCAAAGATTTTCGTTAGTGTTAGATTGCTATAAAAGTGGGTTATCCATTCCGGCTTGGTGTAAGGAAAAAGGTATTGCTCCAGGTACATTTTATGGCTGGATTAAACAGGTTTCTAATAAGGGATATGATGTTCCTGCTTTTACAAGACACGGCACTGCTTATAAGCAGGAAATTGTAAAGGTTTCAGTTGTTGATTCCCCCGACGTAGTTCCATGCGCTGATTTAGTTCCATCAATGGAAGACAAAGCGTTTTTACCAGATGCCCCACTTATAACAGCACATATTGGCGGTGCAACTGTTGATATTCCGTCAAACATTGATCAGGCATTCTTATCAAAGATTTTTAAGAGCCTAAAGGAGTGCGTATGATTGGCGATATCTCAGGAGCAACTTCAATCTACATAATTACGGGCCGAACTGATATGAGAAAATCTATAAATGGCTTATGTGCCATTGTTTATGACATGATGGGGGAGGAAATAAACCGGAATTCTATATATCTTTTCTGTGGCACAAGGTGTGATCGCATAAAGATTTTATTGAAAGAATCAGACGGAATTACGCTTCTGTACAAACGACTTGATGTGAAGGGAAGATTCAGATGGCCAAGAAATGCTTCTGAAGTAAAACCGATTACATGGAGACAATTCGACTGGTTAATGTCGGGTTTAGACATCGAGCAGCCTAAAGCAATAGGTAACATAAAATAGCATATCTGTACTATAAAAATGCAGTAAAAGCCCAGGTTTTTACTGCATTTTCTGCTGTTTTATGGTATACTGAATATATTAAAAACAGGAGGAAAATCATGGCTCAGTCATCAAAGGATATCCAACTTTTAGAGTTGAAAGATACGATTGCTGCAAATGATACAATAAGGATG
>DEDL01000007.1 GCA_002349525.1 Lachnoclostridium sp. UBA2905
GATATTAACGATATCATTACCAAGCTTCTCACGGATTCCCCTGCCAACCTGCAGACCACTAAGTCCCGGAAGCTCAATATCAAAGAAAATAATATCTACCCACTTGCCATCCTTCAGACTGGCAAACAGTTCCTCTGCTGTATTGTATATGTCTATATCAATTTTTACGCCATTGTCATCCTGGTATTCAAGAATCCAGGTTTCCAACTGGCTGCACACTCCGTTATCATCATCACAGATTGCAATTTGCAAATATCTCACCTACTTTTTGGCAAATTACTACCACAATTCTTTCATATAAAATCATATCTATTATAGCAGATATAAATATTTCATTCAAGTAATCCCAAACATGGATGAGATAAATGTACACAAAGAAAAAACACCCCGCATGTCTCCTCTGTACGTACAAGGTGTTAATTCTTATTCAAGCAGTTCCTACTTGAATCCCCCATAACAATTACCCTTTCCAAAATCACTCTTCACGTCCGTTCCGTGTTTTGGAACTATAGGCACTTACATAACAACGGGAATTCCCCCACTAAGTATTCCCATCAACTTCACAATCGNNAATATCATAAAAACAAGCACAAAAACGAACAATGGCGCAAACAACACTTTTTTGGCACGAACAGCACTTTGCTCCTATATATTGGAAAATAACTATAGGAAAACAGTATGTTTTTAACTTTGTATTAATATGGTATTTATTTTTAATTAATATTTATCTTCCTGACAAATTGACAAATTTTCAAAAATGGCTTTATTCTTACATAAATCTGCCACAACAATTGTAGAGCTGTTTAGAACAGCAGATATTTAAAATATCAGATATCTATAACAGCAGATATTTATAACAGCAGATATTCAAAATATCAAATATTCAAAACACAAAAAAAGCATCTGACTACAAATGCAATCAAATGCTTCTTTGAATATAATGCCGGCAACGGGAATCGAACCCGTACAGGTGTCACCACCCGCAGGATTTTAAGTCCTGTGCGTCTGCCAGTTCCGCCACACCGGCACGTGTCTGAACACTTGTATTATCATAACTTAAGAATGAATATTTGTCAAGATATTTTTTTTATTTCAAAAGCTTAAATTTCTAACTTCCCTGAAACACTATTCTTTCTCACTATTATTAGAAAATACGTCCGCAACTTCACTAATTGTAATATAGGCGTGGGGATCAATGGCATGTACTATGTCCTTCATCCTTATAACCTGATATCTATTAATCACAAAATATATCATTGCCTTTTCCCTATGAGAGTAGGCCCCTTTTGCATTAAGTCTGGTTACACCGCTACCAAATGCTTCCCCAAGCATCTTGCATATCTTATCTGGTTTTTCAGTAATAATTATTGCACATTTTGCTCTGTCAATTCCTTCAACAATAAAATCAATTGTTTTAAGGGCTGCTGTATATGTAACAATAGAATATAAGGGGAGAATCCAGCTTTTAAGAACAATACCACAAATGATGTAAAGAATAATGTTGTACATCATTACAAATGTTCCTACTGTAATACCAATTCTTTTTGCAAATATAACTGCCATTACTTCAATTCCATCCATTGCTCCACCATATCTTATTGCGAAACCACTGCCTATACCAGAAATCACACCTCCAAATAATGCGCACAACAAAAGGTCCGTTCCTGCAAGCGGAGATGCTATACTTACATCGATTGGAAACACGTTAGTAATCAGCCATGCAAACACTGAATATATTGTCACCGTATAAATTGAATATACCGTAAATAGAAGACCCTGTTTTTTTAATCCGATTAAAAACATTGGAATATTAAGCACCAGAAGAAATAAAGATAATGTCAAATATGCCGGAGTGATCTGATCAAGTAACATAGAAGTTCCCGAAATACCACTATCATAAAGCTTTACCGGTGTAAGAAAAAGAGTGATGCCAAAAGCATTAATAATCCCTGCAAGAGTCAGCATCATAAGATTTTTTATTTTGAATTTTTTTATATTGATAACATTGATAATACTATTCACCCTAACTTCCCCTTATTGTTGTACGAAACACCCAATGCCATCCGAAGCTCGCTCACGCTCCGCTATCACAGTGATCTCTTTCGTACAAGCACATATCTATTCTTACGAAACATATATGCATAGGGTTTTGCATGTATATGCATTCTCACGAAGTTTACCTTTAATCACTAATAAGGAAATATTACCTTATTAGCGTTTAAAAGTAAACTAGGATAGCGTTAGCTATCCTATTTTGGAGAAGGTATTTTTGTTACTTATGGGGTGTAGCAAAAACTATATAATGTATTGGGGTTTACGATGTGTATTATAGCAGTAGGTCTTCCATAAGTGTGCACAAACTTAACAAAATTTTTGTCATTTCATTGTGCATTTTGCCAATCACATCAAAAAACCTGGTTATTTTGCACATCATTTCAAATATAAAGCCCCGGTCAAATGTGCCACATGCACAATTTTCCGGGGTTTTATGGCAAGTATTTTTCAAAAATTATTTTCAAAAATAATTTTTTATCTTATTTTTTACAACTCAGTCTGAAAACTTAGTCAAACAATGCTTCAAATTCACTCTGATTGATCCTTTCCTTGTCAATAAGAAGTGCTGCGCACTTATCAAGAATCTCTCTGTTATCATCAAGAATCTTTCTTGCCTTCTGATAGCATTCATCAATTATCTTCTTGACTTCGTCATCAATAGTTGATGCAACCTTTTCGCTGTAGTTTCTTGTATGTCCAAGATCACGTCCGATAAATACTTCATCATCATCGCCATAGTTTATCATACCTATTCTGTCTGAGAAACCATACTTTGTGACCATATTAGTTGCAAGGGCTGTAGCCTGTTTGATATCCTGGGATGCTCCTGTTGTAATATCATCAAATATTATCTCTTCAGCAATTCTTCCTCCAAGAGAAACTATAATATTCTGAAGCATTCTTCCCTTTGTCTCAAACATCTCATCCTTCTCAGGAAGAGGCATTGTATATCCGGCAGCTCCCATTCCTGTTGGAATTATGGATACTGTATGAACCGGTCCCATATCAGGAAGTACATGGAATAAAATGGCATGACCTGATTCGTGGTATGCTGTAATCTTCTTGTCTTTCTCTGATACAATACGGCTCTTTTTCTCAAGACCAATTCCAACTTTAATAAATGCCTTGGTTATATCAGCCTTGGTTATAAAGTTTCTGTCATCTCTTGCTGCTACAATTGCAGACTCATTGAGAAGATTTTCAAGGTCTGCACCAGTCATTCCTGCTGATGTACGTGCAACCTCTTCAAGATTAACATCATCACCAAGTGGCTTATTCTTGGCATGTACCTTAAGAATCTCTTCACGTCCTCTGACATCCGGTCTTCCAACTTCAACTCTTCTGTCAAATCTTCCCGGTCTTAAGAATGCCGGATCAAGTATATCAACCCTGTTCGTAGCCGCCATGACGATAATTCCTTCATTCACTCCAAAACCATCCATCTCAACTAACATCTGGTTAAGAGTCTGTTCTCTTTCATCGTGTCCACCTCCAAGACCGCTTCCACGTCTTCTTGCGACAGCGTCAATCTCGTCAATAAATATAATACATGGTGCATTGCGCTTAGCTTCCTGGAAAAGATCACGTACTCGTGACGCACCAACACCAACAAACATCTCAACAAAATCAGAACCTGATATACTGAAAAATGGAACTCCTGCCTCACCGGCAACTGCCTTTGCAAGAAGAGTCTTACCTGTTCCCGGAGGTCCTACCATGAGAACACCCTTAGGAATTCTGGCACCAAGCTCTGTATATTTTTTAGGTGCCTTAAGGAAATCAACAATTTCTTCTAACTGTTCCTTCTCTTCAGTAAGTCCGGCAACATCAGCAAATGTTTTGTCAACCTCTCCGGCTCCCGTCACACGTGCTCTGCTCTTTCCAAAGTTGGAGAGTTTTGAGTTTCCGCCGCCACCCTGGGCACCGCTCATCATACTAAAGAGCATGAAAAACAATACAAGTCCAAATAAGTATGGCAAAATCATTACCAAAATAGATGTTTTCTCCATTGGACCAACTGTATATGCAAAACTATCCTTATACTCTTCTGACTGGGACATCTCATACAGCTTATCTTCTATCTCCTGCAGGTTGGTTACATAGAAGCTTTTCGATGCACCATTATTAAAGGTAACGTCTACTTCTCCTGATGGAGTTTCCTTATTCTGATTCAGCAAAATCTCACTGACTGTACCCTTTTCAATATCCTTAATAAGAGTATATGTGTTGTACTCATAGCTGGTCTGGTTACTTAGTATTCTCGAAAAATAAAGTGAAACAAGTAACACAAGTAATAATAATATAAAAAATCTGTTGCCTCTAACCTGTTTATTCAAAATCGGCCTCCCTGTTCATATCCCTATATTGTAATTATTAAATCAGTCATCCACAAAATTAAGTATTCCGATATATGGAAGATTGCGGTATCTCTGTGCATAATCAAGTCCAAATCCGATTACAAATTCATCCTCAATTTCAAATCCGTTATAGTCAACGTCAACCGGATATTCTCTTCTTGCAGGCTTGTCAAGAAGTGTACATACCTTAAGACTTGCAGGTCTGCCTTCACTAAGATAATCTATAAGTCTGTAAAGAGTTGTTCCAGAGTCAAGAATATCCTCAATGATAAGGACATCCTTATCTGTAATTGGTTTATCAAGATCCTTCATTATCTTGATCTTACCACTGCTCTTTGTATCGTCACCATAGCTGGAAACCTGTATAAAATCAAACAGTACAGGTATTGTAAGCCTCTTTGCAAGTTCACATGTGAAAAAAATGCTGCCCTTCAGAATACACAGTATGGTCAGTGTCTTGCCCTTGTAGTCCTCATTGATCTGTGCAGCAAGTTCGTCAATACGTTTCATAAGCTTTTCTTCAGGTATCATTACCTCAATTTCTTCTCTCATGATCATTCTCCTAAATAATTAATCCTAAGCACATTATCCTTTTTATCCTTCACATATACATCCTTTGCCATTATTCCTCCAAACACAAGATAAACATTATTGCCGCTTGCAGCTACAAGCAACCGGTCCCTTAAGCTCCTTGGAATCTTTTTATCTATCATATATCGTGAAAGCTTTTTAGTGCCATTGTTACCCATGTTTATTATGTCGCCATCCATTGGTCTGCGAATAACTAGTCTGCCTTTGATTTTATCACAACTGACATATTTAGTACAGACATTTTTAACCATATTTTCAAATGTCAGTTCCTGGGATGATGCATCTCTAATGCTTACCTTCAGATGGTCATAATATTTCTTCTCATCCGGCAGATAGACTCCATCACATTCAAAATCACTAAACATTTTTTCTTCCTGGGGCCATATTACAAATGAGCCCACAGAACCATCTTCTCCGCTTTCATTTTTATTATCCACATAAAGGGTAATATTTTCATACTCTTTTCTGGCACATATACAATATGGCAAATGAAGTTCTTTGCCGTTTTCCATATCCCTTAGTCCGTATATAAGCTTAATATGTCTGTCTTCTATATCCTTCATACTCTTTGTAAGCTGGCCAATTGTTTTTCTTATAACCTCTGTGGCAGCCACCTGCTGACATTCACATAATTTTTCAGTATTAATAACAGCGGCAGTGTGCGTGGGGTTTACTGTAACAATATTAGCAAATGCCTTGTCACATTCCTGATCGAACCATTTTTTAACATCTAACAGCTTGTCCGCCATTGCACATATGTGGGCCACAGACTGGGAATTGATATGTTCAAGCTCCGGAATCACATTTTCCCTTATGCGGTTTCTGTCATATTCAACACATGTATTGGTTTTATCTTCAACATAATTTTGTTCTATATCATTTAAAAAATCATATATCTCACCCTTTGTAACGCAAAGGAGAGGTCTTATAATATTATCCCTTTTTGGAAGCATACCGCACATTCCCTTAATTCCTGTTCCACGGCACATTCTGAAAAGCACTGTTTCAGCCTGGTCATTGGCATGATGTGCAACAGCAAGAAGCTTACAATTAAGGCTTTCTGAGGCTTTGGCAAACTCCTCGTATCTTACTTTTCTTCCTGCCTCTTCCTCGGTCATTTTCCATTTGATAGCAAGAGCCGGTATATCCGCATGAACAACATGACAGGAAACACCACATTCATTTGCAAGCTTAAGAGAAAACTCCTCATCCCTTTTTGCTTCATTTCCTCTGATTCCATGATTGACATGAACTGCATGTATAGTCAGCTTATACTTATCCCTGAGCAAACAAAGAACTCTTAAAAGACATACAGAATCAGCTCCTCCAGAGAGTCCAAGCACAATTCCGTCTCCATATCCTATAAGCTCATTTTTTATTATATAATCGTCAACTTTTTTTATAAAATTCTGCATTCTGTCAGTCATTGGCACACCTCTTTTTGAAAACCGGTCGTATTGCTAAAACATCAGAATACATTTTACCATTCATTTATCTTTTCGTCCACATACCTGCTACAAGTACACTCATATCATCCTTTGCCTGGTGATTGTTAAGCAAAAGCGCCTCTGCAAGAATTCTTTCTGCCATCTCCTGCGGATTGTCCGTACCAATATTTTCAACAATACCTTCAAGCCGCTTTCTGCCGGAATCACCCAGATAATTGTCTGTAATTCCATCACTCATCATAATAATATAATCTCCGTTTGAAAGGCGGCACATTTTTTCATCCGGAGCAATATCCGGCATCAGTCCAATAGGCATGGTACTGCTTTCTATCACGCTTATTCCGTCCTTTCCCCTGATAAATGTTGGCGGTGCACCATATTTAATGCAGTTGCATTTTCCTGAATTAAGGTCAATAACCGCAAGATCAACCGTTACAAAATCGTCGCTTTTCTCCGAGTACAAAAGGCACGAATTGACAAGTCTTAAGGCTAACTCCTCCCCAAATCCGGCACTTATCAGTTCCTCTAAAAGCTCAATGGCCGTTTCACTCTCAGCACAGGCATTTTTTCCACTTCCCATACCATCAGTTATGGTGAGGATGACCTTTCCTCCCGGCAGTGTAATAAATGAATAGCTGTCCCCGGAAACCTGCTCAAGATTTTTTGTCTTTTTGGCAACCCCTGTTAAAACCGTGAATTTGACATCCTTAACAAAATTTACGGCAGTATACTTAGCAGGAAGTGCATAGCCGTATTCTTCAGCCACGCACCAGCGTTCTCCCATTACATCACTTATGATATTGCTTATTTCCCTAAATGTGATACAGTCATTTTTCTTCGATTTCATTGTTATGCACAGAACAAGCCTGTCCCCCTTTTTCTCAATAAAACCAAGCTTTTTTATCTCCACTCCAAATGAGCTTATCATACTGTACAGTTCCTTTTCATTGTGGTCCGATACCCTGCGTATATCCGAAATCTCAAATTCGAGATTTCTCATAAGTCTGGATACATCACCCATCTGTCTTGCAATGAGTCCTCTGTTCCAGGCAAATCTGTTTAACCAGCCCCTTGTTAAACGTGCAAGCTCCAGCTGGTGGTTGGCTTCATTCATAAAATCATTAAGTCGTATACACTTGCCTGCAAATTCCGGTGGAATGGCATCCGCCCGAATTTTTGATTCATTTCCAAGGTTTGAAAACATGGCAGAAACATCCCTGTAGGTTTCATAATATTCTTTGTCAAAACATGTGCTGCATTTGGAACAGTCTGTACAAACACCCTTTGCAAGCTCATTTATAATACCCTGCTCGGTTATGGCACCATTAAAAACATCTGCATTAAGTTCCCTTTCATATAATGCCCCTATTTTTTCAAATGCATCCGAAAAATCCTTAAGCCGTATACTTGTCTGGGTCATAATATTTTGTCTTACCAGTGCATCATCCTGGTCATCCCTATTATTTTCAACGGCAAAAACCTGGGATGGCAGGGCAAGAAAGCACAATATTGCCACCATATAGGGTTTGAATTCATTTATATTAAAAAGCTCCTCCGGAAATACAAGGGCAAGACCTGCTCCTGCAACCGCAAACATAATTGCACTTAAAAGCTTTCCGCATTCCCTTATCATACCAACTGCCGTTCCTACAAGACAACATAAGCCCACAAATGATACATTTCCCGTCATACATCCTATATAAACACCAGCTCCACATCCGGCAATTGCCCCTGCTGCTTCCCCATGAAAATAAGCCATATACAAAACCATCACATACATAATACATCTCGCTGCCGAAAAATATTCCTGCCAGGGCTCGAAAAATCCCAATACTACAAAAGTAGTAAGCATTACCAGACTTATAACCTGCTCTGTCTGAAGTCTGTAGGCAGGGATTCCAAAATGGATGACATTTTCCGCCTTATAAAGCAGGAACACCAGCACAGCCGCCAGAACTCCTTCTGCAAATGACATTGCAAAGCCCTTGTACACATTTAATATTCCCCCTGAAAATCCCATTAAAAAGGTTACAAGACCTCCAAGACAGGCCATTTTTTCTCTGGACAGATACATTTTTCTTCTTACTGTCATCTTATCCACCACAGAAATACAGCAAAAAATAAGCAGATACTTCACTGCCTCCACAAAGCCAAAATTCATCTGCGGAACAAGGCCGCAGGATAAAACGCCTGCGATTATGAAGTATATGACAGGATTTTTATTGCGCTTATTGGTAACAGCAAGAATATACAGGGCCACCGCCACCGGATTAATGGACATAAATGAGCCTCTTGCCGCGAAAAAATTAACAATACATTCAAACACTACAATCTTATTTACTCTGATAGATTTCACAATACCCCTCATTTCCATATATTATTCGTTAAAGAATAGTGTATAGTATAGCCATGTCCAAAAAAGAGTTTTGTAAAATTCTGTCATCTAAATATAAAACACGTTGACAAAAAAAGACGGCAGCATAAAAACACTGTCATCTGATGTCTCCACCTGTAGTAAAATACTTCAAGCTGTAATAAATCTATTCAGTTTACTCTCCATCTTCCGGTTCAAATACAATCTCATCAGGATATACAAGACCTAACTTATTCCTTGCAACGTCCTCTTTATATTCATCTGATTGTACATACCTTCCGTATTCTTCAATATCCTGCTTCTCATTCTGAGTGTCAGAAAGCTCCTGCTCATAGCGGGCTAACTCTTCCTTCAATGCACGGTCCTTATTGTCAAGACCAACCTTCTTAACAGATATTACGGCAAATAACAAGAGTACTGTAATAACCGTTATTCCTAATCCTGTTCTTCTTCTCTTCATATATATCACCTGACTTGAAAATATTATGCGTTACATAAGTTCTATAATATACTACATTTGTGGTCTTTTCAAGTGAAAATTGGAAATTTTCTGAAAATATATTGCTATTATCTGATGATTCAGAACATACTCCTTATCCTGCTGCAATTCCTCTTCTACTAATATATACCACAGTAAGAATGCCGGCAAATAAACAGGTCAGGGCAAATCCCCTTATACATCCCTCATTTATCCGGTAAATAATATACACATATATAACAGCCGTAGCTTCCCAGAATATAAAATCCGATATAAAGTGAAATACTACTCCTGTCTTAAGCCATCTCCTGATTCGCCACATAATATAATACATAACTGCACACACTAAACCTGTAATATACGACACTGCTGCCATCTGAAGCTGATTAATAATCATCCAAATAACCTGCCTATTATGCCACCTGGTGAAGGCGCCTCTTTCTGGTCTGCATATTCTATACCATCAACCTTACCATCAATTATTACTTCACCCTTTTCAAGATTAAGTCTGTTCACATGAAGTCCATCACCTTTTATGGTAAGCATTCCCAAAGCAGTATCCATTATTACAAGCTTCTCGTCAAATGATCTGACATCATTTACCCCTGTCAGATTAATATTCTTTCTTTCATCTATAAGCATCCTGTGCAGATTGCGCTCACCCAAACCGCCAACATTACTGCTTTGTCCGTCACGATTCACGCCCTGCCTGCCAATATTACCCTGCCTGTTATTGTCACGTTCTGCATATAATTTACGGCTGTTTTCACTGCTATATGCCATAAGCCTGCTCCGTTCTCTTATATACGGTTCATTTCAATATATGCAGCTTCAAACAATAGTATTACTTAATATACAGACACCGGCAACAATATCACCTGATATGCAGACCCAAACAATAGCGTTACCTGATATGCAGATATGAACAACAATATCACCTAACATGCAGACCCAAACAACAGCATTACCTGATATGCAGATATGAACAATAATATCACTTAAGCCTACAGGTACTTGTATAATTCCTTTGCTTCTTCCTTATTGTAGGTTTCCTGAACGCTTAACACTTCAACCTTAACGCTTTTATCTCCAAATGCGATTTCAATTACGTCTCCCGGTTTAATATCTACAGATGCCTTGGCAACCTTACCATTCACCATAACTCTTCCCGCGTCACAGGCCTCGTTGGCAACCGGTCTTCTTTTGATAATACGTGAAACCTTAAGATATTTATCTAATCTCATATACACTCTCCTTAAAAAAAGACAGAAACAACTTTCGCTGCTCCTGTCTTATATTTGCGTAAATAATTATCAGTATTAATTACTTATTAACTTCATCCTTAAGAGCTTTTCCAGCTTTGAACTTAGGTGCCTTTGATGCAGGAATCTGCATTGCTTCTCCGTTTGCAGGATTTCTTCCTTCTCTTGCTGCTCTTTCAGCAACCTCGAATGTACCAAATCCAACTAACTGAACTTTCTCACCTTTCTTTAATTCATCTGTTACAACATCAACAAATGCCTTTAATGCCTTCTCAGCATCTTTTTTTGTTAATTCAGCCTGCTCTGCGATTGCAGCAACTAACTCTGTCTTATTCATAAAAATTATTCCTCCTCGAAAAAATTATTTTCATTGTTTCTCTACAATGCTATAGTTCTATTTATACCTTTAAAACGCCCATTTGTCAAGCTATTTTACGTTGTTTACCTCAAATTTAAGGATATATTCTTACCATTTTCCAAAGGAATTCACAGGCAATCAGAAATATCACTGGTAATTATCGATTATCCACTTTTTCAGGATACATATCATGCTCCGAAAGACGTTTCCAGGCAACATCTTCCCATTTTGTTCCTGGCTTTCCGTAATTGCAATATGGATCTATGGAAATTCCTCCACGTGGAGTAAACTTTCCCCAGACTTCAATGTATTTTGGTTCCATAAGCTTGATAAGATCCTTCATAATAACGTTAACACAGTCCTCATGAAAATCCCCATGATTTCTGAAGCTGAAAAGATAAAGCTTAAGTGATTTACTCTCAACCATTTTTACATCTGGCACATAAGATATGGTAATTGTAGCAAAATCCGGCTGTCCTGTTATAGGACAAAGACTTGTGAATTCCGGACAGTTAAACTTTACAAAATAATCATTATCCGGATGCTTGTTAACAAACGTTTCAAGCATTTCAGGTGCATAATTATCCGGGTAAACATTCTTTTTATTGCCAAGGAGTGAAATATCTCCCATTTCATTTTTTTCTCTGCTCATAATAACTCCTTTCCATCATTCGTAATGTATTTCCTGCTTCATGTTCCTATTTCATCAGAGGGTCCCTTACTCCATTTGCCTCAAATGCCTTAATTCTGTCAATACATGTTCCACATACACCACAAGGTTTGTCATGCCCCTCATAGCAGCTCCATGTAAGCTCATATGGTACATTAAGCTCAAGTCCCATCTTCACAATATCCTTCTTGGTAAGGTTAACAAATGGTGCCTCAATTTTAACCTGATTACCACTTCCAATATATATTGCATCATTCATTGACTTATTAAATGAATCGCTGCAGTCAGGATATGCATTACCGGCAGCATCATCACTATGTGCTCCGTAATATATAAGACTGCATTCCTTTGAGAGGGCAATACTGGCTGCTGTTGCAAGAAAGAGACCATTTCTGAAAGGAACATAGGTTGACACAGGAGTTCCCCCGGTTTTCTCTAACTGTTTTGCATAAGATTCCTCAGGAATCTCCTCCGTTGAATGGGATAAAAGGGAACAGTTGCTGTCCTTAAATATAATAGACAGGTCAAGTTCTGTATAATCCACACCATAATAATCAGTAACTGCTCTTGCAGACTGCAATTCCTTATCATGCTTCTGTCCATAAAACATAGACAGTGCACTTACATTCTCACTACCATATTTATTAACTGCCATTGCAAGGCAGGTTGTGCTGTCAAGACCACCGCTTACAAGTACAAGTACTCTCATATTATTCAATCCTTTCCGTATAAAATTACCAGCCTTATTCTACAACGTCCTTACGCAGGGCCATATCTGTTTTGAATTTTCCATACCAGTGCTTAGTTACGGTCTTTGCCTGGGTATTTCTGATTCCTCTGGCTGTCATACAGCTGTGGGTTGCCTGTATAATGACAGCAACATCATCACTTTTTGTGGCAAGGCTTATAACCTCTGCTATATCTGATCCAATTCTCTCCTGCAGCTGAAGACGTTTTGTAACCATATCCACAATACGGACAATTTTACTTAATCCTATTACTCTGTCCTTTGGAATGTAGGCAACTGTAATCTTCATATCATACATAAGTGCCATATGATGCTCACAATAACTGAATGCATCTATATCCTTAACGATAACAATATCGCTGCCCGAATCATCTGGTGCCTCAAAGGTTTTACCAAACATCTCTGCTATCTCTTCATTGGAATAATTAATTCCCTCAAACACCTCAGAATACATGTGCGCAACTCTTTTTGGTGTTTCAACGAGTCCTTCCCTGTCAGGGTCTTCTCCCAGAGCAATCAGAATTCCTCTAACGTGCTCCTTTATTGCTTCTTCATCTATCATGTTAAACTCCCTTCTGATTCGGATCCCATATGAACTTATGCATCTGAAGCTGCATCTTAACCGAATTCAATTTGTTATCTATCATATATTCAACAATGGTTACCGGCTCAATCTCTCCAAAAACCGGGCTTATAAATACATTTGTCTTATTTGCAAGATTATACTTCTCTACGATTTCTTTCATGGTATCAAGATCATCTTTTCCTGCTGCTACGAACTTAACCGTATCATTTTTATCAACAGCCTCAAAATCAGGCATAAACATCTTGTCTTCCATACCCGAATAAGGAAGCTTGTAATCAAGAGTAAATGAAATGTTTCCAGCTATACTCTTGTAGCTTCTTATGTCAACACTTCCATTAGTCTCAATCTCTATAAATATATCAGGTAGTGCAGACAGCTTTTTAAGAAGAATATCCATATTATCTCTTAAAAGCGGCTCGCCACCTGTAAGTGTAACATTATGAACTCCTGTTTCCTTAACATAAGTCACAATATCATCCTCAGTCATTATATCATATGGGCAGTCCGGACTTGATGCCCATAATGTATCGCAGTAGCTGCATCTCAAATTACAGCCAAAAAATCTGATAAATACTGCCAGAGTTCCGGCCTTCATGCCTTCACCATTAATACTGACAAACTTTTCAACCACCTTATATTCAGCCATTAGCCTGCTCCTCCGAATAAGATGCATAATTGGCAACAGTTTCATACACAGTTGTTTCCGTAATATTGTAACCCAGACCCTTCATGGTTTCAAAGAAATACCTTGAAAAGTTCTCTGCTGTTGGTCTGAAGTTAACCTTATTAAGTTCAAACCCCTCTTCAATAAGGAGTTCTTCAAGCTTTTTGCTAAGTGATCCCTCTTCATATATAAGCGTATGATCAAATCTGTCAACAATACTGTTAAGGTCCCTCTTAACATCCTTAAAATCAGTAATCATGCCATCATATTCATTGTCCTCCTGAAGAGAATCGGCCTTTGTTCTTATAATGACTCTCCATCTGTGGCCATGAATGTTTTTACATTTTCCATTGTAGTTTTTCAAAAAATGAGCCGCATCAAAACTCGCTTCTGTAGCTATACAATACATAGTTATCCTCCAAAATATAAAAATCAGGGTACAAAAAATAGCCCTAGTTTTGTTTAGAGACAGGATGGGTACAAACGAACTGTCTTCGTAGTCAGTAAAACATATTATTTCTTTTTTGTCAACAGCTGCAGATGTGGAATTCTTCTCGACTGAGATAAATTTAAAGGGTATAATTAACCTCCATTTACAAATAATAGTAGTACCTTTCAATTCTGAAGGTGTAAATTTTAGCCGCTATTAAATGTAAATGGAGGAATTTTATATATGAAGGCTACCGGAATTGTACGTAGAATTGATGATTTAGGAAGGGTTGTCATCCCAAAGGAAATTCGAAGAACCTTAAGAATCAGAGAAAGTGATCCTATAGAGATATTCACTGGACGTGACGGCGAAATCATATTGCAGAAATATTCACCTATAAATGAACTGAGTGATGTCGCAAAAATCTACTGTGAATCACTTTCAAAAGCCTGTGGACAGATTGCATGTATAACAGACAGAGACCAGATAATAGCCATAAGCGGAGGCAAAAAAGATTATCTTATGAGACACATCCATCCCGAACTGGAAAATGTTATTGAAAAAAGAGAAACCTTTACAGCCCGTATGAGCGATATAAATTATTGCAGAATAGTTGATGGTGACGATACACCTGTTGAAACAATAAGTCCAATAATATGCTCTGGCGATATAATTGGCTGCGTATGCATACTTGGCAAATCTCCTGATACCAATCTTGGAATTACCGA
>DEDL01000028.1:0-374 GCA_002349525.1 Lachnoclostridium sp. UBA2905
ATTCCTTTCTCTGATATCCAGAATATAATCTTAATACATTTTTTATTATTCATTTAGTTAAGTATACATTAATTATACTACAACTTCAACGAAAGTATTAAAAAATCCCCAGAACCGTTTCCGGTTCCGGGGATTATCATATAAAATTATATCTTTATTGGTAATTAGCAAATACCCTGAGCGAGCATTGCATCAGCAACCTTCTCAAATCCTGCGATGTTTGCACCAGCAACATAGTCGCCTTCGCATCCATATTTCTTAGCAGCATTATCTGCATTGTGGAAGATATTAACCATGATGTCTTTAAGTTTTGCATCAACTTCTTCGAATGACCATGAAAGTCTTTCACTATTCTGGCTCATCTCAAGTGCTGA
>DEDL01000028.1:398-3366 GCA_002349525.1 Lachnoclostridium sp. UBA2905
ATGTAGCAACACCACCTGCGTTTGAAGCTTTACCAGGAGCGAAAAGAATTCCGTTCTGCTGGAGATACTTAGTAGCTTCAAGAGTTGTAGGCATGTTAGCACCTTCTGCTACTGCGAAGCATCCGTTAGCAGCAAGTGTCTTAGCATCTTCAAGATCAAGCTCGTTCTGTGTAGCACATGGAAGAGCAATATCACACTTAACTGTCCATACACCATGCTCTCCATTCTTCTTCTCATGGTACTCAGCTGATGGTCTGTTAGCTGCATACTCTGTAAGACGAGCACGCTTAACTTCCTTAACTTCCTTAAGAAGAGCAACATCGATTCCTTCTGGATCATAAATCCATCCTGTAGAATCTGAGCATGTTACAGGCTTAGCACCAAGCTGAATTGCTTTCTCGATTGCGTAAATAGCAACGTTACCAGCACCTGATACTGCACAAGTCTTTCCTTCAAGTGACTTGCCATTAGACTTAAGCATCTCATCTGTGAAGTAAAGAAGTCCATAACCTGTAGCTTCTGTTCTTGCAAGTGATCCACCATATGATAATCCTTTACCTGTAAGGACTCCTTCATATAATCCACGGATTCTCTTGTACTGTCCGAACATATATCCAATCTCACGGGCACCTGTTCCGATGTCTCCTGCTGGTACGTCTGTATCAGCTCCAATATATTTGCAAAGCTCTGTCATGAAGCTCTGGCAGAATGCCATAATCTCTCTGTCTGATTTTCCCTTAGGATCGAAATCAGAACCACCTTTACCACCACCGATTGGAAGGCTTGTAAGAGAGTTTTTGAAAATCTGCTCAAATCCAAGGAATTTGATAATTCCGATATTAACTGAAGGATGAAGTCTAAGTCCTCCTTTGTAAGGTCCGATAGCTGAATTGAACTGTACTCTGTAACCTGTGTTAACCTGTACCTGTCCCTTATCATCTACCCATGGCACTCTGAACTTGAACTGTCTTTCAGGTTCACAAATTCTCTCAAGAAGAGCCTCTCTTCTATAAAGATCCTCATTAGCATCGATGATTGGTCTTAATGAATTAAGTACCTCATCAACAGCCTGCAAAAATTCTGGCTCGTTAGCATTCTTTGCACGAACCTTCTCAAGTACCTCGTCTACGTATGACATCTTAAATTCCTCCTAAAAATAAAATTTTATATAATAAGTGACTAAGACAGTCCGCTTCCCACGGCAGAACTGCTACACCTATTTACTAACATTACATGGCCGGAAGTAACTGCCATATATGTTAGTTCTCTATCCCAAAAAAATATTAAATTTCATAATCTGTTGTTAAAGATTTTAATACTACATGTCCGTTGACGTCAATAATATTTTTATTATCTATTTATTATTTATTTGACAAATATTCATGAATACCTTTAGCAGCAGCCTTACCGGCACCCATTGCAAGGATAACTGTTGCAGCACCTGTAACAGCATCTCCACCGGCAAATACGCCGTCTTTACTTGTCTGGCCATGCTCTTCATCGGCAACAATACAGCCCCACTTGTTAGTATCAAGACCATCTGTTGTTGATGAGATAAGTGGATTAGGTGAAGTACCAAGTGACATGATAACAGCATCAACTTCGATTACAAACTCTGAACCTTCAACTGGAACAGGTCTTCTTCTTCCTGAAGCATCAGGCTCACCAAGCACCATCTTAACACACTTGATTCCATTAACCCATCCGTTCTCATCTGTAAGAACTTCAACTGGATTAGTAAGAAGATCGAATATAACTCCTTCTTCCTTAGCATGATGTACTTCTTCAACTCTGGCTGGAAGCTCTGATTCACTTCTTCTGTATACAATATGAGTCTCAGCACCAAGTCTTAAAGCAGTTCTTGCTGCATCCATAGCAACATTACCACCACCAACTACGGCAACCTTGCTACCGCGCATAATTGGTGTGTTAGATTCAGGATTGAATGCCTTCATAAGATTAGATCTTGTAAGGTACTCATTGGCTGAGAATACTCCATTAGCCTGTTCTCCCTTAATTCCCATGAACTTAGGAAGTCCTGCACCTGATCCAATAAATACAGCTTCAAAGCCTTCATCAAATAAATCATCAATTTTCATTGACTTACCAACGATTGAGTTAACTTCAATATCAACTCCAAGTGAACGTACGTTATCAATTTCTTTTTTAACAATCTTGTCTTTTGGAAGTCTGAACTCAGGAATTCCATATACAAGAACTCCACCCGGCTCATGAAGTGCTTCAAAAATTGTAACCTTATATCCAAGCTTTGCAAGGTCACCGGCACATGTAAGTCCAGCTGGACCAGAACCGATAACTGCTACCTTCTTATCTATTACAGTCTTAGGTGGCTGTGGCTTAACACCACTCTCCTTAGCCCAGTCAGCTGTAAATCTTTCCAGCTTACCAATTGAAACAGGCTCACCCTTGATACCTCTTATACATCTTCCCTCACACTGTGTTTCCTGTGGACATACACGTCCGCATACAGCAGGAAGTGCTGATGCCTCACTGATAACATCAAATGCTTCCTTAACGTCACCTGTCTTAAGATGACCTATAAATTCAGGAATATTAATAGCAACAGGACAGCCTTCAACACACTTGGCATTCTTACATCCAATACATCTTCCGGCTTCTTCCATTGCTTCTTCAAGATTGTATCCAAGACATACTTCATCAAAATTTGTTGCTCTGACTTTAGGATCCTGTTCTCTTACAGGAACTTTCTTCAATACATCCATTACTTGTCACCTCCGCAATGACCACATCCACCATGATGTGTGTCACCTTCTTTTGCTTTAAGGAAAGCTCTTCCCTCTTCTGTTTTATATAACTGCTGTCTCTTCATTGCCTGGTCAAAATCAACCTTATGACCATCAAATTCAGGACCATCTACGCATGCAAATTTAACTTCGTCTCCAACAGTAAGTCTGCAGGCACCACACATACCTGTTCCATCAACCAT
>DEDL01000028.1:3519-15142 GCA_002349525.1 Lachnoclostridium sp. UBA2905
TATGAACCATCATCTGTTGTAATATATAAGCCTCCGGCAACTTCCTTCATCATATCTTCCATAATAAGAAGGCTCTTGGTCTTGGAACCAACGATAACGTCAGCATCAACACCATGTTCCTTAAGCCACTTAACCTGTGGATANNAACTCCACCTGCCACAAATAATATCTTCTTCTGCTTAAGCTCATCCTCAGGCATCTCTGTAAGCTCTGATGGTTTTCCAAGAGGTCCTACAAAATCATGGACACTGTCTCCTGCCTTAAGCTTTGATAACATAAGTGAACCGGCACCTACTATCTGGAATACAATAGTAACTGTACCTTTTTCTCTGGAATAATCACATATTGTAAGTGGAATACGTTCAGCATCAGCATCTGATCTTACAATAACAAACTGACCAGGTAAACATGTCTTAGCGACACGTGGTGCTTCGATTTCCATTAAAAAAATGTTATCTGTCAACACTTCATCTCTAAGTATTTTATACATTAGCGTAACACTCCTTTATAAATTGCTCATTTCGCTAAAAAGTACTATTTATAGCACTTTTTAACCATATTGCAAAAATTATAGCACACTCATTTCACCTTGACAAGCATAAACAACAAGAAATAAGTATACATAAACATACTGAAATTAATATGCATATACATTCTAAAATTAATATACCTATACATCCTGAAATTAATATGCACATACATCCTGGAATTAATATGCACATACATCCTGGAACAATAACACAAAACGCACAGACACCCATACCGTTAATAGTATTAATAACTATTAAACCGTATCCATGTCTGTGCGTTTTTTATAAGTCCTGATTTTATTTGTTCTTTTTACCTGATTTTGCAATTTCTTCTAAATCTTTTCGTCTAATCTGTTCACGGCTTATTTTGCCACTGACAGTCTTTGGAAGTTCATCATAGAATTCAACTTTTCTTGGATATTTGTACATGGCTGTACGTTCCTTTACAAAATCCTGTATTTCAACCTTAAGTTTTTTGTCCGGTGAATAACCCTTATGCAGTACTATTGATGCTTTTACAATATTACCTCTTGTTTCTGAGGGATAACCTGTAACTGCACATTCAAATACTGCCGGATGCTTCATAATGATGTTTTCAACCTCAACAGGACCAATACGGTAACCACTTGATTTTATAACATCATCTGTACGTCCAACAAAATATATATCACCGTTTTCATCATAATAAACCTTATCATTTGTATGATATACACCATTTCTCCATACATTGGCATACATCTTTTCATCTTTAAAGTATCCTACGAATACACCTACCGGATAACCTTTACCATCATGTGGAAGTATAACAAGCTCGCCAGGTTCACCGGCCTTAGCCTCATTACCATCCTCATCAATAACCCTTGTCCTATACATTGGTGATGGTTTTCCTATACAGTCAAGATGCTGCTCTTCTCCTGTAAGTATACCTGTAATCATGGCAGTTTCAGTCTGTCCGAATCCAATTCTTATCTGGATTCCTGTGCGCTCCTTAAACTGTTTCATGATTTCTATCGGCATAGGTTCACCTGCAGTTGTAGCCTGTTTAAGAGAGGAAAGATCATAATTTTCAATTTCTTCCCTAAGAAGATATTTGTATATGGTAGGCGGAGCACAAAATGTATTGACCTTACAGTTTTCAATTATGCCAAGTATCTCATTTGCATAAAACTGCTCATAATCATAAACCATAACTGCTGAGCCACACATCCACTGACCATATATCTTACCCCATGCAGATTTTGCCCAGCCTGAATCAGCAATGGCAAAATGAAGTCCATTATCCATAACTCCGTGCCAGTTTCTGGCTGTAACAATATGACTTAATGGGTATCCAAAATCATGAAGTACGGCCTTAGGCTCTCCTGTTGTTCCTGATGTGAAATATAAAAGCATAATATCCGATATTTTTGTATCCTGTCTTGCAAATACATCAGAAGCCTTTTCCATCTCTTTATTGAGATCAAAATAGCCTTCCCTGTCACCCTTTGTAATGTATTTTATAACAGGATGGGTATCCTTCACTGCTTCTATAGCCTTGTCAACACATCCACATATATGATCGTCATCAGCACATATTATACATTTTATATCTGCTTCCTTTATTCTGTAGCTTATATCCGTATGTGATACCATATTTGATGTTGGAATACTTACAGCACCGAGCTTATGTAAAGCAACTGTTGCAAACCAGTACTCAACACGTCTCTTAAGAATGAGCATAACCTTGTCGCCCCTCTTAATACCCTGTTCCATAAGCATATTTGCAATACGTGAACTCTTTTTGCTGACATCTTCAAATGAATATTCTGTAACATCTCCCTTGAGACTTTTAAATACAATGGCTCTTTTTTGTGGCTCATTTTTTGCAATATGATCAACTACATCATAGCCAAAGTTAAAATTATCAGGCAGATCAAACCATACTCGTTCAAGCTTTCCATCAGCACTATACTCGTCTCTCACATATTTCTCGCATATATCTGTCATAAATATCTGATGCTCCAATCGTTACATAATTGCAAATGAAAAATCTCCATTCGCACATACTTTTCCATCCACACTTAATTCACCATGCATGAAATAAAATGGATGTCTTTCTCTTCTGGTTGTAATATCTATTTTGATTCTGTCGCCCGGCTTAACCATTCCCCTGAACTTTACTTTGTCAAGTCCTGTATATAATGGAAGAGTTCCGTCCTTCATTTTGTCCTGGAACAGTATACATGATGTCTGTGCCATTATTTCGCACTGTATAACTCCCGGCACAACCGGATTGCCTGGAAAATGACCCTGTAAAAAGAATTCATCCCCTCTTACATTATAATATCCGGTTGCAGAACCATCTTCATTAAGATAAACCTCATCTACAAGGAGCATTGGCTCCCTGTGAGGTAATATTTTTTTTATTTCTTCTCTGTTCATATCAATATACCAGTTTTCTATATTTTTAAATGAGTCTGTTAAAGCTTTTATCAGATTCTCTTAATTGCAACACATGCATTGTGTCCACCAAATCCAAGAGATGATGAAATTGCATAATCAACCTGTGTGTTAACAGCCTTATTTACAGTGTAATCAAGGTCACATTCTTCATCCTTTTCAACATAATTGATTGTTGGTGGGATAATTCCTTCATTTACTGCAAGTGTTGATGCTATAAGTTCAACTGCTCCTGCTGCACCAAGCATATGTCCTGTCATTGACTTGGTTGAGCTGACATGAAGATTGTATGCATCCTCTCCAAATACTGCCTTAAGAGCTTTTGTCTCCATAACATCATTAAGATGTGTTCCTGTACCATGAGCATTAATATATATGCTTTCTTTTCCAGTAATTCCGGCTTCTTTTCTACACATATCAATTGAATTGATTGCACCGATTCCGTCTGGATGTGGAGCTGTTACATGATAAGCATCACATGTGTTACCATATCCAACAACCTCTGCATATATTTTAGCATTTCTCTTAACAGCGCTTTCATAGCTTTCAAGAATAAGCATACCTGCTCCTTCAGCCATAACAAAACCGCCACGTCTCTTATCAAATGGTACGCATCCTTCATTAGGATCTTCACTAAGAGAAAGTGCTTTACAGTTAATAAATCCTGCCATTGCAAGCTTATTAATTGTTGCTTCAGCACCACCTGCAATAATTGCATCTGCATAGCCATGCTTAATTGCTCTGTAAGCTTCACCTATTGTATTACTTGATGTTGCACATGCTGTAACTATTGGAAGGCTTGGACCCATTGCTCCAAATCTGATGGCAACTGCTCCTGCTGCCATATTTCCAATAAGCATTGGAATAAAGAATGGTGATACCCTTTCAGGACCCTTATCTCTTAATTTTCCATCTTCTGTGCAGAATGTGTTGATTCCACCAATACCTGAACCAACATATACACCAAATCTTGTTTTGTCTATATCAGATTCAAGAATCTTACTGTCATCTACTGCCTGGCAGGCTGCTGCCATGGCATACTGCATAAATAAATCAGATCTTCTTATCTCTGCTACTGAATCATAGTAATCCTTAGCAGTGAAATCCTTAACCTCTCCATCAAGGTTAACAGCAAGATCAGACGCATCAAATCTCTGTATTGTATCTATTCCACAAACACCTGTCTTAAGGCTGTTCCAAAATGAATTGACATCATTTCCTACTGGAGATACAACTCCCATTCCTGTAATAACTACTCTTGTATCCATCTCATATCCTCTCTGAAATTGTATCATTATTTTCTATATTGCTATGTACTTATTATATGTACATTCCACCGTCAACCTTAATAACCTCACCAGTTATATAAGATGCTGCATCACTTACTAAAAATGCTGCAAGCGAAGCCACTTCCCCAGCCTCACCAAACCTCTTTGCAGGAATACCTTCCTTAATTGCAGCAACCTGGTCATCATTAAGGGCAGCTGTCATATCTGTACATATAAATCCTGGTGCAATTGCATTACAGGTAATATTTTTAGCGGCATACTCCTTAGCAACTGACTTGGTAAATCCAATTACACCTGCTTTTGATGCTGCATAATTTGTCTGTCCTGCATTGCCCATAAGTCCTACAACAGATGCGATGTTAACAATTTTTCCGCTCTTCTGTCTCATAAATGGTCTGACACATGCCTTTGTAACATACATACAACCCTTAAGGTTAGTATCTATAACGGCATCTATATCATCGCCACTCATCTGAAGAAGAAGCTTGTCTCTTGTTACACCAGCACAGTTTATAAGGATATCAATATGTGAAAAATCCTTAACAACTTCATTTACACAGTTTGTGACTGCTTCCATATTACTTACATCACATACATAGAGCTTTGCTTTTCTTCCAAGCTTTGTGATAGTATCAATTGTCTCTTTTGCTTTTGCGCTTTCACTTGTTGCAAATATTGCAATATCTGCGCCTTCCTTTGCAAGTTTAATTGCACAGGCTGCCCCAATACCTCTTGAACCACCTGTTACAATAGCTGTTTTATCAGTAAACATATAGCTTTCCTTTCATAATGGACTCTTAAGCATTAACTAATATTGCATCACATACTGTATCAAGTGATTCCATATCACTGACATTGTATATTTCTACATCAGACTTATCACGCAGTGTCTTCTTTACAAATCCTGAAAGTGTTTTTCCAGGTCCGCATTCAACAAATGTAGTACATCCATTATCATACATTCTTCTAAGAATCTTTTCCCATTTAACACTGTTTGAAACCTGTCTGCTGATAAGCTCTGAAGGTTCATAATCGCTTACATCATATCTCTTTGATGTGTAATTTGAGTATACAGGTACTTTTGTTTTGTTAAACTCCATATGTTTCATGGTATCAGCAAGAACATCTGATGCATCCTTCATATATGGAGTATGGAAAGAACCACTTACAGCAAGCTGGACACATCTGATTCCTTCTTTATCCAGTCTTTCCTTGAATTTTTCAATTCTATGTATCTTTCCTGCAACAGATACCTGTCCCGGACAGTTATAATTAACAGGGTATACCCTGCATTCGTCACATAACTCATTAAGCTTTTCATTATCTGCTCTCAAAACAGCTACCATTGTTCCCGGATACTTCTTGTTACACTCGGCCATAGCATCTGCTCTTTTGCATACAAGTTTAAATGCATCCTCATCACTAAGTGCCTTACTGTATGCTACCGCTGCTATCTCACCAAGAGAAAAACCTGCAACCTCATCAGCAAATATTCCACGGGAATTAAGTGCCCTGGCACAAGCCAGGTCTGTAAGACATAAACAAGGCTGTGTATTTTCTGTCTGCTTGAGAACTTCCTCATCAGCCTCAAAACACTGACCTGTTGTACCTGGTCTTATAGAATCAGCCATATCATACAGGTCTTTAACTTCTTTGATTTTCTCGTACAAATCTTTGCCCATTCCGGGATACTGTGCTCCCTGTCCGGCAAATAAAAAAGCTATTTTACCCATTTTCCTGCTCCTATCATTATTGACTCTGCTGCATCACATATATCAGTTATAATCTGTTTGCAGCTTTTTGTCTCTTTAATCATACCGGCAATCTGTCCACACATTACTGATCCTGTTGTAACGTCACCTTCCATTGCTGCACGTCTAAGTGCTCCAGCGCCCATTGCCTCCAGCTGATCACCTGTTGAATCTGACTGTCTTTCAAGCTTTACAAACTCTCTTGTCATCTGGTTTTTAAGTGAACGTACAGGATGTCCAAGACTCTTTCCTGTTACAACAGTGTCAATATCTCTTGCCTTAAGAACCTTATTCTTGTAATTCTCATGAACATCACATTCATCTGCAACAAGAAATGCAGTTCCCATCTGAACACCACAGGCACCAAGCATAAATGCTGCTGCCATTCCTCTTCCGTCTGCAATTCCACCTGCTGCAATAACAGGAATGCTTACTGCATCGGCAACCTGAGGAACAAGTGCCATTGTTGTTGTCTCTCCAACATGTCCGCCGGATTCTCCACCCTCTGCAATAACAGCTGTGGCACCCAGGCTTTCCATTCTCTTTGCAAGAGAAACAGAAGGAACAACAGGAATAACCTTAACTCCTGCCGCCTTTAACTTATCCATATACTGTGATGGATTACCAGCTCCTGTTGTAACGACCTTAATTCCTTCCTCGCATACAACCTCTACAGCTTCTTCAATAAATGGACTCATAAGCATAAGGTTAACACCAAATATCTTATCAGTCATTTCTTTAGCCTTTTTAATCTGTTCTCTTAACTGCTCACCATTTGAGTTCATGGCTGCAATAAGGCCAAGACCCCCGGCATTTGAAACAGAAGCTGCAAGATGAGCATTGGCTATCCATGCCATTCCACCCTGAATTACCGGATATTTAATACCCAGTAACTCACATAAAGGACTACTTATCATAATGATCCCCCGTCAGTCTGTTGTATTCATTACCTTTTATTTTCATTATTTGTTGTTTTCAATATACTCGCAAAGCTTCTCGATATTATCCATATCCTGAGATAATTCGATCTTGCAGTCTACTTCGTCTTCAATCTGCATAACAAGCTCCATGATATCGAGTGAATCAAGTCCGATCTCCTTAAATGTATCTGTTGTTGAAATCTCTGATGCATCTTTTCCAAGGTACTCTGCTATAATATTTGTTACTGTTTCTTTCATGATAAAAATCTCCTTAATTAACTTTATTTTTTATTTTAATTATGGTTACTACCCTAAGATAATAACATCCGAACGAAATAATAAAGCTGGGTCTGACACCCATGTCAAGAAAAAAAATAAAAAAGATGATTTTTTTCCATTTTGAGTTATTATATATTGGTAATTAAATTGCTTTTAAACTATCAGGAAACTATTTATAATAGTAAGCGTTTTGCTTAATTAAAAGTTTTTAATCAAGAGGAGAATACTATGAGAACTATTATTCCCCATGAAAACAGGGGCCTTAATATTATAATTGCAGGATGTGGAAAGGTTGGTATCACCCTTATTGACCAGCTTTCAAAGGAGGGACATTACATCACCGTTATTGACAAGAATCCCACAAAGCTTCAGACACTTTCCAATAATTATGATGTAATGACCGTTTGTGGTAATGGTGCAAGCTACAGTGTCCAGCGTGAAGCGGGTATAGAAAGTGCTGATTTGATTATTGCTGTTACAGATTCTGATGAACTCAATCTTTTATGCTGCACCGTAGCCAGCCGAAGTGGCAAATGTTCTGCAATAGCCAGAGTAAGAACTCCTGACTACAGTATTGAAGCCAATTATCTTAAAAACAGACTTGGACTTGCACGAATTATTAATCCGGAGCTTGAGGCTGCCAACGAGGTCACTCGAATTCTTTCCCTGCCTACAGCACTTGATGTTACTCCATTTGCTCACGGACAGGTTGAGATGGTTAAGATCAAAATTCCTGAAAACAGCTTTCTTGATAATATGGAGATTCAGAACATTTCAAAAAATATATCAACAGATTTCCTTATATCTGCCGTTGAACGTAATGGCGAAGTATTTATTCCATCAGGAAGCTTTATCCTTAAGTCAGGAGATATAATGAGTGTTGTTGCTGCCAGAAGAGATATTCTTTCCACTATTAAGAAAATGAATTTTAAGAGCACGCCAATTAAGAATACTCTTATAATTGGAGGTGGTAAGGTTGCTTACTATCTTGCAAAACAGCTTCTTAATATAGGCTTTGATGTTAAGATTATTGAACAGGACAGGGAACGCTGCGAAGAATTAAGCATACTTCTCCCTAAAGCAATTATAATTAATGGTGACGGAACCGATGAAGATCTCTTAAAAGAGGAAGGTATACATAACTGCGATTCATTTGTTCCACTCACAGGAATCGATGAAGAAAATATTATGCTGACCCTTTATGCCAGCAAGGTATCAAACGCCAAGGCTGTAACCAAGATAAATCGTATCAACTTTACCAATGTTATTGCAGGACTTGACCTTGGAAGTGTAGTTTATCCAAGATTTTTAACCTCAGAAGCTATCATTGCTTATGTTCGTGCCATGAAAAACTCCATGAACAGTGGTATTGAAACTCTTTCACACCTGTTCAACCAGAGAGTTGAGGCAATTGAATTTAAGATAAAAGAGGCTCCTGCGGTAACCAATATTCCTCTTATAGATCTTAAGCTTAAAAATAATCTTCTTATATGTGTTATTAACCGTAATGGCAGGGTATTTATCCCAAGTGGTCAGGACTGCTTTATGGATGGGGATTCCGTAGTCCTTGTTACTACCCACCGGGGTTTCAATGACATTAACGATATATTGAAATAAGTGAAGTACTAAGTTGAATTATTAATTTAAGAAAGGATCTGACCATGAATACTTCATATATAAGGCATATAATTGGACAGGTTTTAAAAATGGAAGCTACTCTTATGCTTCTTCCATGTCTTACAGCATTAATATACAAAGAGCCTGAGGGCTTTGCATTCTTTATTACCCTTGTAGTATGCGGCCTTATTGGTTTTGTGGCTACCTATAAAAAGCCAGCGGAGACAACAATTTATCTTAAGGAGGGTTGTGCTGCCACTGCCCTTTGCTGGATATTCCTTAGTATATTTGGAGCCATACCATTTGTTCTGACAGGTGAGATTTCTCATTTTGTGGATGCTCTCTTTGAAACAGTTTCAGGATTTACCACTACAGGAGCCAGTATACTTACAGATGTTGAAAAACTCTCCCATTGTTCACTTTTATGGAGAAGCTTCACTCACTGGATTGGTGGTATGGGAGTACTTGTATTCCTTCTTGCTATTATTCCTTTGAGCGGTGCCTCAAATTTTAACCTTATGAAAGCAGAAAGTCCCGGCCCATCAGTCGGAAAACTTGTTCCTAAGTTAAAACATACAGCAAGACTTCTTTACATGATATATATTTTCATGACATTTGTAGAATTTGTATTGCTTTTATGTGGAAAAATGCCAGTATTTGATGCCCTTTCTACTTCATTTGGTACAGCTGGTACCGGTGGTTTTGGTATAAAGGCAGACAGTCTTGCAGGTTATTCACCTTTTATCCAATGGGTGGTAACAATATTTATGATTTTATTTGGTGTTAACTTCAATGCCTATTATTTCATATTTATGAGACAGATTAAAAAGGCTGTTTCCATGGAGGAGGTTAAGTGTTACTTCATCATAATAGCAGCTGCCATTGCTATTATATTCTTCAACACCTTCAGTTTATTTAGCGGAATCGAGGAAACACTTAGACACTCATCCTTCCAGGTTGCATCTATTATTACAACTACAGGTTTTTCAACTACAGACTTTAACCTGTGGCCGGAAACCTCCAGATTTATTCTGGTGCTCCTGATGTTTATAGGTGCATGTGCAGGAAGTACGGGTGGTGGAATTAAGGTATCAAGAATAGTACTTATGCTTAAGACAGTAAAAAAGGAACTGTACACCTTCATGCATCCAAAGAGTATTCTTAAGATTAAGATTGATGGAAAGCCTGTTGAACATGAAGTAGTACGTTCCGTAAATGTTTATTTCATATCATTTGTAATAATATTTTGTCTTTCACTCTTTTTCCTTTCCTTTGAAGGAAAAGATCTTATTACATGTTTTACAGCTGTGGCTGCCACAATTAATAATATCGGTCCCGGCCTTGAAGAAGTTGGTCCTTGCGGTAATTTTGCAGGATTTAATCCTTTTTCAAAAATAATACTTATACTTGATATGTTGGCAGGAAGACTTGAACTTTTCCCACTGTTAATTCTCTTCCATCCTAAGGCATGGAAGGAACTGCTTGTTACCCAAAAGAGCAAACGCCATCTCACTAAAGCCGGAAAGCGTTAAGCTTTAAAAGTGCTAAGCTTTAAAATTGTTAAGCTTTAAGAGCATTACGCTTTAAGAACATTACGCTTTAAGATATTCAAGTAATTCATCAAAAACTTCGTTACAGTCCTTTATACCAAGGTCATAAAGACTTTGAAGTTTTTGTGGATCAGATTCTAATTTTTTAATATCAATATGCTTTGATGGCCTTATAACAAATATTTCCCCGGCCCCTTCGGCAAGCTTTAATCTTTTAATAGTTTCATTATACATTATATGCCTCTCTTTAACTTTCCTGTTGAAGAGAGGATATTTTTTCTTATAGTACAGGTCACAAAGAAGTGGCGGTATTGGTTTTTTCACATAATCTATGTCCTTTGTAAGAATTACCACAAGTCTGTCATATCCCATTTCAAGAAATTTTTCATAAGGAATACTATCGGTTACAGCTCCATCAAGATACAGGCCACCATCAAGTTCAACCGGCTTTGATACAAATGGCATGGATGCAGAGGCCCTTAATGTTTCCATCTGTGAGATCGGATCTGTTATCTTTACATATTCCGGCTTACCATTTTCAATATTTGTTATAACTGCATAAAAAGGTATTCCTGACTTCATAAATGTATCATTATCAAATACATCCAGTTCCTTTGGCACTTTATAATATGCATATTCTGTGTTAACTATATTGCCGCTTTTTATGAGGTTGCCTATTCCCATATAGTTTTTATCCATATTATATTTTTTGTTGTAGCGTATTACCCTGCCCGGCTGCCTCGATATATAATTAACTCCAAATACGGCTCCGGCTGAAACTCCTATTATTCCATCAAATGATATGTTTTTATTAAACATGTTATCCATGACTCCGGCTGAATACATGCCTCTCATGGCACCGCCTTCTAATACAAGTCCGGTTTTCATAACATTTCCTCCCTGTGGTTTCATCTTGTACAAGTACAAATTATTCAAGTATATTATTATAGCTTCACTGTGTAAATTTTACTATATGGACTTGTTATTAGTCCCATTGTGCCAGTGGTACTGGTTCGCACCTTAATTTTGTATGTTTTTACCTTCTTACTCTTACCAAGATTTATCACGAATTTCTTCTTATTCTTCGCTATGTCGGAATTTTTCAAGGCCACCTTCTTATATTTTTTGCCACTTTTAAGGTATATACTTATGTTTTTTCCTTCATATTTTTTAAGCTTTATTATTATCTTTTTTTTGCCGCCTGTTTTTTTTCTGCTTATTTTTATAAGGGGTTTTTCAAGCGTCTGT
>DEDL01000028.1:15164-16898 GCA_002349525.1 Lachnoclostridium sp. UBA2905
GACTATTGTTTGGGATGTAAGTTTGTCTGCAGGCATTATATTTACAGGCCTTGCAGGGATGTTTGTAGGAGTGACAAGAGATGGCAGCGGAGTCATTGTTGGCTCTGCTGAACTCGGTGCTTCTGTTGGCTCCTTTGTCGGATCTGCTGGTTCCTTTGTCGGATCTGCTGATCCTGGTACTTCTGTTGGTTTCCCTGGTGCTTCTGTTGGTTCCTTTGTCGGATCTACGGATCCTGGTGCTTCTGTTGGTTCCCCTGGTGCTTCTGTTGGTTCCTTTGTCGGATCTGTTGATCCTGGTTCTTCTGTTGGTTCCCCTGGTTCCTTTGTTGGCTCCACCGGAGTCTCTGTTGATGCCCCAGGCTTCCTTGTTGGCTCCACCGGAGTCTCTGTTGATGCCCCAGGCTCCCTTGTTGGCTCTGCCGGTGCTTCCATATCATATTTAAAGACGTCTCCTGATATAGACCTGCATATTATCACATCTTCGTCTATATACATATCAATGTATTGTCCCGATGACAGCTTTTCCTTGCTACCGCTTTCAACATCATATACATGTAAGCCTTCATTGTCAGAGTAGTAAAGCTTCATATCCCTGGCAGCCAGATTTACATTTGATGCCGGTGATATTCCCCTGAAAAGCTGGGATTTATCATCAATTCCATCCCATGTATATACCTTGTCATAGCTGACATAATACCATAAACCATTAATGTACCAGAAAGGTTTGGCTGATGTCTGTTTTACAAGGCAATTATCATATGCACCACCCATATTATTAAGAATTCTGCCATATATATTGTTGGAACTGTTTTCAAGCTCATGAGAGTGTGAAAACTCATTTTTCTTAACCAAAAAATACTGGTGGGATGTATATGACCTGTCTGAGACTCCTACCGGATCGTCCCAGGTAACATCCACATAATACCATAATCCGTCAATACGCACTGCATTCCAGGCATGAGAATCACTCATAACATATATACAGTCAATACCAAGCATTGACATTGCATTATTAAATATTCCCGCATATGACTGGCAGACTCCCTGTCCCTTCATAAGAATATTTGAAGCAATATGGGAATATGGTGTTCCATCGTCAATATAATCTGCCTGAACTACAATTTTATCATGTACATACAGCATTTTCTCCATTGTTGACATACTTGAATCCTTAAGAGGTACATTTATAAAACTCTTAAGTCTGTTTACATAATCAAGTGTAATCTCCTTCAATTCACTGCTTTCATATGGACTTTTTATCAAAATTCTGGTTATACGATTTCCATTTGAATTGCCCATATAGTAATATGAAACTTTGGAATAAAGACAGCCAAATTCAGGATAATCAGCAAGAGTGCTGATGACCATTGTCATTAAATCATCATCCTCATAAAATGAATAGTCTGAAAGGTCAAATGTCATGGCACTCTTACAGGTATCATCTTTTATGCTGTTACATTCTGCCTTAATCCCTGGAAGATCATATAGATAATTATCCATCTGTGTGCTCACAACTTTTCCAAATAAAGCGAAGGCTTCACTGAATTCATTCTCCACATTATAGCCCCCAGCAGAATATAAGCTTATCTCGTCAGGCATATAGCGTTTGTCATATTCCTCTCCAAGACATGTAATCATAGAAGCTTCGTCAAAAGGATTCTCACAGCTAACCTCCTTAGACGTCTCCACAGCCACAGCAGAGGATGGGAGGGCAAATGATGTGACTACAAGACA
>DEDL01000028.1:16913-45754 GCA_002349525.1 Lachnoclostridium sp. UBA2905
CAAAAAACCCCGCCATAGTTTTCTTTTTTCTTCTGATTCTGTTTTTTAATTTATCTAATATATTACACATATTCTTATCTCTCCTTCACCTTGAATTCAATTTATATAAGTTCAATCCGCATTTATTTCAATCTGCATAATTCAATCCGCATTTATTTATATCTGCATCAATCCTATCTGCATTAATTTCAATCTGCATAATTCAATCTGCATTAATTCAATCTAATCATTTACAATATAATCATTTATGCTATAATCATGTTAGCTGTCAGAAAAATGACAGCAATTACTTACGAATCGAGGAAACTCTTATGAAAAACTCAAAAGCAGCTACACTTACACGTATTGCAGCCATGACAGCCATAACCTGTATTATGGGACCGCTTTCAATTCCACTACCATTTAGTCCTGTGCCTATTTCACTTACTGTACTTGCAGTATATTTGTCAGCATATGTACTTGGCATGAAGTATGGAACAATTTCTTATATAACCTATCTTCTTATCGGGTTTGTTGGTGCTCCTGTCTTTTCAGGCTTTACCGGTGGTGCAGGTAAACTTGCTGGTCCTACCGGTGGTTATCTGATTGGCTTTATTTTTATGGCATTGATTGTAGGGTTTTTCATCGACCACTTCAATGCTAATACAGTAAAAACTGTAATTGGAATGATACTTGGTACAATAGTATGTTATATATTTGGTACATTGTGGCTTGCCCACTCAAGCGGCACCTCATTTGTCGCTTCATTACAGATTGGAGTACTTCCATATATTCCTGCCGATATTATTAAAATGATCATTGCCATTATAATTGGTAAACCAGTAAGAAAGGCAATGCATTCTATCAAATCATGATCCACCCGGCAATTGAATAAGCGAGGCTTCTCGCTTATTATCTTAATTTATCTATTCATATTTTTCCGAAAGTCGTGCAATCTCGTCCTTTACGAATTGTACGACTTTTTTTGGTGATGTTATCTTGACCCCGTCACCAAGAGAAAGCACCCAGTATATAAACTGTCTGCTTACTGCTGCCTTAACGCTTGTCTCAAAATGATGGTCATCAATCCTGCGAATCATTATATCCTTACCAAACTTATCTATTATAACATTGGCAAGATAATTCTCACATTCCATTATAACTACAACTTCCTCTCCGTCAAACATACCAGTCATCTTTGATAAATATCCGGCAACATCAAATTTCTTTTCTGAAAACTGCTTTTCTCTTTTACTGTCTGTAATATCAATATTAAGCATCTTATCAACTCGGAAATGCTTAATTATACCGCTTTCTTCTTCATATGCTATCAAATAATAATTCTCTTCAACACAGCATAAACCAATAGGACTTACAAAGTACTTGTCACCATTTTTCCTTAATTCCATTTCTTTTTTTTCATTCCAGCTAAAATACTGAAACTTTATTTTTACATTTTCAGCTATTGCCTGATGAATATAATCTACATTGTAATATACACTTTCATTCATGGTCTTGATACGGCCAGACATATAAACCTGCCTTTGAAGTTTAACCGCATCATATTTACTTACAAAACTCTCCAGTTTTTTAATAAGCTCATTTGACTTTTTTGCAGTTATAAATTTAGCTGACTGCACAGAATCCACAAGCAGCTTAAGTTCAGGTATTTCAAATAACCTGCTTGCAGCGTAGTATCCAAAAACTCCATTTCTCTTTTCACTTATAATATCCATTCCATAATAATTAAGCTGCTCTATGTCATTGTATATACTCTTTCTTTCTGCACTGACACCATAAGCATTAAGAGAGCTTATTATCTCTGACATGGATAACATATGTTCTTCATCTGTTTTTTCCAAAAATATCTTCATAAGATACAACAATTTCAGTTTCTGATTTTCGCCTTTACTCATACCATTCTCCTTTTACATGTTCAGACAGGTATCACATGCATCTGCCCGGGATTCAGAGCTTTATCTCCGACTATGATAATATACCCAATAAGATATAACTGCCGTAATAACTTCTGTAATCCAGAATGCATTCCACACACCTTCACCACCAAATAATCTGCCAAGTATGTAAGCCACAGGAATTATTATAATAACGTATCTGCAAAGAGATATAACAAGGGATTCCATTCCCTTTCCCAGTCCCTCAAGTGCTCCGCAGGATACTACTGAAACAGATGATGCCACGAAGCCTGCACTTATAATCCTTAAGGCATATGCACCGGCTATAACAGTATCATTATTTTCAGTAAATAAACTAATCAGCTTATCAGGAACCACCAGACAGACAATGGTTCCCACAGCCATAATTGCTACTATCATTCCGGTAACAACCTTATATATTTTCTTAACTCTGTCATGCTCTCCCGCTCCATAATTGTACCCTATAAGTGGTCTCATGCCCTGTACGATTCCATTGGCAGGCAGATACAGAAATGTCTGCAGCTTATAGTAAACTCCAAGAACAAATACGTATACCTGTGAATATCCCGCCAGAATAACATTAAGAGCTGATATTAAAAATGATGACAAGGCCATATTAAGAGTTGCCGGAATACCTACAGCATAGAGTTTTTTACATATTGTCCTTTCAAAGACCATATATTTTTTGCCAAATTTAACATTTATAGGTTTAACTATATACCAGATAAAATATATTACGGCACTTAAGGTCTGACCAAGTCCCGTTGCAAGTGCCGCTCCCTTAATCCCCATGGCAGGAAATATTCCCGGGCCAAATATAAGCACCGGATCAAGAATTATATTAGCAATACAGCCTGCCATCATACAGACCATTGATGCCGTCATCATTCCAACAGCCTGAAATGTCTTTTCAAATACAAGCTCCCAGGCAAGCATCACAGAAAATGAAAAGGCAATATTTGAATACCTTATTCCAAGTTCAAGAATAGTCTCATCATTTGTAAACAAGGCAAGAAATGATGGCATTATAAATATACAGGCAAAGGTGAGAATTATCCCATGCAGGGTTGCAAAAAACAAGCCAAGAGTTGCACTCTTATTAGCAAGTTTTGACTCTCCTGCTCCCAGATAAAAGGATATTACCGCATTTATTCCAACGCCAAAACCTATCATAACTGCATTAATAAGATTCTGTACTGGAAACACAAGAGATAAGGCCGTCATGGCTGCTTCGCTTATCTTTGCCACAAAAAAACTGTCTACAATATTATAGAGTGAATTCACTAACATAGAAATCAGCATTGGCAGTGACATTTTCAATATAAGACCTGTTACAGGCCGTTCCTTCATGTAAGTCTGATCCATGTGTTTTATCCTTTCAATTCTGGAAAATGAAACTTCCCTCATTTATCATTGGATATTCAATAAGTCTGTCCTGATCAAGATTTTCCTTATTCATATCCACTGCCGTAATCTGATGATTATCATAGGTTTTATAATAATATATTCCTTTATCAGCATTGCAGCAGGAAGCATATATTGTAATCTCGAATTTGCCAGGGGCAACCTCACACAGACCCCTGTTCTGCCATACACTACCCAGTATATGGAAAAACTGGCTAACACTGCTTTGTTCTGAATCATCTGATACTGCATTTAGCTTTGCAAATGCCACTCTGACAAATCTTGATGCAGATGACAGATCTCCCGGAAGCCCAATTGCACCCATTCCCCTGCTGTACCTTGTAAGGCTGATATTTTCAGAAAATGTATCCTCCGGATCCTTAACCGACAGATGTCTGTAATTGTTAAGGTTAAACATCTGCTTGTCAAATGATGGATTATTGGTAAGAACACCCACTTCATTCTCATATATGTGCATACCATCCTCCATACATTCAACTGTAATAGCTTCCTCTTTGTCAGCAATAATCCAATGAAGACTTGCACAAGGGAAATCTTTAAATGGCCTTGCAGTAATATTACTATCCAAAAGAAGCTCCTTTGCAGCCTTTACGCTATGGCACTGGCACAAAATCCATGGAATGAATTCATACTGTGCAACATTTTTCTTATCATCAAGGTCCTCTCCATATTTTGCATTGCCTACAAAATTAAGGCCGGCCATTCCAAGTCCTGCCTCATTTATTCCATCATAATATAATGGGTAGTTGTCTGATACATGGGCCATTCCAATTATAGCAAGGTGTTCCTTAGCCTCGCCCATATATTCAAAATCAAATCTGTAATTTCTTGGTGTAATTACTATCTTTTCACCATACGAAAATTCATAATCAAGTGTTCTGCCAAAATAAAAATCCTTTGTTTTATAAGTTGCAGCTGTACACATATTATCTACTCCTTGTTTCTTTTTCTATTATTATCTTCAATTATATTTGTCATTATTAAATCAGTCAATCCTTCTTTGAACTCAGTTAAACTCATCACTCATCCCAGATATAAGATTAATATTTTTCCAAAGCAAAAAGACAGCTGCCAACATTACCCCAGCTAAATCCGATTAAGATTGGATTCAACGGATTAACACCAGAAGATGCAAAAAATATATGGGTTGCCTATGAGCCTGTATGGGCAATAGGTGTTAACGGAATTCCTGCTTCTGTTGATTATGCCCAGGAAAAGCATGCTGTTATAAAGGACTGCTTAAGAGAGATGTCAAAAATGAGCATTATACCATCTATTTTGCAACATAAATGATGATATAATGCCCTTTTTCAACAATTGATCAAAAAATCTTTAGACCTTGTCGATCAAAACTACTTCAAACCAAAAATACCTTTAGACCTGGTCGATTGAAACTACTTCAAATCAAAAATACCTTTATACCTGGTCGATCAAAACTACTTCAAATCAAAAATACCTTTTTACTTAGTCAATTGAAACAACTTCATAGTCCTTATCTTCTACAGCTTTTTTAAGAACTGCATCATCAACTGCCTCTTTAAGAGTTACAACAGCAGTTCCTGCCTCGTGACTTACTACAGCCTCTTCAACCTGAGGTATAGCCTCTAAAGTTTTCTTAACATTAGCCTCGCAGTGTCCACACATCATACCCTTAATTACCATTGTTTTCTTCATGATTTTTTTCTCCTTTTCTTTGTTTTTAGGTTTCATTTTCTGTTTTGAATGATTTCTTATCTTATCCTTTCCAGCATCGTAAATTCGGAAAAGGTTTAAGCGAAGTGCATTGCTTACAACACAAAAGCTTGAAAGACTCATTGCGGCAGCACCAAACATTGGATTCAGCTTCCATCCTAAGAGATTATAATATACTCCTGCCGCAAGGGGTATACCAATAACATTATATATAAATGCCCAGAAAAGGTTCTCATGTATATTTCTAAGAGTTGCCTGGCTAAGTCTTATGGCAGCCGGTACATCCCTTAGCTCACTCTTCATAAGAACCAGGTCAGCAGCATCTATTGCAATATCCGTTCCTGCACCAATTGCAATTCCAATATCAGCTCTTGTAAGGGCAGGCGCATCATTTATACCGTCACCAACCATTGCAACCTTTCCTTCTTCCTTAAGCTGTCTTATAACCTCTTCCTTTCCATCAGGAAGCACACCGGCAATAACCTCATCAACTCCCGCCTGCCTTCCAATAGCCTTAGCAGTAAGTTCATTATCACCTGTAAGCATCACAACACGAACCCCCATATTCTTAAGCTCGCTTACAGCCTGTCTGGCATCAGCCTTTATAACATCTGCAACTGCAATCACTCCACAAAGGCTTCCATCCTTGGCAAAATAAAGCGGGGTCTTTCCCTCATTGGCATATTCCTTCGCCTTATCCTTAATATTGCCTTCAATAAGAGTTCCACCATCAGATCCTTCAACAAATGATGCCTTGCCCCCAACAACCACGGCTCCGTCAATCATTCCCTTAAGTCCATTGCCAGGTGCCACTTCAAATGAATCCACCTGGTAGGCTGCAGTCTTTCTCTCATCCGCATATTTTACAATAGCACCAGCCAGAGGATGCTCACTTTTTTTCTCAAGAGAATATGCTATCTTAAGCAGTTCATCCTCACCAAAGCCTTCTATTGCAAGTATGTCAGTAACCCTTGGTTCTCCACTTGTAATGGTTCCCGTTTTATCAAGAGCAACTATACTTATCTTCCCTGTTTCTTCAAGGGATACTGCTGTTTTAAACGTTATGCCATTCTTGGCACCCATCCCGCTTCCAACCATGATTGCAACAGGCGTTGCAAGACCAAGTGCACATGGGCAGCTTATAACAAGTACTGAAATACCCCTTGCCAGGGCAAAGCCTACAGAATATCCACACAAAAGCCAGACAATAATTGTAACTACCGCTATAGTTATAACCACCGGCACAAAAACACCTGACACCTTATCTGCAATCTTTGCAATAGGAGCCTTGGTTGCAGCTGCATCACTGACCATTCTGATAATCTGTGAAAGTGTGGTATCTGATCCCACTCTTGTTGCTTCACATTTTAAGAAACCTGATGTATTAAGGGTTGCAGCAGAAACTTCATCTCCCTCACTCTTATCAACAGGAATACTCTCTCCTGTAAGAGCTGATTCATTAACTGCACTGTTTCCTTCTAAAACAATTCCATCAACAGGAATATTCTCTCCCGGCTTTACAATGAATACATCACCTTTTCTTACCTCTTTAACAGAGATTTTAACTTCTCTGCCCTCTCTTATAACCGTCGCCTGTTTTGGTGCCAGCTTCATAAGCCCCTTAATGGCATCCGTTGTCCTTCCCTTTGATCTGGCCTCAAGAAGCTTACCTACTGTTATAAGTGTAAGAATCATGGCGGCGGACTCAAAATAGAATTCATCCATATATCTCATGACAGCTGAAGCATCTCCATTCATGGATGCATCTGTCATGGCAAATAAGGCATAAACACTATAAACAAATGATGCCATTGAGCCAAGGGCAACCAGGGTATCCATATTAGGCGCCCTGTTTATAAGACCCTTAAATCCATTAACAAAAAACTTCTGGTTAATAACCATCACAAGGCCGGTAAGAAGCAGCTCATATATTCCCATGGCCACATGATTGCCTTCTAAAAATGATGGTAAAGGCCAGTTCCACATCATATGTCCCATAGAAACATACATAAGTGGGATAAGAAATATAAGTGACCAAATAAGTCTTCTTACCATCTTTGGACTTTCTCTGTCAGCTAACATATCACCATAATCATCGTCTTCATCCCCGTTTCCATTAAGACCATCATTCGCCATATGTTTATCTTCATTAGAGGACTTATTCTTCAAAGAAGCATCATAGCCTGCTTTTCTGACGGCTGCAATAACCTTCTCCGGGGAAGCTGTACCACTTACTCCCATTGAATTGGTAAGTAAGCTTACAGAGCATTCGGTAACGCCTTCAAGACTGTTAACAGCCTTTTCAACCCTTGCCTGACATGCTGCACAGCTCATACCTGTAACAATGTACTTATCCATCCTTTAAACACCTCTCAGTTTATTCTGGCAATCTATCACGTCAATTTATCATGTAAATTTATCACATCAATTTATCACGTCAATTTATCACATCAATTTATCACGTCAATTTATTACATCGATTTATCACGTCAATTTATCACATCGATTTATTACATTGATTCTTTACATCAACTTATTACATCTGTTTACTTCATAAGCTTTGGAAGTACCTTAATCAACTCATCAACAACTTCATCATTGCCACCCTGGATATTATTCTTGACACAGGTCTTTAGGTGATTACTTAAAAGCTCTTTGTTAAAACTATTAAGTGCAGCATTAATTGCCGAAACCTGTACAAGAATATCTATACAATATGCATCATTATCAAGCATTCCCTGAACACCTCTTACCTGTCCTTCAATACGCTTAAGCCTGTTCATAAGTTTGGTATATTCTTCCTTATCTCTCTTTTTATGTTTATCAGTCATACAGTCTCCGCCACAATGTTTACAGCAATCACCATATGAACCTACATTTTCATTATTATCTGTATCCATATAAATATACCCCCTTATTTACTTCCTTCCAAGAAAGAGAATATACCCCCAAGGGGTATTTGTCAAGATTTATTTTAACAAAATGGCAGCCAAAAAATATGACTGCCTTTGTATGTTTTATAGTATGTTTTATAGTATGTTTTATGGTGTGCTTTATAATATGTCTTATAGTATGCATTATACTATTATTATAATATCTTATACTGTTTTTTCCAATGCATATTCAGTGTCAATCTGTTTATTTGCTCTTATGATCAGACCTGCAATAACAGCTGCAAATACCAGTACAGCTATAAGTCCTCCCACAAATCCGGCTCCAAGACTTCCTGTTGTTACAAGAGTTCCAACCTGGTAAACAATGAAGCCTACACTAAATCCTGTTGCAAGCTGAAGACATATTGCTCCAAGAAGCCATTTTCCGCTTTGAAGCTCTGAGTTAAGGGCACCAAGGGCTGCAAAGCAAGGTGGAGTGTAAAGATTAAACATAAGGTAAGCAAGGGCTGCAACCTTTGTGATTCCAATTATTGCGGCAACATCACTTCCACTTCCAATGAGCTCATTGTCTTCTGTGCTAATAAGACTTGTCATTCCATAAACTGTTGCAATTGTACCTACTACGTTTTCCTTTGCAATAAATCCAGTAATTGCTGCAGCTGCTAACTGCCATGCAGCTACACCTACAATAGGTACAAGAAGATATGCAAATGGAGAAGCAACCGCTGCAAGTATTGAAGTATTTTCCATTCCCTCTTCTACTACCTGGAAATGAGTATTAAATGACTGCATAATCTGTACAACTGTATTGCACACAAGAATTATTGTTCCAGCTTTAATAATATATGCCTTACCACGCTCAAGCATGGAACCTATAGCAAATTTAAGGCTTGGCACCTTATATTCAGGAAGCTCGATAATGAAAAATGATTTTCTGTACTTCATACCTGTTATGGCTTTAACAAGTAAAGCTCCAAGTAATATAAGAAGGATACCAACAAAATACATAAGAGGTCCAACCCATGATGCATCAGATAAAAATGCTCCGGAAAAAAGTGCTATAACAGGAAGCTTTGCTCCACAAGGCATAAATGTTGCAAGCATTGCTGATGTTCTTCTTTCTCTTTCATTACGAATTGTACGGCAGGCCATAATAGCAGGGATTCCGCAGCCTGTACCTATAATCATTGGGATAACTGTTTTTCCTGATAAACCAACTCTTTTAAAGATTGGATCAAGGACTACTGTTGCACGGGACATATATCCACAATCTTCAAGTAATGCGATAAGGAAATACATAACCATTACGAGAGGTAAGAAGCCTACTACCGCTCCAACACCGCCAATAATACCATCAACTAAGAGTGCATAGAGAAGTGGATTTGCATCTGAAAGTCTATCACCAACAAAGCCCTGGAAAGTTTCTATCCATCCAGTTAATATATCAGCAAGATAGGTACCAAGTGTGGACTGTGAAATATAAAATACGAGGTACATAATAAGAGCAAATATTATAAGTCCTGATACAGGATTTGTAAGTACAGAATCAAGCTTATCCCCTGCATTTTTCTCCTTGGTAAGAACCTTTCTTGTTTCAACCTTCTTTACAATAGAATTAACAAAATCAAAACGTTTACGATCAGCCTTTTCAACCTCAGTCTTATCATGAAGATTAATATTATCCTGAACATAAGGAGCTTTTTGAGTCTTTCCTGCAGCTTCAACTGCCTTCATGACAACCTCTTTAAGTCCCTTGCTTGATATGGATACAGTATCAATAACTGGACATCCAAGCTTCATTTGCAATACATCTTCATTAATCTTATTGCCTTTTTTCTCATTAATATCACTCTTGTTAAGAGCAACAACCACTGGTATTCCAAGTTCCAGTAACTGTGTTGTAAAAAAGAGACTTCTGCTTAAGTTTGTAGCATCAACAATGTTAATAATAACATCAGGTTTTTCATTTCTTACATAAGAGCTTGTAATGCTTTCCTCAGATGTAAATGGCGACATGGAATATGCGCCTGGAAGATCAACTGCAATCACCTCCTCATTTCCATCGTAGAAAGTCTTCTTAATACGGCACTCCTTACGATCAACTGTTACACCTGCCCAGTTACCAATTTTCTCATTGCGTCCGGTAAGGGCGTTGTACATTGTGGTCTTTCCACTGTTTGGATTTCCTGTAAGAGCAATCCTCATATTGTATATCTCCTCTCTTCCTGAAGCTTAAAGTCATAATCAAAGACCTTATAAGCTTCTTAATTTAATCAAAAATTTTATATTGACATATTCTTCTTGGAATCACTGCACTCTACACTCCGTTTCGGTGTTTGCAAAACCATTGTTTACCAGACAATGTGCGCCTCCGAGAACCGTTTATCTCAGCCGGAGTTAAATGAGTTAGCTTTTTCTAACCTATATGTCATAAAAAAATGAATCCAAAGATTCATTTTTATTCAATAATTAATCTGCACATTAGTTCAAATTTTAATTGCGCTTGCAAGATCTGAATCAATGTTATATCTTGCGTCCTTAATAGAAAGTACATATCCATTTTTTTTACGGGATACCACAGTCACAGGTTCACCACTATAGCATCCAAGTGAAAACAAAAAGCTCTTCAATTCTTCATCATCTGAAACTATATCCTTTACGATATAGTCTTCTCCTACATTAGCTTCTGTTAAATTCATCATAAGAGTTACCTCCTTTATTGCTGTTTATAAACACCTCTGAAGATTTGTTATTACTCACCACCTGCCAAAGTGGGAGTATTCTCGACTGAGGTTAACCTGAGCAAAGTATCAATGTATGTTAGTTTCCTCTAACCATATGCGAGTTTAATACAACTAACTCAATATGTCAATACTTATTTTAAAAATTTATTTATTTTTATTGACTACTTAATTAAAAAAATAAATTGTCATATGCCCCCATAAATGTTATATTATAGAAAATGAATTGAGGAGAATTATATATGAGTTATATTAAACACCGTTCAGATGAATCCATGGAAGATTATCTGGAAACTATTTTATTATTGTCAAAGAAAAATGGTAATGTGCGTTCTATCGATATTGCCAATGAACTTAACTTCACTAAAGCAAGTGTCAGTGTGGCTATGAAAAGCCTTCGTGAGAAGGGATATATAACCATGGCAGATACCGGACATATTACTTTAACAGATATTGGACTTAAGCGAGCTGAGAATGTACTTGAGCGTCATACTCTTTTATCAAACTGGCTTATCAAACTTGGGGTAAGCGAAGAAACAGCTATTGAGGATGCATGCCGTATTGAGCATGATATAAGCGAAGAAACCTTTAATGCCCTTAAAAAGCATTGTATGTGATATTAATAAGCACTATAAGCGGCGAAATCTTTAATGCCCTTAAAAAGCATTGCTGATATATACAGAATAATTAAAATATTGAATAATAAGAAAAGACACCGACCAGACGGCAGCTTCCAATAAGACAGCATGAGAACATTACTGACATAGGGTAGCTGCCGTACAGGGTGCGACAAGAAAAATTGGCGATACTTGGTTTTAACAACCAGGTATCGCTTTTTTCATCACTAATATATTTATTCAACTTTAGTAGGAGGCGTACATGATGCAAGAATTGAACTATATTCGTTGTGGAGATTACTTCATACTTGATATTAAATTACAAGAGGAAACCAGATCTATTGGTCGATGAGGACGGATACACAGAGAATATTTGAGAGAATCCAATCCCATCCGCTTTGATGACCTTTGCTTGACCGGGGAGCTATGGACATATCTCGCTGATTTGAATGAGCAGGCACAGAACCGTCTGGAACTTATTATTGAGCAATTGAAGGCTTCTGAGGGCGTGACAGGGGAGTTAAAAGCAACTAACCAAATGACATGGGTCGGAGCTATGAACAGCATTCGTAATCGAGCAGAAGGAATCATCAAATGTGAATTGATTTATTGCTAACCAAATAAAGTTACACGCAAGCGGTGCTCGGTAAACCTACCAAGCATCGCTTGTATTTTAATATTTGTCAGAATATTGTGAAATTTATCAACTTTAATCACCGTAAAAATGTGTTTAGCAGCCTAAAAATCGTTGTAATTTTTGTAACTGTGTGATATACTATACTTACACTATGATGACGGAGGTGCATGTATGTACCGAATTGCTATTGAAAAGCTATTAAAATGGAAACAAAGTAAACGCCGCAAACCCTTAATTATTGAAGGGGCACGTCAAGTTGGCAAGACCTGGCTAATGAAAGAATTCGGCAAGCAGGCGTATACAGATGCCATATATATCAATTTTGACTCTAATTCCAGAATGGCAGAGTTATTTGCTTCTGACTTGGATACTGACCGCTTAATTATGGGATTAGAATTGTATGCTGGTCGCAAAATTGATCCGGACAATTCTTTATTGATTTTTGATGAAGTACAGGAAGTTCCTAGAGCGCTGGCATCTCTTAAGTATTTTTATGAAAACGCCCCGCAGTACCACATTGTATGTGCCGGTTCTTTGCTTGGTATCGCTTTGCATCAAGGCACATCTTTTCCCGTTGGCAAGGTAGATTTCTTAAAGCTTTATCCTCTTTCGTTCAAAGAGTTTTTGATGGCAACCGATAAGGAACGTTTTGCCGAACTTCTTGATAAGCAAGACTTTGGGATGATTACATGCTTTAAGCAAACATATATCGATTCCTTAAAGCAATACTACTTTGTCGGTGGTATGCCTGAAGCTGTGCAAAGCTTCGCAGAGAACAAAGACTTTAACGAGGTCCGTGAAATTCAAAAGCGAATCCTTGCAGCCTACGAACAAGACTTCTCTAAACATGCTCCAAATGAGATTGTACCAAGACTTCGTATGTTGTGGAACAGTATTCCTTCTCAGTTAGCCAAAGAAAACAAAAAATTCATTTACGGGCTCGTCCGTGAAGGTGCCCGTGCGAAAGACTATGAAACCGCAATTATGTGGCTCAGTGATTGCGGTCTCGTTCATAAGGTCAGCCGTGTAAATGCAACGGGCATCCCGCTACGGGCGTATGAAGACTTAAAAGCATTTAAGTTATTTTTGGTAGATGTGGGATTGCTCGGATGCATGACGGGGCTTCATCAACGTACTTTGCTTGATGGGAACGATCTTTTTGTCGAATTCAAAGGCGCTCTTACTGAACAGTATGTTTGTCAGCAATTAAAAACCATCGAAGATTTAGGTATTTATTATTATACCAACGATAGGGGTTCTTGTGAGGTTGACTTTGTTATTGATACAGGTGAGCAAATTATTCCGGTTGAAGTGAAGGCAGAAGTTAACCTTAGAGCAAAGAGCTTGAAAACATATCAGGAGAAGTTTTCACCTGATATATCTGTTCGTACTTCGATGGCAGATTTCAAAAAGGAAGATTGGCTTATAAATTTGCCGCTCTATGCAATTGAGAAGATTGATAAAACAATAGATGAGCTAAGTTAAATGTTATTCTCATTACAGCGCCAAGCTGAGTAATGTGTGACAATGGATAAATATTATTGTTAGACGAGCGGTAGCTCAATGAAATATTTAGAACGGTTATGGAGGCCTGATTATGGCAAAGAATATTGAACCCAAACTTAAAAAGATTGGTGATTATCTGAAACTCGAAGAAGATACTGTTTTTACCATACCGGAATACCAGCGTGCGTATTCTTGGGGCATTGATAATTGTGATAAGCTTTGGCAAGACATCAATGACTTTGCCGTTTCCCGAAAACTAATATACTGTTTTATTGAACCGCTCCAGAGTGTCTTTTCTTTTGTCTTTTTGAAGCTTAAAAAAGAGGGCTTGTCAAACCTGACAAACCCTCCAAAGCATTAAAATTATGCGATTAATTAAAACTTACCAGCTGTTGCTGCTTCCTCTACAGAAACTGCAACTGCAACAGTCATACCAACCATTGGGTTGTTACCTGCACCGATAAGACCCATCATCTCAACGTGAGCTGGAACTGATGATGAACCAGCGAACTGTGCATCACTATGCATACGTCCCATTGTATCAGTCATACCGTATGAAGCAGGACCTGCTGCCATGTTATCTGGATGAAGTGTACGTCCTGTACCACCACCTGAAGCAACTGAGAAATACTTCTTACCTTTCTCAATACACTCCTTCTTGTATGTTCCTGCTACTGGATGCTGGAAACGAGTTGGGTTTGTTGAGTTACCTGTGATAGATACGTCAACTCCCTCTTTCCACATGATAGCAACACCTTCGCAAACATCATTTGCACCATAGCAGTTAACCTTAGCACGTGGGCTCTCAGGATCTTTTGAGTAGCACTTACGGAATACTTCTTTAACTTCGTTCTTGTATGGATCATACTCTGTCTCTACGAATGTAAATCCGTTGATACGTGAAATGATCTGAGCAGCATCCTTTCCAAGTCCGTTAAGGATAACTCTAAGAGGTTTTTTACGAACCTTGTTAGCTTTTTCAGCGATACCGATAGCTCCCTCAGCAGCTGCGAATGACTCATGTCCTGCAAGGAATGCGAAACATTCTGTATCTTCCTCAAGAAGCATCTTTCCAAGGTTACCATGTCCAAGACCAACCTTACGTGTGTCTGCAACTGAACCTGGAATACAGAAAGCCTGAAGTCCTTCACCGATTGCTGCAGCAGCATCTGATGCCTTTCTGCAGTTCTTCTTAATTGCGATAGCTGCACCTACTGTATAAGCCCAGCATGCGTTCTCAAAACAAATAGGCTGAATGCCTTTAACCATATCGTATACATTAAGGCCGGCGTCCTTAGTAATCTTCTCAGCTTCTTCTATGGAAGAGATACCGTATTCACCTAACACTTTATTAATCTGGTCAATTCTTCTTTCATATGATTCAAATAAAGCCATTTTTTCTCTCCTCCTAATTATTTAATCTCTTCATCTGTTCTTGGATCGATAATCTTAACAGCATCAGCAACTCTTCCGTACTGACCACAAGCCTTTTCATAAGCTGTAGTTGGATCGTCACCCTTCTTAATGAAGTCTGTCATCTTACCAAGAGAAACGAATTTGTAACCAATTATCTCATTGTCCTCATCAAGTGCAATACCTGTTACGTAACCTTCAGCCATTTCAAGGTAACGAGGTCCCTTAGCTTTTGTTCCGTACATTGTACCAACCTGTGAACGAAGACCTTTTCCTAAATCTTCAAGACCAGCTCCTACTGGAAGTCCTTCTTCTGAGAAAGCTGACTGGCTACGACCATAAACGATCTGTAAGAATAACTCTCTCATAGCTGTGTTGATAGCATCACAGACAAGGTCTGTATTAAGAGCTTCAAGAACTGTTCTTCCAGGAAGAATTTCAGAAGCCATAGCTGCTGAATGTGTCATTCCTGAACATCCAATAGTCTCTACGAGAGCCTCTTCGATGATACCCTCTTTAATGTTTAATGAAAGCTTACATGCACCCTGCTGTGGAGCACACCAGCCAATACCATGTGTAAAACCTGAGATGTCTTTAACTTCTTTAGCTTTTACCCATTTTGCTTCTTCCGGAATAGGTGCGCAACCATGTGAAACGCCCTGTGCAACCGGACACATTTCTTCTACTTCTTTTGAATAAATCATGTTGAAACTCCTTTCATCATTATAATCAATATGATATGTTCATTTTATAAACCTTATATAGAATACAATATTGTCGAGATTTTGTCAATTATGACACTTATTGTTTTATAACAATATTTTCTTCATTTTTATAAATTGAATTAGCTGGAACGTAGCCTCTTACACTTGAAAGAGGGTAAATATTTGTTCCGGCTCCTACAACTGTTCCCGGATTCAATACACTATTACATCCAACTTCCACATTATCTCCCAGGGCAGCACCCATCTTTTTAAGACCTGTTTCTATCTTTCCAAGAGAGCCATTGCCATACATGGAAGCATTTATAGTGACTAATGTTTTATCTGATTTGACATTTGAAGTTATGGAACCTGCTCCCATGTGAGCCTTATAGCCAAGTATGGAATCTCCAACATAATTATAATGTGGAACCTGTACCTTATCAAATAAAACAACATTTTTAAGCTCTGTGGAATTGCCAACTACTGCTCCTGCACCAACTATGGCCTTTCCCCTTATAAAGGCGCAGTGTCTTATCTCTGCACCATCACATATGATTGCCGGTCCTGTTATGGAAGCTGTATCTGCCACCTTTGCTGTCTTGGCAATCCATATATTGTCCCCTCTTTTATCGTAGTCATTCTCAGAAAGAGTTTTACCAAGCTCCAGAATAAATTCTTCAATATGTGGAAGAACCTCCCAGGGATAAGTCTTTCCTTCAAATAATGGGGCTGCTATTGTCTTTGAAAGATCATACATTTCTGCAATTTTCATTATATCACTCCTGACTGTATCAAAAATGTTTACCCATATTATTTGGTATAAAATTTCTTCACTGCATTAATGCGCTGTCTTAATGCTGCGCTGTAATTATTGCCTTTAACATAATCCACATTCCTTCTGACGAAGCTTTCAAGCTTATCCATATACTCTTTTTCCGTAATAGTTCCCTCTGCCACCTGGGAAAGACCAAGCTCCCAGCTTGCAGTAAGCTCCGGATTCAGCATACTTCGAATGGAGGCGTTCACTACCTCATAAACTGCTTCTCCAACAAATGAAGGAGTATATATCTGTGTTTTCTTATTGAGTCTGATATATTCAATGTTAACCAGCTTTTTAAGAATCTCCGCTCTTGTAGCACTTGTTCCTATTCCACTACCCTTAATCTGTGCACGTAAATCCTCATCTTCTATAAGCTGTCCGGCATTTTCCATTGCAAGAATCATCTGACCTGAATTATATCTCTTAGGTGGTGATGTTTCTCCCTCTTTGATGTTGAGATTTTTGAGGGTAAGCTTTGAACCGGTTTTTATCTTTTTAAGAAGTTGGGCAAATTCTTCGTCGGTCATTGTCTGGACATTTTCTGCATCCTCTGCTGAATCAGGATTAGAATCTGAATCTGCGCCCTCGCCTTGTTCTTCATTTCCTCCGGCACCATTTTTCTCATTGTCTGTATTCTCTTTCTTTTTCTTAAATGAGAACTCCGATACAGAAAGAAATCCTTTTTCCACAAGTATTTTATTGTTAGTATAAAAGCACTCCTCAGGTGATATGGTTGCCGCCACAATTGATACCTTCTGATATACTGCCGGTGGGTAAAAAATAGCAAGAAATCTTCTTACAATCACTTCATACACCTTTTTTTGCAAATCCGGCATTGAATCAAGAATCTTTAAGCCCTGACCTGTAGGAATAATGGCATAATGGTCAGTAATCTGCTTGTCATTAACATACTTGGTTTTTTCAATTCCCTGATACATTTTTTGCTTGAGTATCTCATCAGCATAGCCTGACACAAGGGGATACGAAAGAAGTCCCTTAATATTGCGGTCTATCTCTTTTGCGATTGCAGTTGACAAAACTCTGGCATCGGTTCTTGGATAAGTAACCAGCTTTTTCTCATAAAGCTCCTGGGTTATTGCAAGTGTCTGATCCGGACTTATCTTAAAGACCTTGGAGCAGATATTCTGAAGCTCTGCCAGATTAAATAATAATGGTGGATTTTTCTTCTCACGCTTTTTTTCAATCTTTTTGATTACAGCTTCCCTTTCAGGTTGTATCTCCTGGCACATCTTTTTGGCAATGTCCCTGTCCTTAAAGCCGTTGTCCTTATAAAGATAAGGTGTCCCATAATATTTGCTGCCTTCTGTCACCTTCCATTCAGCCGAAAAAACAGAATTTTCGGATTCTTCCGGTTCAAAATCACCAAATATTCTGTAAAAAGGAGTTTTAACAAACGATCTTATCTCTCTTTCCCTGTTTACAACCATTCCAAGTACACAGGTCATAACCCTTCCAACAGAAACAGCCATCCACTTGTTACTCTTGACGCAATCATTTACCGTTGAACCATACACAACTGAAAGGACTCTGGAAAAATTAATTCCCATAAGATAATCTTCCTTGGCCCTTAGATATGCCGATGCAGCAATATTATCATATGCATTAAGGGGCTTGGCTTCCTTTATGCCTCGTAAAACCTCTTCCTCAGTCTGGGAATCGATCCACACACGCCTCTTATCCTTGGAATCAGGCACCTTGGCCATCTGATCCACAAGCCTGTATATATATTCTCCTTCACGCCCGGAGTCAGTACATACATATATCGTATCAATATCTTCACGGTTAAGAAGACCTGATACTATTTTATACTGCTTGGCAACACCCTTTATAACCTCGTATTTGAATTTGTCCGGTAAAAAAGGAAGTGTTTCCTTGCTCCAGCGCTTTAGAGCCGGATCATATGCATCAGGATAGCTCATTGTAACAAGATGACCTACACACCAGGTTACAACAATACTGTCCCCCTCCATATATCCATCTCTTTTTTGCACCCGACATTTCATAGCATTGGCAAATGCCTCAGCTACACTTGGTTTCTCCGCAATAAACAACTTCTTCATTATGTATTAAAACCCTTTCATACACATCTTTCAGAACCAAAATCTATGTCATCATATGACAATTATCTAAGTAAATAGGGCATATAAGGAGAAATGCCTCAATATGCCCCACATAAACATCAATTTATTTGCTAATTCTTGTAGCGTTTATCTTACTTACTCATAAAGTGGATACTTGCTTGTAAGAGTCTTAACAAGCTCCATAGCCTTAGCTTTATTAGCATCAACGTCATTAATAAGCATTGCAATAGCATCTGCTATAACGTCCATATCCTCTGTATTCATTCCTCTTGTTGTAACAGCAGCTGTTCCAAGACGGATACCACTTGTTACAAATGGTTTCTGAGGATCATTAGGGATTGTATTTTTGTTACATGTAATATTAGCTTCATCAAGGAATATCTCAGCCTCTTTACCTGTAACACCCTTCTTAACAAGGTCTACAAGCATAAGATGATTGTCTGTACCACCTGATACTATATCAATTCCACGATCCATAAGACCCTTGCAGAGAGCCTGTGCATTATCAATAATATTCTTACCATACTCCTTAAATGATGGCTCCAATGCCTCTTTGAAACATACTGCCTTAGCAGCGATAACATGCATAAGAGGTCCACCCTGGATTCCTGGGAATACAGCCTTGTTAAGCTTATGCTCTGTTGCGAATTCTTCTGATGAAAGAATCATACCACCTCTAGGTCCACGAAGTGTCTTATGTGTTGTAGTTGTTGTAACATGAGCATATGGAATTGGGCTCTCATGATATCCTGATGCAACAAGACCGGCAATATGAGCCATATCAACCATAAGGAATGCTCCAACCTCATCAGCGATTTCTCTGAAACGCTTGAAATCAATCTTTCTTGCATATGCACTTGCACCTGCAACAATAAGCTTTGGCTTGCACTCTTTTGCAATCTTTTCTACTTCTTCATAGTCGATAAATCCTTCATCATTAACTCCATAAGGAACAATATTAAAATATGCTCCTGAAAAGTTAACAGGTGAACCATGTGTAAGATGTCCGCCATGTGCAAGGTTCATACCCATTACTGTATCACCTGGTTTAACAAGGGCAAAAAATACTGCCATGTTAGCCTGAGCACCTGAATGTGGCTGAACATTAACATAAGTACAGTTAAATAACTTCTTTGCTCTTTCAATGGCAAGAGTTTCGATAACATCCACATACTCACATCCGCCATAATATCTCTTTCCCGGATATCCTTCAGCGTACTTATTGGTGCATGGACTTCCCATAGCTGCCATAACTGCCTTTGAGACAAAATTCTCTGAAGCAATAAGCTCAATATGATCATTCTGTCTTCCCTTTTCCTGCATTATTGCCTGTGCAATTTCAGGATCATAGTTGTTGATTTCGTCAAATGAATACATTGTTTCTCCTCCTGTTATATATGTTTATAAATATATATGTTTATATATTAGTTGATCACATCATCAATAGCTTTACCAATATCATTTCTCATATATTTGTTATCAAAATTAACCCACTTTGTTGCCTCGTAAGCATTCTTACGTGCTTCCTTAAGGTTGTCTCCCTTAGCTGTTATACCAAGAACACGGCCTCCGTTGGTTACAATATTATCTCCATCAAACTTTGTGCCTGAATGGAATACATAATAACCATCCCTGCCTTCAAAATTCTCAAGACCTGTTATAACCTTACCCTTCTCATATTTTTCAGGGTAACCGTCTGATGCAAGAATTACACATACGCATGCGTTATCCTCAAACTCAAGCTCAACCTCATCAAGCTTTCCATCAATACAGCTTTCCATAACAGTTATAATATCTGTCTTCATTCTTGGAAGAACTACCTGTGCTTCAGGATCACCAAATCTTGCGTTATACTCAAGAACCTTTGGTCCATCCGGAGTAAGAATAAGTCCCACAAATAATATTCCTACAAAATCTCTGCCTTCTTTTTTCATGGCATCCATTGTTGGCTGGAATACATAATCCTCACAGAACTTTCTTGCCACATCATCATAAAATGGGCTTGGTGAAAATGTTCCCATACCACCTGTGTTAAGACCTTCATCATTGTCCTTGGCTCTCTTATGGTCCTGAGCGCTTGTCATTGGCTTAATATGTGTTCCATCACAGTAACAAAGAACTGAAACTTCTCTTCCTGTAAGGAATTCTTCAATTACAATACTATTACCGGCATCACCAAACTGCTTATCCTGCATAAGTGTTTTAACACCTTCCATAGCCTCTTCTCTGGTGTTGCATATAAGAACTCCCTTTCCAAGAGCAAGACCATCCGCCTTAAGTACTATAGGATACTTGCAATCCTCAAGATATTCCTTAGCCTTGGCTGGATCGGTAAATGACTCGTATGCAGCAGTAGGTATATTATATTTTTTCATAAGATCCTTTGAAAATACCTTTGAGCCTTCAATTATGGCTGCATTCTTTCTTGGTCCAAATACTCTTAAGCCTTTGGCTTCAAATACATCAACGATTCCGGCTACAAGTGGATCATCCATTCCTACGATTGTAAGATCAATATTATTCTCACTTGCAAAATCGGCAAGCTTATCAAGCTCCATAGCCTTAATATCAACACATTCAGCTACACCTGCAATACCTGCATTGCCTGGTGCACAGTAAATCTTATCTACCTTTGGGCTCTTTGCAACGCTCATTGCAATTGCATGTTCACGTCCGCCACTTCCAACTATTAATACTTTCATGCTTTTATCCCTTTCTAAATACCTGCTATTTGACCTTGACTGTACCATTAACAATCTGGAGCTTATCTTCAGCAAAAAGACTTACTGCCTGTGGAAGTATCTTCCACTCAGCCTCTTCCATAACTCTTTTCTGAAGTACCTCCGGAGTATCATCGTCCCTAACCTCTACAGCCTTCTGAAGAATAATAGGACCTGTATCTGTTCCCTCATCAACAAAATGAACTGTTGCTCCAGTCACCTTATTGCCTCTTGCAAGAACACTTTCATGCACATGAAGTCCATAATAACCAGGACCACAATGTGAAGGAATAAGTGATGGATGGATGTTCATAATTCTTCCTGCGTAGCTTTTAATAACCTTTTTGGGAACAATTACAAGATATCCTGCAAGTACAACAAGATCGGCCTTATATCTGTCAAATGCATCTAAAAGTGCATCTGCAAATGCATCCTGGTTTTCAAAACTTTTTGGTGAAATGCATTCAGAAGCAATTCCATGCTCCTTAGCTCTTGTAAGGGCATATGCATTCTCCTTATTGCTTATAACAGCACTTATAACCGCATTCTTCACAGTTCCGGCATCAACAGCGTCAATCAGCGCCTGAAGATTGGTTCCACCACCGGAAACAAGAACTACAACATTTTTCATGTCATTCTCCTTAATCTACAAGTGTAATACCCTTGTCACCATCAACAATTTCACCAACAATATAAGGTGTCTCACCAGCAGCCTTAATTGCAGCAACACAGTCATCAACCTGTGTCTTATCAACTGCTACCATCATACCAATACCCATATTATATGTATTGAACATCATCTGTTCTTCAATATTACCTTCTTTTGCAAGGAGCTCAAAGATTGGTGGAATTACAAAACTGTTTTTCTTAATCTTTGCATGTGTTCCTTCCTTAAGCATTCTTGGAATATTCTCATAGAAACCACCACCTGTAATATGGCTGCAGGCCTTAATCTTAACTCCTGCCTTCTTAATATCTGAAAGTGCCTTAACATATATCTTGGTTGGTGTAAGAAGTGCCTCACCTAATGTTTTTCCAAGGCAGTCATAGTGCTTATCAAGAGAATTCTTCTCAATATTAAACACCTTTCTTACAAGTGAATAACCATTACTGTGTATACCTGATGAAGCGATTCCAACAAGTACATCACCAGCCTTAAGTGTACTTCCGTTAATCATATCACATTTATCAACGATACCAACTGCAAAACCGGCAAGGTCATATTCACTTTCCGGATAGAATCCTGGCATCTCTGCTGTCTCTCCACCGATAAGTGCTGCATTAGACTGTCTGCATCCCTCTGCTACACCACTTACAATTGCTGCAATTTTTTCAGGATAATTCTTTCCACATGCAATATAATCAAGGAAAAATAATGGTTCTCCTCCTGCACATGCAATATCATTCACACACATGGCAACACAATCAATACCAATTGTGTCATGCTTGTCCATCTCAAATGCAATCTTAAGCTTAGTACCTACTCCATCAGTTCCTGAAACCAGTGTAGGCTCCTTCATTCCACTGAAACTGCTAAGTGAAAAAGCTCCTGAAAATCCTCCGATATCAGTACATACTTCAGGTCTCATAGTAGACTGAACATGCTTCTTCATAAGTCTTACAGCTTCGTACCCTGCTTCAATATCAACTCCTGCATTTTTGTAATCCATACCTGTGGCCTCCATATAATCATATTTATATAAAGTAAAGTATAGCATATTCACTATACCAAAACAATAATCTATTTATGAGTTTCCTATAAAAAAACCGAAACCCCGCAAACGGGATTCCGGCATAATTCATATTCCATATTATCTTATATTATCTGGTTTAAACATTACCTGTTTCAAATATTACCTGTTTCAAACATTACCTGTTTCAAATATTATCTGTTGTAAAACTGCCTGTTGTAATGTTCATAACGCTTGTTAATATCAAGAAGGTCATCCTTATTGTCCACGCTGTCCACAAACTTTTTCCAGAATCCACACTGGGTAAATTCCGGGCATCCACCACGATAAACACAGTTTGGAACCATTACATCTGCAACCTCAGGAAGCTCATCATGAATGTTCTCCTTAAGATTTTCCATGCAGGAACGTGTTTCGTTGCTGGCCTGAAAACAAAGACGAAATCTTGCAACATTAATAAGGGCCTGGGCATTGGCACGGACATCCATATTAACCTCTGTATCCTGTGGCTGCTTATTGCGGTCAACACCAGTACGGTCTGTTCTCTGGGTGCTTACCCACTTATCCCATCCAAGCCAGTGTCTTGCAAAATGAACACTTACCCAGGAATAGATGCCTTCCCATCTCCACTTAACAGATATAAGTCTTATAGGACTATGCTCAGATATGAGAAGCTTCTTCTTGAATTCAGGACTTGCAGGAGTATCAGTTGCATCCTTGTTAACTGTACTTCTGCATTCATTCTTGACATCAATCCAGTCGCAATCTACCTTCTGAATCTTGGTATTAATCTTCATAGATGCTCTCTCCGTTTATAATTATTATAATTATCTCTTTTTCTGAAGAAATTCAGGAATCTTGATTCCTACTGTCTCACTTCCGGCTTTGCTCTTATTGTTAGAAAGTGAACCTGCAAAGCTTCCACCGTCAAATGATTTAACAGGATCTGCTGTTTCCTTAGTATCATATCCTGCGCCAAATGAAGAAGTCTGACTATTATTTCCTGAAAGGAAACCAGGCATTCTCTGTCCTGCGGTACTCTGAGAACTCTGTGCACTCTTGAAAGAAGGCTGTCTGAAGTCACTGCCAGCAAATGAAGAAACCTTAGGTGCTGCCTCCTGTGACTGACCGGAACCCTCAAGTCCTGTAGCAATAATTGTAATTGAAATAGCATCCGGTGTTGATGCATCATAGCTTGCACCAAATATAATATTAGCTGAATCTCCTGTAAGCTCCTGCACATATGATGCAGCTTCGTTACCTTCAAGAAGTCCGACATCTCCTGAAACATTGATGATTACATGTGTTGCACCCTCAATTGTTGTCTCAAGAAGAGGACTGTTAATAGCCTGTTTAACAGCTTCGATACACTTGTCATCTCCATGTCCGTAACCGATACCGATATGGGCAATTCCCTTGTCATGCATAACTGTCTGAACATCAGCGAAGTCAAGGTTGATGATCTGAGGAACATTAATAAGGTCTGTAATACCACGAACACCCTGCTGGAGAACCTCATCAGCTTTTCTTAAGGCATCAGGCATTGTAGTTCTTCTATCAACGATTTCAAGAAGCTTGTCATTAGGAATAACGATAAGAGTATCCACACAGGCTTTAAGCTTTTCAATACCTGAAATGGCATTGCTCATTCTTACTTTTCCTTCAAACTTAAATGGCTTTGTTACTATACCAACTGTAAGAACACCCATCTCTTTTGCAATCTTTGCGATAACCGGTGCTGCACCTGTTCCGGTTCCACCACCCATACCACATGTTACGAATACCATGTCCTTACCTTTAATCTGCTCAGTAAGCTCTTCAATACTTTCCTCAGCAGCCTTTTCACCTACTTCAGGCTTAGCACCTGCACCAAGACCCTTTGTGAGCTTCTCACCAATCTGTATACAATTGCTTGCCTTACAATTCATAAGATGCTGCTTATCTGTATTGACACAGGCAAACTCAACACCTTCAATTCCCTCTTCTATCATTCTGTTGACAGCATTGTTTCCGGCTCCACCAACACCTACAACCAGAATCTTGGCAGCTGTCTCAACATCGTTATTCATTAATTCTAACACCGTACTTCCTCCTTCTTTCAGATCACATTTTATATTCAAACCAAATAAATATTCAATTCAATTATTCATTACAATTATTCAATTCAATCAATCATTCAGGTATAACACAACATTTTGTACATTTAAACCTGATAACACATACATATAATATATTTTTTCTTAAAAATAATCAAGCTAAAAAACGGCTCATTTTCAGTCTTTATATTTTTTTTATGATTTTGCTCTTTGTTTTAAAATTATCCTGTCTCCTCTCTTATAATTTCTCATATCTATTGTTCCTTTAAGCTTATTTTTTCTAGCAGTTTTAAGGACATCTGCTATGGCTGCAAACTGCTCGTCATAAAGCTTCTGCTTTCCAAAATAAACCCTGATACCTTTTGTCACAAGAGTAAGCTCATAATTCTCATTAAACTTAATCTTTTTAACTGATATATTGTAATGATCAACAAGCTCTGAAACATCAAGAATCATACCTATCTGATCACTGTTTTCCACATTAATTGTCTGATTCATCGCAAAGTTTGTAAAGGCAACTCCCTCAATAAGAGGTATTTTATCAAGCTTTTCAGTTGTTGTTTCAAGGACAAGTCCATCCTTGTCAAAATATATGTATTCACCCATATAATCAAAGCCGGCAACAAGTGCCTTTTCATAAACCTGTATTGTCACCTGATCATTGCCCTCATATATCAGGTCATAATCACGAATTGCAGGCATCTCATCAAAGGCCTTGAACTTGTCCTTCATTTTTAAAACAAGCATGTTGTCCCCAAGAGGACCATTTATAAAATTGTCCCTGATAAGATTTTCTGATACTCTTTCATTTCCGGTAACAATTACATTATCTATCTTAAATACGATTATGGAAATGAGCCCCGCCAGTATTACAAGAATTACAATGGCAAGGGCAAGGCATAATTTCCATCTTTTTTTCATACTATTAATCACGGTATATTCTTCCTCCAAACCCTTTCACATCATTTTCGATGTTTTCGTATCCTCTTCTAATATAATCATTTTCATCAGTCACGATAGACTGACCATATGCTGCAAGGGCTGCAGTTATAAGTGCTGCTCCTCCTCGCAGTTCCTTTGCGGTAGTTTCTTTCCCATACAGTCTTTTACACCCATTAATAACTGCTCTGGTTCCAAAAACAGATATATCTGCTCCCTGCTTTACCAGTTCATCCACAACCTGAAAACGGTTTTCAAATATTTTTTCTTCTATTGTACTTTTTCCATCTGCCAGGCAAAGTGCCACCATGATCTGGGACTGAAGATCTGTTGGAAAACCAGGAAAGGGTTCTGTAACAATCCTTTCAACAGCCCGCAGCCTCGCCTTTTTTGTTACCTCGTAATAATCATTGCCTGTGTTTACAATACAGCCCATCTGTTTAAGGACCTTTGACAGGGAAGTCATAGCATACACATTGTCCATTTGAAGCCTTATACTGCCACCGCATGCGGCAGCCATAATAGCATAGGTTCCGGCAACAATCCTGTCGGACATAAGATGGTGCCTTGCAGATAAAAATGAGTCCTTCCCCCGGACAATAATCTTACCGGGTCTGAAATTACTTATATCTGCTCCCATTTTTCTAAGCATAACACACAAATCATGTATTTCAGGCTCATTAGCTGTGCCCCGCAAAATAGTTGTACCCTGCGCGGCAGCGGCAGCAATAAGAGCATTTTCTGTTGCCCCTACGCTTGGGAAGGGAAGATATATTACAGCACCCTTAAGAGCCTGACATTCTGCCTCAATGCAATCATCCTTTTCAGTGATATTGGCACCAAGGCTTCTAAGCACATCAATATGATAATCAATCGGCCTTTTTCCTATGCGGCAGCCTCCGGGATAATCCATCCTTATGCAGCCTTTTCTTGCAAGCATTGCTCCCATAACAAGCACAGAGATTCTGACCTTCTTAACGATTTCTCCTGAAAGATAATCGCCATCTACATATGATGCGTCTATGGTAAGTGTTCCCCTGTCATAATTAACCACACAGCCAAGACTTCTTAATATATCCGACATGTCCCGGACATCACTTATATCCGGACAATTTTCAATAATGCTTACACCCTTATGAATTAAGGCTGCTGCCATCATTGGAAGGACAGAATTTTTGCATCCTTTGACAATATTCTCACCCTTAAGTGGAATACCGCCATCAATATAATATCTGCTCATAGGTTCTTCATTTCATTTTTCTATTATTATATGATAATGACAACCTGTATGTGAGAGAACAGAGCTAATTCTCGATTTTATTGGAAACGCTTAACACAAGCCCCATCTCAGCCATAAGAATCATAAGAGAGGTTCCTCCATAGCTTACAAATGGAAGAGGTACTCCTGTTGATGGCAGGGAATTAGTTACAACGGCTATATTTAAAAGTACCTGTATTGCAATATGAGCCATTACTCCATAACATATAAGCGAACCAAACAGGTCAGGTGAATGTAATGCGATTGTATATATTCTCCACATAATCATTATGAATACGATCATAACAATAATAGCACCACAAAGTCCAAGCTCTTCACATATGATTGAAAAAATCATATCATTGTAGGATTCAGGTATAAAACCGAGCTTTTGCATACTCTGACCGAGACCTGTACCAAAAAGTCCGCCGGATGCAATAGCATAAAGCCCCTGGAGAATCTGTTGGCCACCTTCATGGTTTTCAACATCTAACCATATCTGTATTCGTGTCATACGAAAGCCTTCACCAAAATACAAAATTATAATAAAACCCACAGCTAACAGTATAAATAAAGATATAACCAGAATTTTTCTTGGTCCATTGGTACTGGCTATAAAACACATTACACCCAAAATACACACAATAACAATTGCTGTACTTAAGTTTTCAATAACTATAAGGATAATTGGCAAAGCACAAAATATACCAACCTTTACTGAACCTAAGATACTTTTCATAATCTCAGGTTGAGCAAATATTATGTATGATGCAAATATAATTACTGCAACCTTTGTAACCTCAGAGGGCTGAAAACTAAATCCACCAATGCTAAGCCATCTTTTGGCTCCATTTACCTCATCACCAATAACTAATACAAGCCCCTGTAAAAATGTTGCAATCAAAAATACAAGGGGTGCCCACTTTAATTTTGTAAGTGGAATTCTCTTTAAGAGGAATCTGTAATCCAATTTTGATACCAGCAACATAAATATCGCACCTGCCAAAGCCGATTTAGCCTGCTTTTTCAGGAAAAATGCTGCATCATAACCATATTTATCGTGAGTTTGTGCAGTAAATGAACTTGCACTGTAAACCATAACAAGACCAAATGCCACTATAAAAATTACAAGTATGAGCATACTGTAATCATAATAACTTTGTCTTTTTCTGGCTTTTCTCTTCGTTCTGCCCATAATCTCTTTCCACCTGCATCTCCATTATATTCAGGCAATTCTTACCCTGCCTGCTGCAAACCTCTTTTAACAGCTTCAACTATTTAACAGTTCCAACTATTTTTCACTCTTAACGTATTTTTTGAAAAGTTCTCCCCTTTGTTCGTAGCTGTCAAACATATCCCAGCTCGCACATGCAGGTGACAGAAGAACCGCGTCTCCCGGCTGTGCATTTTCCTTGCAGTATACTACTGCNNTCTCTTAATGTTTCAAACATTATGTAATTCTTAAAGCCCACCTTATCACATGTTGCAGCAATCTTCTTCTTCGTTGCACCTATAAGTACAAGCTCCTTCACTGTATCACCAAAGGCTTCAACCCACTCTGTAAAATCAGACTGCTTATCATAACCGCCACCGATAAGATATGTAGGTCTTACCATTGAGGTAATGCCCTTAATTGCTGCATCAGGGTTGGTTCCCTTTGAATCATTGTA
>DEDL01000028.1:45769-76776 GCA_002349525.1 Lachnoclostridium sp. UBA2905
ACATATTCTATTCTGTGTTCAACGCTTGTAAATTCTTCACATACTTCTTTAATTATATCAAATGATACATTCAACTTCCATGCCATAGCTACTGCTGCCATAACATTCTCGTAATTATGCATACCAAGAAGCTTAAGATCATGAATGTTAACAATTTCAGTTTCCTGGCCATCATGCTTCAGAGTAATAACTTCACCATTTTTAAGATATATTCCTTCTGAAAGCTCTGTGCTGCTGCTAAAGAATATAACATGTGGTGTAAGCTTATCAGCATATTCTCTTAACACTTCATCTTCATAGTTAAGTACAATATAGTCATCCTCAGTCTGATTCTTAGCAATATCAAGCTTTGCCTCAATATATTTTTCCATAGTATGATGTCTGTTAAGATGGTCCGGAGTTATATTAAGCACAGCGCTGACAACCGGTCTGAAGGTATCAATAGTCTCAAGCTGGAAGCTGCTTATCTCAAGAACTGTACAGGAACCCTTACAGGACTCAGTTACTGTCTCTGTATATGGAAATCCTATATTACCGGCAATGCTTACATGCTCTCTTGCCTTCTTCATAATAGCTCCAAGAAGAGAGGTTGTAGTAGTCTTTCCATTAGTACCTGTAATGGCTGCAACCTCACCCTTTTCAAATGTATAGGCAAGCTCCACTTCTCCGATTATATTGATATTTCTTTCCTTCCATGCCATCACTGTAGGTGAATCAACCGGAATTCCAGGACTTAAAACAGCATATTCTACATTCTGTAACTCTTCATCAGGTATNNCTTGCTGTAAACATTCTGATATTGTCACTGTCCCCAAATTTCTTCTCTATCTCTTTTTCATCAAGACTGTTTTTATCGTCATAAAGATAAACACTCACCCCAGCCTTTTTTAATAATCCACAGGCTGCGATACCGCTTTTACCTATTCCTGCTACAATTACCGGTTTGTTGTACTTTTCAAATGTCATTACTCATATCCTCCATATACTCATTTCTTTTCTGCTATATAATTATGTATTGTATGTTTTTAATCCCATATCAGGAATTATCTTTTATCTGTTATTTATCATCTGCTTTTTCAATTCCAAGATAAGGCAGTATGTTATCAAATAACTCACTGATAACNNGGTGCTGCAATATTACCACCATAATATATTCCCTTTGGTTCGTCAATAAGAACCAGCGCCATTACCTTTGGATCATCTGCCGGTGCAAAGCCAAGACAGGATGCAATATATTTGCCGCTTCGTCTTGGAAGCTTTTCAGAGGTGCCGNNCCCACAAGATAACCCTCAACTGCTGCCTTGTGGCCGGTTCCCTCTGACACAACCGCCTCTAAAAGCTCTCTCATGGTCCCCGAGACCTCTTCACTTACTATATTATCAGAAGCCTTATATTCAAGCTTCTTATATCTTTCTTCATCAACAATTTCATTTGCAAAATGCGGAACTATCATGTGGCCACCATTAATTATGGCTGATACAGATGCCATCAGTCGTAAAGGCGTAAGCTGGAAGGACTGGCCAAATGATATGGTTGCAAGCTCTACTGCCCCGACATTTTCCTTTTTATGCATTATTGTAACCGCTTCTCCCGGAAGGTCAACTCCTGTTTTCTTCAAAACCTCAAATTTGTTAAGATAATTATAAAAATTTTCCGTGCCGAGTCTTGTACCGATTGTTATAAAAACAGGATTACAGGAATTCATAATTCCCTGTCTGAAATTTTCACTTCCATGTCCACCATTTTTATGGCATCTTATTCTTCTGTCTTCGACAGTAATGTAGCCCGGGCAGAAAAACGGATCATTTACCCTGACAACCCCTTGTGAAAGTGCTGCGGCTGCAGTCAGTATTTTAAATGTGGAGCCCGGTTCATAGGTATTGCTTATACATGGGTTTCTCCACATTTCATTCAGCTTATCCATAGACAGCTTTTTATCTGATCCGGCCTCACTAAAGGGTTTGTTCAGATTGAATTCAGGAACCGTTACCATTGCATATATGTCACCATTTGATGGATTCATAACAATGATGCTTACTTCCTTTGCTTCTTTTCTTTCCATGGCAAGGGACGCTGCCTGTGTAACATATTCCTGTATATTTATATCAAGTGAAAGCTTAAGACCCTTTCCATCTACAGGCTCTCTTCTGTTTTCAGGAGCATTTTCTATTTCAATTCCCCTTGCATTAGTAAGGGTAAGTATTGCGCCTTCTTTTCCTGACAGGACTTCATCATATTCTGCCTCAAGACCAATGATGCCCTGATTGTCCCCACCTGTAAATCCTATAACGTGGGAGGCAAGTGAATTATATGGGTAATATCTTTTGTAATCTTCATCAACCATGACTCCCGCCAGATTATATTCCCTTATTCTGTCGGATGTTTCCTTTGAAATGTTGCTTTTTATCTTTTCTCTTGAAGATATTTTCGTAACCTGTTTTCTTACATACGCCTCATCAAGCTCAAGCTCCTTTGTAAGTACACTGATTACCTCTTCTTCATTTTCCACCTGGCTGTGAATAACGGATATTGTTGATACGGACTCATTGCCTGCTATTACTTTATTATTTCTGTCATAGAGGACGCCTCGTTTTGCCTTAACTGACCTTTCTCTTTCATGAAGGTTCTGTGCCTTTTCTCCATAATAATCCGCCTTTACGATCATAATGTAGCCCATTCGTATGCAAAGGCAGAGTAAACATATTATAATTGCGGTCAAAACAAATTTTGCGCCACTTCTCTGATAATTCCTGACAAGCCTTTCTCTGACAAGTGGATTAAAATCCATATATGCCCACCCCGACTATTATACTTTGTCAGTTAATATTATTAAAATACAGCCTGGCATATTCTACATATTTTACACTTTGGTTTTATATTTTGGTTTTATACTTTAGTTTTGCACTTTGGTTCAACTATTTTCTCTACTGCTTTTTACTCTTCTGTGTTTGATGCACTTGTGTCTTCAAAGACAGCGCCCTGCTCATCTCCTGGCGAAGATGAATCTGCATCGTCTGCAGCACCTGAATTATCTGTGTCTTCTGAGTCAGCCTTGCTAACTGTGCCATCTGCATCGTCTGCTGCATCTGAATCATCTGTTTTATTATCAGCTGATGCACCATCGCTATTTGCGTCTGCCTGACCTTCTGTAGTCTGGCCATCACCTGTCTGACCATCACCTGTCTGGCCCTCACCTGTCTGACCATCACCTGTCTGACCCTCTGGCAACAATCCATCTGCTATCTTTTCATCTTCAGGCACCTGAGAATAATCTCTTCTTACACCTAAGAATGGAAGTGTTTCCTTCAATATATCATGGGCAAATTCAGTAGCATATGTTGAATGAGCCTGATCATCCACACTTGGTTCATCAATTACAACATATACAGCAACCTGAGGATTAGTTGTTGGTGCGAATCCGATAAATGATACGATATATTTCTTTTCTGTTCTCTTACCTTTTTCCGCTGTTCCTGTTTTACCACCAATGTCATATCCTGTAATAGCTGCCGGTGTAGCTGTTCCATCAGTTACTGTATCACGAAGTGCTTCCTTAATAAAATCACTTGTCTGTTTTGTTACGGTCTGTCTAAGAACATTGCCTCTGTTTTTGTAAACTGTAGAACCTGTTGGGCTCTGAATCTCTTTTACAACATGTGGCTGATAATAATAACCACCATTAATAAGTGAACAAAATGCTGATATCATCTGGATTGCTGTAACATTCTGTGTCTGTCCAAAACTACTTGTGGCAAGCTCTACAACATTAAGTGCTTCTTCATTGTGAATGATACCTACCTGTTCATTTCTAAGGTCTATTCCTGTATAATTACCAAAGCCATAGTCTTTTACATATTTGTAAAACTGACTTCTTCCCAGGCCTGCACCAATCTGCATAAGGGCACAGTTGCAGGACTTCATAAGGGCAAGTCTTGGAGTAACTATTCCATGAACTGTTCTATTGGCACATCCAATTTCATAATTGCTGACCTGCATCTTACCATTGCAGACATATGTTGAATTCTCATTGGAGGTACTCTCATCAAGAGCTGCTGCCACAACAAATGGTTTGAAGGTTGAACCAGGCTCATATGTAACACCTATACCATAGTTGAGCCAGTAATAGTTTCTAAGCTCACTTTCATCCATTTTCGTAATGTCTTTATTCTCATCATCAACTACATTGGTAAAATCAAAATCCTTTGGAATTTCTTTTGGTTTATTGAGATCATATGTTTTATTAGAAGCCATTGCGAGAACTTCGCCATTGTTAGGATTCATCATAATAACCTGAACCTTTTTGGCTCCTATTTTCTTCATGAATTTACGTATTTTTTTCTCTACAATACCCTGCACATTACTATCAATGCTGGATATAATATTATTGCCGTCAATTGGTGGCTTAATCGTTCTCTGAAGATTGAGCTCCGCATCAAAATATCCATATTCCCTGCCTGATGTACCTGTCAGTTCATCATCATAATACTGTTCAATTCCACGTTCGCCATGTTCATTCAGCTCAAAACCTATTACATCGCAGCCAACCTCTGACAAAGGATATTTTCTGGCATATCTTTTTTCAAACCATACACCCACAATCTTAGGATTGTAGATATCTTCACTACTCTTTTTATTAGCTTCCTCTGAAGCCTTCTTATACTCTTCAAATGCCGTTGTTTCTTCTTTTGTTAAACCCTTCTTATCATCCAGACGCATGTACCTGGATTCGGGTTTATTATTAATGTCTGCTTCAATTATACTTCTGTCAACACCGAAGAAATTAACAAGGGCCTGAAGTGTGTACTCCTTATCGGCATCCTTTTTTGCCTGTTCTTTTCTGGCTTTTTCTGTATTTTTTTTAGAATTATCAGTAGTATTCCCAACATTGCCAAGAATCTCTGCAGGTGATATTACAAGATCGTACACCTCCGTACTTACTGCCATTGCAGTACCATTCCTGTCAAAAATATCCCCACGCTTACAAAGTATCTCATTGCTTACATAAGTCTGCTGTGAAAGAACCCTTTTTGAATATTTATCGCTCTTGACATCAAGGATATACACTAATCTTACTACTAACACAACAAACGCAAGAAGCATGATAACAAAAACAATTGCTGCTCCTGCTCTCATGCCACGGGTTAATCTTCTTTTTCTTCTAACTCTTCTTGCCATAAACGTTTCCTCACATTATTCCGGTATATCTGAATATTGTACAACTCTGTCACTTCTGCTGTTTTTATAAGTGTAAACCTGGTCTTTTCCTGCGTGAATCATTCCAAGTTTCTTAGTTGCAATATCATATATCTCCTGTAAATCAACAGAAGAATCTATATTCTCTCTCTGCATTTCATTCTCCATTTTTGCACTTTCAATGTCAGACTGTATGCTAGAAATCTGCTTTTCAGTAACAATTATATCTGAAAAAACCATTACATAACTTATACAGATATAAAAAGCAAGGCAAATACTTGCTATAGTAATGGCAACTGATAAAAGACTGACTTTTTTTCTAACTACAACTCTCTTCTCATATTTTTCTTTTTTAGGCGGTCTTTTTGTAGTTCTCTGCGGTCTTCTGGCAGGTTCTCTTTCAGGTACCGGAAGTGTTCTTGCCGCATTTCCATCTACATATCTTGAATAATGTCTTCTCACATCATTTGCCATCAGTAAATATCCTCCTCTAATTATAATACTCTTCTCTTTACGCTCTTCTATTTATGCTCTTCTATTTATGCTCTTCTCATTACGCTCTATTTTTTATAATCGATTATCCTCGCACTCTATTATCCCTGCTTGCGATTTTTCTTACCTTCGATTATCTTTGCTTTCTCTTTAATCTGCTATTATCAATTCGAAGTAATTCGTCTTTCAAACACCCTTAACTTGGCGCTTTGTGAACGTTTATTCTCTGCCAGCTCCTCCTCTGATGGAAGTATTGGCTTTCTGCTTATAACCTTTCCAAGTGACTTTCTTCCACATACACACACTGGGAAATCCGGTGGACATATACATGGATTTTCACATTCTCTGAATATATTTTTCACGATTCTGTCTTCCAGTGAATGAAATGTTATAACGCATATTCTGCCGCCATCATTCAGAAGATTAACCATATCTCTTAAGTTTTCTTCAAGAACCTTAAGTTCTGAATTGAGTTCAATTCTTATTGCCTGAAATGTTTTCTTGGCAGGATGTCCCGGCTTTCTAAGTTCCTTTGCCGGATAAGCCCTCCTGATAATATCAACGAGTTCTCCTGTTGTCTCTATAGGCTTAACTGCCCTTGACTTCACTATTTCCTTTGCAATATTTCCAGCGAACTTGTCCTCACCATAATTCCTTATGATTCGTCTAAGTTCCTCATCTGTATAATCATTAACTATATCCCTTGCTGTCATCTCCATACGGTTGTCCATACGCATATCAAGGGGAGCATTCTCATCTCTGTAGGTGAAGCCTCTTTCCGGATTATCAAGCTGATATGATGAAACCCCAAGATCCAGCAATATGCCATCAACTCCGTCTAATCCGATTCCACGTACAATTTCCTTCATACATGAGTAATTGCTTCTTACAATTGTTACTTTATCGCCATATACTGAGAGCCTGTCCGTTCCAACTGCTATAGCATCTTCATCCTGATCAATTGCAATAAGCCTTCCACCATTCTCAAGCTTCGCTGCAATACATCCCGAATGTCCGGCACCACCCATTGTGCCGTCAACATATATTCCATCAGGCTTTATGTTCAAATTATCTATGCATTCATTAAGTAATACTGACTTGTGAACAAACTCCATATACAATCTTCCTTTTCATCAGAAATCTATTCCAAGGTCTGAAAGCTGATCTGCAATATCCTGCATGTCAAGGATATCATTCTCATCCCATCTTTCCTTACTCCATATCTCAACCTTTGAAAGTGCACCAACAAATACAATCTCTTTTTCAAGTGCTGCAAACTCTCTAAGCTTGGCAGGAATAAGTATTCTTCCCTGTTTATCAAGCTCGCATCTTGCGGCTCTGGCAACAAAGTGTCTAAGTGTGGTCCTTGCTTCCTTTCTCAATTCAGGAAGGCTTCTTAACTTGGCAACGAACAATTCCCATTCATCATTTGGGTATGCACAAAGACACCCGTCAAAGCCCATAGTAATCATAAATGATTCTCCCAAATCCTCTCTGAGCTTTGCAGGTACTATTACTCTTCCTTTTGTATCAAGAGTATGTTCATACTCACCGGTAAATGTACATGCCATATCAACCACTTCTTATCCTTTTCTCACCACTTTGCCCCACAACTCACCACTTATGTTACTATTTTAGTTTATTTTAGGGAATTAATCAAGTTATTTTTTACATATTTGCGACAAATTTATGACATGTTTTTTATTTTTAATGTTATAATAAGCAAAAAACACAAGGGCTTGTAACATTTACTTTTTTCGTTACAAATCCTTGTGTTTTCAAGAATCTAAAGATATAAAATTTTATCTGAAAATATATGTGAAAATCATACATTATACGTTGAATCTGAACAGTACAACGTCTCCATCCTGCATAACATACTCTTTTCCTTCTGAACGTACAAGTCCTTTTTCCCTGGCAGCCTGCATGCTTCCAAGCTCATGAAGAGCATCATAGGATACAACCTCAGCTCTGATAAATCCTCTCTCAAAATCACTGTGAATCTTTCCTGCTGCCTGTGGAGCCTTTGTTCCCTTCTTAATTGTCCAGGCTCTTGTCTCCTGCTCACCTGATGTAAGGTAGCTTATAAGACCAAGCAGCTCATAGCTTGCTTTAATAAGCTTTTCAAGGCCTGATTCCTTAAGACCAAGATCCTCAAGAAATTCCTTCTTCTCATCATCATCGAGTTCTGCGATCTCCTGCTCTATCTGAGCACAGATAACAAATACCTGTGAGCCTTCCTTCTTAGCAAGCTCTCTTACATCATTAACCATAGGATTGTCTGCTGCATCATCAGCAAGATCATCCTCTGATACATTAGCTGCATATATTACAGGCTTTGCAGTCAAAAGATTATACTCAGACATCCAAAGCTCTTCATCCTCATCTGCACATTCAAATGATGAAGCCATATTTCCACCTTCAAGGAATTCCTTAAGTTTGTTCTGGAAGTCATATTCCTTAGCTAACTTCTTATCATTCTTTGCTCCTCTTGAAGTCTTGGCAATTCTTCTCTCAAGCACTTCAATATCTGAGAATATAAGTTCAAGATTAATTGTCTCAATATCTCTGAGTGGGTTGATGCTTCCATCAACATGAACGATATTGCTGTCTTCGAAGCATCTGACAACATGTACAATAGCATCAACTTCACGAATATTTGAAAGGAACTGGTTACCAAGTCCTTCTCCCTTTGAAGCACCCTTAACAAGTCCTGCAATGTCTACGAATTCTATCACTGCCGGTACTGTCTTGGCTGAGTTATGCATCTTTGTAAGCACGTCAAGTCTTTCATCCGGTACAGCAACAACTCCTACGTTAGGATCAATAGTACAGAATGGATAGTTAGCTGATTCTGCCCCAGCCTTTGTGAGTGAATTGAACAATGTGCTCTTTCCAACATTTGGAAGTCCAACTATGCCTAATTTCATAATATATATTTCTCCTTTGAAAACCTTTATTATCAGGCTTTTTTATATTTTACGGGCTTTTTCGACTCCTTAGCAAGAAGGAAACCCAAAATAGCATTAAATATTATACTATAATGAGCAGCGAATTTCAATATCTGTTATGTATCACATCTCTACATCAAATGGCAATCTGTCAAGAATGTCCTTCTGAACATCTATCCCAGGATAACTTTCAATAAGCTTAAGTCCCTTTGGTGTGAGTCTGAACACACAGCGTTCTGTGACATAAAGAACCTTCTGTCCATTTTCAATAGCGCGCTTTGCCGAAAAACTTATGCTGCTTACTTTATCAACAAACTTTGGAATAGTTCCCTCTTCATGGATTGTAACGACATTTTTCTTCTGGGAAACATCAAGTCCCTTTGTATTAAATGTCATGCAGAAAACAACTGTTGGTGTCTTGGCTGTGATATTAGCAAATCCACCGATTCCTGCAAATGCGCCCGGTCCACGGTGGGCATTGACATTACCTTCTTTGTCCACTTCAAGTGCTCCCATGAAACATATATCAAGTCCACCATTGTTGTAAAGGTCAAACTGGTTAGCCATATCATATACGGATGCAGCGCCAATCATAGCCCCAAAGCATTCACCTGATACCGGAAAACCACCTATACCACCTGACTCAACAGTAAGGGTTACATTATCAAGCATACCATTTTTCCTGGCATGTCTGCATACCATCTCAGGAATACCAATTCCAATATTAACAATGTCATCAACTCTGAGTTCCTTAGCTGCTCTTCTGCCAATGATATTGCCTGCCACATTATTTTTAAATGCCTTGCCTGATATTGCATCAATCTTATCATTCCAGGAACTCCAGTCATCATATGGAATCTCAAAGCTTCCTGTAAGGGCCTTCAGGCTATCATCCTTTTCTTCCGGCTCAACAACTACAATCGCATCCACCAGGCATCCCGGAATAATGGCATTACGTGGACGCGCAGGTGTATCAACCAGCCTGTCTACCTGAACTATAACCTTACCATTGTTAGCTTTAACCGCCTGACATATAGAAAGAGCATCACCAGACATGAACATATCATCAAATGTAATATTGCCTTTTCGGTCAGCAGCTGTTCCCTTAATGAGGGCAACGGTAATCTTTGGAAGCTTATAATAAAGGAATTCTTCCCCGTCAACCTCTACATATTTAACAAGAGAATCATCTATTGAGATTCTGTTGATTCCGGGTCCATCCTTTCTAGGATCAACAAATATATCAAGTCCAACCTTTGACAAGGCTCCAGGAAGTCCTCCTGCCTGCGCACGGATTGCGTGGGAAATGCACCCAAGAGGAAGGTTATACGCCTCAAAATGATCCTCAAGCACCAGCTTCTTTGTACTAGGCATGGCTCCAAAATGTCCACATATAAGCCTGTCCACAGCTCCGTCTCTTATGTATCCCTCTGCATTACGGTTTTCATCCCAGACACCAAAACCGGCGCTTGATATTATAGTCAAATGATTCGGTGACTGCATTTTCTGATATCTTTTATAGAGAGCCTCATGAAGTTCCACCGGATTTTCTATTCCAACAAATGAATTAACACAAATACAATCTCCATCTCTTATTAAACGTATAGCTTCATCAGAACTCATTATCTCGTACATTAATCAAATCCTCCTTGTAGCTTCATGTAATTCCTGATACTGTTTATTGTTTAATATTATCATCACATAAGATTATTTCTATTTTAACGTGCAATAGGCTTTATTGTAACAGAAAAAATCAAATTAATCAAATATCCAAAAACACCACAAAGTATCCAAAAACACCACAAAGTATCGCACAAAAAAACCTCCACAAAGCTTTGCTCTGTGGAGGCTCTCATATATAGACTTTAGGTTGTCTATGACAAGTTTAAATTAAGCTTCCTGATCTGGATTATCAACGCCTGGAATCTGTCTCACCCGGTTCTGGAACAATTGGCTCACCTGGTACATCAGGTGTGTCCGGATTCTCCGGTGTGTCTGGATTAACAGCTTCATGCTCAACAAGATCTACTGCTCCGAAGTTTGCACTTGTGTTATTCCAGTAAACCTTTGCTTCATCTGTAGCTGTAAGATAAAGTTCATTGTATCTTACCCCACCTTTACAATCCTGAACGATAAGGTCAAGACCGATCTTCTCTCCGCCTGCTTTAGGACCAGCAAATGGAATCATACCTTCCATTGTATATCCTGTATCTGTTAATGCATACTTAACAACGATACCTGTCTTCTTAGCTCCATCTGTTCCGCCACCCTGAATAGCAGCTGTTGAAGGATCAAGTCCTTCTTTTACTTCAGATTTTGCATCAAGACCTGTTGCACGGTAATGAAAACCATCCTTGTTAACCTCTCCCCAGTCAGAGCTGTTTGCTCCTTCCTGTTTGCAGCAATCCTCATCGAAGAGAATCTCAAGTCCATCTCGCTCATAGTTGTTAGCACTAGTATTATCAATACTTGAATCTGTTACATAAACAAAGAAGTAGAAATTGTTATCATCATACATGAATCTTGCAGATGCTGCTGTATCAGTAGATACAACACCGCCTTCAAGTGAAACCTTTGATACAAAGTTATACTCATTTGCATCAGCCCATCCCTCAGCAATATCATCAATACCATCTACTGTAACTTCATTGTTAGTGTAAGCTGCTTTGAAAGATTCCTGTGGATTAACTCTTCCATCCATAAAGAATGTGATTGCCTTAATACTAAGTGATGTATCTTCACCAAAGTTGAAGAACTTAAGTGCTTTGATATAATCATCCTTCTTGCCGAAGATCTCTTTAGTACCAAATAACAATGTTTCTTCAGTTCCTTCACCCATTGTATACTGGTTAAGTTTGATCTCTTCACTCCATCCGGCAGCATCCTGTCCTTTTCCATCGCCTGTCATCTCTGAATCGGCAATGTAAGCATTAACATCTCCGCCTTCAAGTGAATATGTAACTCGTACATATGGATATTTTTCAATATTTTCTGAAATTAAATCTCCTAAAATGAATCCCTGGATGCCAGGCATTGCACTGTCAATTGTACCTGTTTCAGCATTGTATTCAGCTGAACCACCGTTCTCACCTATAATATTAACCTTTGAAAGATCAACTCTCATAGGATTAACAAGCTGAGGCTCCGGTGTTGGTGTTGCTGATGGCCTTGGACTCCTTGTTACCCTAGGCTTAGTTGTAGCAGTTGGCTTAGCTGACTGCTCTGCGTCAGGTGCTTTTGTTGGTGCTACTGTCTCAGTTGCTGCTCCTGTTGGTGAAGCAGGTGCTGTTGTTACAGTGCTTCCAGGTGATGGAGCTACAGATGGTGATGCAACTGCTGTATTATCATCTACAACTCCAACCTTTACAGTACATGTAAGCTTTGTTGTCTTCTTACCAAGCTTATATGCTGCTGTTATCCTGGCAGTACCCTTCTTAACAGCCTTAACCTTGGCATAAGCCTTGTTACCCTTTTTAGACTTCTTAGTGATTCTGGCAACACTCTTCTTAGAAGATTTCCATTTTACCTTAGCAGATTTTTTACCATTCTTAACAGAAATCTTAACTGTTTTGCCAGCTTCCAAATTAACTGACTTTTTGTTGAGTTTAACCTTTTTTGCAGCATCTGCGCTATTACCAGGTACGCATACTGAAGTTACAGCAAGTACCACAGCAAGAGCTGATGCCATGAGTTTAATTCTTCTCATTGTGCAAGTCTCCCTTCATTCGCTTTTTTTATGATTATATCACACTATATAAGTTATTCCATATTATAAAGTGTTTTTTTATGATAATTTCTGTATAATATTCTGTTTATCATGTGATTATATGTTCATTTTGATTTAATAAATGAAAATTACTCCTCAAAAAGCCTTTCAGTTTCATCTCTTAAGAAGTTTTCCAGGGACTTTTCATCTCTGTATCCCCCGTATGGACCATCCTGCTCGAACCTCATTTCAAAAGCATCGTCCTCTGTATATGGTTTCCATTCAGGCAATGGGCAATCATTTTAAGGGGATTGTCATGACAGAATTATTCATCCTTTGTGGTAGTCATGATCTTTTTCATACGGCCTTTCATATATTCAGAAAACTTATCACGAACATAAACAGCATCTAACTTACGTGCCTCTTCAACTGATTCAACTCCCAGATATTCGAAGAAATCCATACCTGACTGTTCTGCATCATCCATTTCCCCTGGCTCTACAATACCTGAATCTTCGCATGGGTCCCATATCATGGTGCTCTGAACATTAGCTTTATTAAATAATCCTTCATTGTCCGGGCATGTCATCTGACTTAAAACGCTTCCGCCATCTGCAGACTGTCCTGCAATAGTAACATTAGAAGGATCTCCACCAAAGGCCTCAATATTTTCATGAACCCATCTAAGACCTGCCTGCTGGTCAAGAGAACCCAAATCAGTTGGTGCCTCATGCTGTGAAGCAGTAAGCTCCGGATGATCAAGGAAACCAAAAGCATTAAGACGATAGTTAACTGTTACAACCACAATACCTCTTCTTGCAACTCTCTCACCATCAAATTCCATCTCAGCTGTATAGCCCCACTGAAGAGCACCGCCAAAAAAACATACTACTACAGGCAGCTTCTCATCGGCACTTTTTGCCGGAGTCCATACATTAAGACAAAGACAGTCCTCTGACATTGGAATATCAGGATCAACATGCCTTTCCTTGCAATAAATGTCATCACCAAGTCCCGGTGTGTCCTGCATGGAAATTGGCGCAAATTTGTAACACTCACGCTCACCTTCCCAGTCTTCACATGGCATAGGCTCTTTCCATCTGTTCTCTCCAACCGGTGGTGCAGCAAATGGAATACCCTTAAATACAGTTATTCCCGGATCCGCTGCCTCAATTCCTTTAACATATCCATTCTTTGTTTTTACAACTCTTAACATTATATAACCCCCAATTCGTATAATTATTTGTTATCTTTTATTTATTATCTGTTATCTATAATCTGTTATCCATTATTTGTAACCTGTTATCTATAACATTTTATCCGTTATCTATAACCTGTTATCCGTTACCTGTCATCTGTTATCTATTATGTAACAGCTTGTGTTCTTTGCCTTTAAGAATTCCATTGTAAACATTGGTAATAATAGGATTTTCATTGGAAAGCTTGATAGGCGACTGCTTGTCAACATTGTATATACCATCATATCTTGCCTGTTTGGTGTGATTGCCAATTGGAACAGGCTGTCCGCCACCGGCAATACATCCTCTTCTGCATGCCATAACCTCAACAAAATCATAATGTACCTGACCGGCTTTAATTCTGTTAAGTAATTCATCAGCATTTTTAAGGCCGCTTACAACAGCAATCTTAACGTCTTTATCACCAATCTTAACTGTTGCTTCCTTGATTCCATCAAAGCCTCTTATACCTGTAAAGCTTATACTTTCAAGGTCTTCAACCCTTGTACTGTTAACAAGCCTTCTAAGTACGGCTTCAGTAACTCCACCGGTAACACCAAATATTGCTCCTGCACCTGAAGCAAGACCAAATGGCATATCAAGAGATTCCTCAGGAACATATGCAAGATTAATTCCCGCCGCTTTTATCATTCTGATAGTCTCTGTTGTGGTAAGAACATAATCTACATCCTGACATCCATCTGTAAAATGTTCCTCTCTTGTAATCTCTGCCTTCTTTGCTGTACATGGCATAATTGATACAACCACAGTTTTTCGTTTGTCAACCTCATTAAGTCTTGCATCTTCTTTTAAAAGGGCACCAAACATCTGCTGTGGTGAACGGCAGGTTGATACATTGTCCTTAAATTCAGGATGCCTGGTTTCAAGGAACTTAACCCATGCCGGACAGCAGGAAGTAAACAATGGCAGGTTTTTACCTGATTCAAGTCTTTCAAGAAGTTCCCTGGATTCTTCCATAACCGTCAGATCTGCTCCAAAATTGGTATCATAAACCTCATCAAAACCAACATGATGAAGAGCAGCTACAAGCTTGCCAAGAGAATTCTGTCCCTTAGGAATACCAAATTTGTCACCAATTGCCACTCTTACAGCAGGGGCAATCTGGGCAACTACCCTGACCTCAGGATCATTTATAGCCTTCCATACCGGATTAATATCCTGCTTTATGGTAATAGCACCTGTTGGACAAAATACCCTGCACTGACCACATCCAACACATTTGGTTTCGCTTATTTTCTTGCCAAATGCAGTTGATATTCTTGTGTCGGCTCCCCTAAAAGCAAAATTGATAATTCCCATTCCCTGTATCTCATCACAGGTTCTTACACAGTTTCCACATAAAATGCACTTATTTGGATCATAGACAATGCACTGTGAAGAATCATCCACCGGAAGCTCTTTTCTTGTATTTTGAAATCTGACTGTGTCTACACCCATCTCTACAGCATACTGCTGGAGCTTACAGTCGCCGCTGGCCTTACAAGTTGTACAGTCACGGCAGTGTGAAGCAAGAAGCAGTTCGATAATCATCTTGCGGTGATGCTGAATTCTTGGCGTATTTGTATATATAACCATTCCATCCCTTGGTGTTTCGGAACAGGCTGCAAATATTCTTCCCCTGTCATCCTCCACAACACACATTCTGCATGCACCATATGTAGAAAGTTCTGAGTGATAGCAGAAGGTTGGAAGATCAATACCAACCTTTCTTATAATGGTAAGGACATTTTTCTCATCAGTAAATGTCACTTTTCTGTTATTGATCGTTATACATTTCATTGATGTTTTGTCCCCCCTTACTCTATGTAAATTGCCTTAAATGGACAGCTGCCCTCACAGGCACCACATTTAATACATTTACCTGCATCAATTACAAATGGTTCTTTAATCTTGCCGGAAATCGCTCCTACCGGACAATTTCTCTGACACTTTGAGCAACCCTTACAAAGCTCAGGATTAATAACATACTTTCTAAGTGCCTGGCAATTGCCGGAAGCACATTTTTTATCAACCACATGCTCAAGATATTCATCCCTGAATACCTTTAAGGTACTCATAACAGGCTGTGCCGCACTCTTTCCAAGACCGCAAAGGGCAGTCTCAGTAATAGTCTTTGAAAGATCCCAGAGCATGTCAAGATCCTCCGGCTCGCCATTACCTGCAACAATACGCTCCAAAATCTCAAGCATGCGCTTTGTACCTTCACGACATGGAACACACTTGCCACAGCTCTCATTCTGTGTAAAGTTCATAAAGAATCTGGCAACCTCAACCATACAGGTATTCTCATCCATAACAACAAGTCCACCTGAACCAATCATGGCTCCCATTTTCTTAAGAGAATCAAAATCAAGGCTTACCTCAAGATCCTTGGTTATAAGACAGCCACCTGAAGGACCACCAATCTGAACCGCCTTAAAAGCAGCATCATTTTTAATACCGCCACCAATATCAAATATAACCTCTCTTAAGGTTGTTCCCATAGGAACCTCAATAAGACCTGTATTCTTAACACTTCCTGTCAAAGCAAATGCCTTGGTTCCAGGGCTGTTTTCCGGTCCGATGCTCTTATACCAGTCGGCACCCTTACATATAATCATAGGGACATTGGCGTAGGTCTCAACATTATTAAGAACCGTAGGCTTACCAAATAAGCCCTGTTCAACAGTACGCGGAGGCTTAACCCTGGGCATACCCCTGTTACCTTCAATAGAAGCAGTAAGGGCACTTCCCTCTCCGCATACAAATGCTCCTGCTCCCCTGTTAATATGCAATCTGAAGGAAAATGATGTGCCAAGGATATTATCTCCAAGAAGGCCTCTTTCCTCAGCCTGCTTAATGGCAAGCTTAAGTCTGCTTATGGCAAGCGGATATTCTGCACGCACATATATGTATCCCTCGTCAGCTCCCACTGCATAAGCCGCAATCATCATACCCTCAATCATCTTATGAGGGTCACCTTCCATAATACTTCTGTCCATAAATGCTCCGGGATCTCCCTCATCACCATTACAGACAACATATCTTTTCTTCTCCGCCTGCTTAGCCACCTGGCTCCACTTATAACCGGTTGTGAAACCACCGCCTCCTCGGCCACGAAGATTAGAGTCTAATACAACCTGGATAACCTCCTGTGGCGTCATGGAAAATAAGGCTTTTTCAAATGCACCATATCCACCCTTTGCAATAGCCTCTTCTATATTCTCAGCATCAATACAGCCGCAGTTTTCAAGTACAAGTCTTGTCTGTTTCTTGTAAAATGGAATCTCATTCTGTAGCTGATAGGCCTGTCCATCACATTGGTAAAGAAGTCTTTCAACAACCTCACCATTCTTAATAGTCTTTTCAAATATTTCCTCGCAGTCGTCTGCAGAAACCTTTGTATACAAGAGACCTGCGGGTTCAATTCTCATAAGCGGTCCCATTTCACAAAAACCATGGCAGCCACTTTTCTTAACTCCAATCCCGCCATCGCCATGAGCAATCTCGGCAGCAAACTTAACTTCAATGTCAGGATTGTCTGACACAAGCTGCTGCATTCTATTATATATTAATTCGGAACCACCAGCAAGACATCCGGTTCCTGCGCATATAAGTATACGGCATCTGCTGTTATCAAGCGCATTCTTCGCTTCTTCCCTGATGCTATCAAGTTCAGCCCTGTTCTTAATCATTGTGCTATTCCCCTTCTTTCAATTCTTTAATAAGCTCTGTTGCCTTGTCAGGTGTCATGGCTTTATAAACCTTATCATTCACCGTGAGAACCGGCGCCAGTCCACATGCTCCAAGGCATGATACAGTTTCTATTGTGAATAGCATATCATCTGTAGTCTGCTTTTCCCTGGACAATCCAAGATCACTGTAAAGACGTTCAAGAATAGGTACTGACTTACGCACATGACAGGCAGTTCCGTCACATACCTTAATAACATATTTACCCTTAGGTTCAAAAGAAAAATTCTCATAAAAGGTTGCAACACTGTAGGCCTTGGCTTCTGATATTCCAAGTCTCTTTGCAACATATAGTAAAAGTTCAGGCGGAAGGTATCTGTACTCCGCCTGAATATCCTGAATAACAGGAATAAGGGATGAGGCATCAACACCATATGTGTTGATTATCTCATCAGTCTTGCTATAAAAACTCTGATCTAACATAACTTAACCCTCTCTATTTGTTCACTCAATTTATTATCCCAATTTGCTCACGCTTTTGCTCACCTGATTCGCTCACGCTAATTGCTCACTCAAATCGCTCACGCTTATTGTTCACTTTTATTGCTAACGCCTATTGCTCACTCAAATCGCTCACGCTTATTGCTTATCCTTTTTTACTAACAGCTTGGCAAATTCCTTCTCAGGAAGTGGCTTTGAAAAATAGAAGCCCTGAATATAATCGCATTCATGAGACACAAGATATTCATACTGATTCTTATTCTCAACACCCTCAGCCACAACCTTCATTCCAATGCTGTGAGCCATACTGATAATTGAACGGATAATGAGCCTTGTTCTCTCGCTCTTCTCAAGATTACTAATAAATCCCATATCAAGCTTAAGAATATCAAACTTATACTCACGTATAGCACTAAATGATGAATAACCGCTTCCAAAATCATCCAAAAGAATTGATATTCCCATATTATGTAATTCACTAAGTGTTCTGTTATCACTATCTGCCAAAGTAGTATATGCGGACTCCGTAACCTCATATCTGACAAACTGACCCGGCATACTTGAATTACGTATTCCATCAAGAAGCTTTTTAATCATTTTCTTATCAAAAAAGTCCATTCTTGAAAGATTGACAGAAATCGGAACAAGCCTGTGGTTGGTCTCATAAAGATATTCAAGGAACTCCTTAACCTTAGTACCAACATACAAATCAACCTGGGAAACGAAGCCGTTCTCCTCAAGCATAGGAATAAATAATCCCGGTGAAACCATTCCATGAATTGGACTTATCCACCTTACAAGAGCCTCTGCTGACACAACCTCCTTGGTTTTGGCATCATATATAGGCTGATAATATACACAAAATTCCTTCTTATCAATCGCTTCCTTAACCCTGTCAATAAGCTCTGCCCTTGAAATATAATTCTGTGACATGGTATCTTCAAAGACTGCATATGGATTAGCGTACTCATCCTCAATAAACTTCTCTGCAAGCTTTGCCCTGTCACACATGGAGCCAACATCAATTTTCCTATCCTTAACGTAAAATACACCTACTTTACCATTAATTGTAAATGATTTATTGTTATTGAAAACATATTCAGCATAACATATCTTATCAAGATACTCCGGCTTAAAATGATCCGCTTCAATAAGGCAGACAAAATGATCTGCTTCAAGTCTTGCAATTGCAAGTGGCTTAAGCTCTGAATTCTTCAGTATAATAGGAAAGCTCTTCAGAACCTGGTCTCCACCCTCCTGCGTACATATCTCATTGAGTGCCTTAAAGCCCTTTAAATTGAAAAATAAAACAGCAAAATCCATGTCATCATTCTTGCGTATAATCTCTCCGGCCTTCCTAACAAAACCTGCCCTGTTATACTGGCCCGTAAGAGAATCAATCTCTCTGTGCTTATTGGCATTGCTCTTTGCAAAAAGTGTCAATGCAGCAATTGCAGCACTGCCTGCCACCAGAAATTCTGTTATAAGTTCCGGAAGGTCAGCAATCTCAACAGCACTGTCAAAGCTGTAGGAATACACTGCAGAAAATGCAATCACAGCGATGTAATAGGCCAGTGTTATAACTCCCATCATCACCCTTGCCTTGTGCTTAGTGGCAATCATAATACATATGACACCAAGAAGCAGATACAAGAGGGCATCTCTTCCATAGTAAAAATAAACCATTGGAAACTCAAAATAAGTAAGCATCACAAATAGAAAATACGATGCTGTAAGAATTCTCTCGGTTTTAATCGCCACAAGAAAAACCACAATTGCAATTAACGAATAAAGTGAACATATATAAGTTGGAACTCTCCATCCATGAAGAGTGAAGTTAATCACAAACCCTGTAATGTTGGCAATACATATAATCGTAGTAAGGATGCTAAAGGTTTTTATCTCAAACTCTTTAACCTCGACAGTACCTTTCATATAACGCCCCCTTCAGTTATCTTTTGTTTAGACAAATTCTTAATTTATTTTAACATTTTTTATTATTATTTACAATGATAATGTTATATAATTCTGCCTTCTTATGACAATATTATATAAACTTGTCACACTGTGACAATGTTATATAAGCCTGTCGCCTCTATCGATAATAATGTGTTTTCCTGCAGCTTCCACACGTCTTGTCAGACATCCTATACATTCAGCCGCTTCTTCACCTGTACATATCTTATTGTCATAGAGGGAATAATCCTCTCTCACTTGTCTTGGTGAAAGATTAGGCATCACAACATTGGCACCTGCTTTAAGGCCCATTTCCCTGCCCTGTGGATGAATAGTTCCAAGGGCCGTTGTTGCCGGAATAAGGGCTTTTGGAAGCAAAAGTCTTATTAGTGATATTAATTTTAAGGTCAGCTCAAGTGTTCCCTGCCTTTCATTCTTAAAAGGAGTCTCATGGTGGGGAATAAATGGTCCGATGCCAACCATATCAGGCTGAAATTCCTTTAAAAATCTCATTTCCCTAACAAGGTGGTCAATTGTCTGATAAGGAGAGCCAACCATAAACCCACAGCCGGTCTGATAACCTATACTTTTAAGTTCATAAAGGCATCTCATCCTATTATCAAAGCTCATGCTTTCCGGATGGAGCCTTGCATAATGAGTCTTGTCTGCAGTCTCATGACGCAAAAGATACCTGTCCGCCCCGGCATCATGCCAGACCTTGTAATCTTCCCTGCTTCTCTCACCTATAGACAGGGTCACTGCACAGTCCGGATGATTTGACTTAAGAGTATATACAATATCAGCAATATCCTTCCTTGTATAATGCATGTCCTCCCCACCCTGAAGGACAAATGTCCTGAAACCAAGCTCATAACCAGTTTTGGCACAATCAATTATCTGTTCCTTAGTAAGTCTGTATCTTGAGAGATGTCTGTTGTCCCTTCTGATGCCACAATAGAGGCAGTCATTTTTGCAGAAGTTGGTGAACTCAATAAGGCCTCTGATATATACACTGTCACCATAATACCTGCTGCAGACACTGTCCCCGCAGGCATAAAGAAATGATGGGTCTAACTCATTTTCCCAATTTGCCAGGACCACCTTCCATTCTTCATCAGTAAGATTACCTGTATCCTTCAGTTTTAAGATTATATTTGATGTATCCGTATCATTGTATAAATTATGCATAATGTTGTCCTATCTTTTTGTTGTATGTGCCCCGATGCACACATTTAAGTATACAATAAATGCCCTGCTTTATCAAATTTCCTTGCATGTTTTAACACATATCCTTAACAAATATCATTAATATATACCCATGACATATTGCAGGCCCTTAAAATCATAAAACCTGAATATGATATTTTGCTATAAAAAACCTCCAAAGTAATAGATTTATATCTTCAATCTGTCTACTTCAGGATTCCCGCTTTTTTCCTAACATCATCAGGTATTAACTATTCATCCTCCTAAACAAATGAAACATCTTTCTTCATTCCCAGATAAATTTCACTGTCAAGTGTACTTATCGCAAAAAAGAAGCTTGTCACATTAAATTTCTTAATATGACAAGCTTCCGCAATTATTCATTATAATATAATGAAATATATAATTAATAAATTGTAGATTAATTAAAAGTATACTACCAGGTTTACTTCTTAGTAAGTTTTACAGATGTAATAGTCATTTTTCTGCCATCTTCTTTGGGAAGATCAAAAAATCTCATATTTGAGAAATTACCATCTTCTGTTGCAGGGTCCAAATCCAATATGAGTGTTCCTGTTCCCATCATTGGTGTACCATTCCACTTACCATTATCTTTTGGAATCCAGCCTACAACATCAGTTCCAAAATGCTGTGTATGATGTGAATGTTCCATCAAATCAGAATCCCTATATGATATAGCGATTTTTCTGAAATCATTTGCCTTATATATATCACTTGGAATTTTGAAACCAAATGAACCTCCATCATCAGAAGTTGTTCCTTTTGTTTCTATAGTAACGGATTTGTCAGCATTAAATGTCAGAGCTACTTTACTAAGTGCTACAACATTTGCCTCGTTTAATTCTAATTCATACTCATCTCTTATATCCTCAGGATTAATCCATTTTGAATTTGAAAAAATAACTGACTCAATTATAAATGTAAATGGTTTATCTTTCGTAGGTGTAGGATCTCCAGTCCATATACGAACATTCTTAATTGGACCTGATTCTGCAGTTGTTACAGCCTCTCCTTCTTTTGCATGATGGAAGTGATCCATATATTTTGGTTCATCTGTTAATAAACCATTATTTACAGTGTCAAGTGCCATCCAAATATCAGCATTTGTATTCTGATAATTAGCCTCCTTAAATTTAACAGTAACTGTATCATAATAATTTGAAACAAGATCATCCGGTAAATCAAATTCAAAATTACCATACTGACCTGTTATAGATCCTGTCACAGTCCCATCATCGTTAATTACAGCATTACCATTACCATACTTGGAACCTTTTACTGTATTATCATTGAATTCAAGTGTATATGGTTTAGGAGCCACAGCCGGCTTCGCAAATGGCAATACCTTGACATCAATCTTTGAAATACTTAATTCTTCAAAAGTTTCATCCAATGGAGCTTTAATAAAGAGTACACTTGAGTCAACACTTGCATTTATTTTTAATGGAAATACACTATTCATTGTAACATTTTCATTAATCTCTGTTGCCTTAGTCCCATTCTGTTCAATCCATGCACGCACTCTGCTGCTACCAGAAGCGGTTCCATATATTGTTACTTCAACATCAGATCCCACTACAAATCCCTTATCATGTATTGGAACAATGATGCCTTCAACATTCTTAGCCTTAATTGCCCCAGAAAAACTGTCACGTTCCATAGTTCCCTTACCATATAATAGCTCTGCTTTTGTAAGATCAAGTGAACATTCTGTCTCAAAATTTTTATTAAGTGTCATATTCTTATTATTATCAACAGTTATCTTATATCCAGCTGCAGTAGCAACACCACTAACACTTCTTGTTTCCTCTACAGAAGTAGCAACATTATCTACTGGTCCTCCTTCTGAAGGAACACCAGTAACAAATCCCTGTGCAATAACATCAGTTCCAATATTATCAGAATTAATTCCGTTAATCTCAACAGCATACTGAAGTGTATTGCTTGTCTTATCAATAGCATATATTTTGTTATACTTCTTATATGTAACTGGTACTGTATTGCCTTTAACAGTAAGATTGATACCAAAATCCTGACCCTTAGAAACCTTAATCTGATCATAGTTTTCTACTTCCATAAGGAATCGAAGGCTCTGAGTTGCACCATTCTGATTAGATATTGTTGCACCAACAATTCTTACTTGTGGATCTGCCACAGTTTCATCACCTGAAGCATCTGTACCTTCATTCTCTACATCTTCAGTACTACCGCCTTCAGCTGCTTTAGCTGTATTACTAACATTGGTTCCGGCACACATTGTCATGCCCATTGCAAAAGCACATACAAGTGCTAAAGCTCTTTTCTTCATATTATAAATCCCCTTTCCGTCTTAGCTTCTTCACTCAAGATCAAGCTAATTGCATAATACTAGTTTTTCATATTAATTATCTTATTATCTTGCTCAATTTACATTACTCATTATCTTTAATACCAGTAGTATTAATTCCAAGCAGCTCATCAAAGTTAATCTTGTTCATATCACCCGTTGCCGCAAAGTCACTGGTTCTCACGATATCTTCTGTCTCAAACATGATAATATTAGCTTCCGGTGTCTCGTACTCTTTTTTCATACCAATAATCCTCCTTACAATATAATCAGCCATACAGACTATAATCTTTGTTTTTTCTTTTAATCTTTATTCTACTATTCCAATACCCTCTTGTCAATTAAATACGATTGCAAAAAACCCTATATTTACGGGTTTTTTGCTTGTTTTTTTGTTTTTTTTATATTTTTTTAATATTATGTTTATTTATTTCCTGAATCTGTATATTAATTCCCACTCAAAACATTCTTACAAGCTTTACCGGAAGGACCATGCAGCTGATTTTGTAATATCTGGCAGTTTATACCAACATCTTGCATCAGCATCTTTTATACGCCCCTCATTAATACCATCCCGGAATCCAGCCATCGTCCCTTGTTGAAGGATTCATAACCGGAGCGTCAGCAATACCCGGATCAACACTGGTTGCAGGACGTCTGGTAGGAGTAGGTTTTGGTGCCCGTGTAGCCTTTGGCTTTTCTGTAGCCTTTGGCTTTTCTGTTACCTTTGGCTTCGCCGTTGTCTTTGGATTATCTGTGCTCTTCGGTTTTTTAGTTGAAGATGGATTAAGCAGATCATCCATATTAATTGAATTATCTCCCGTATGTTTGTTGTCTATATTATTCTGATTGTTGCCCTGGCTGTCAGCTACAGTAACAACATTGTTATATAAATGCACTTTCTTGTTGGAAATAACTCTTACACTACATTTGTAGGATTTTTTGCCAAGCTTTGCAGTAATTTTTGCTTTGCCGGACTTCTTTGCTCTTACAAGACCTTTCTTTGAAACCGGGGCAACTTTTTTGTTGCTGCTTTTCCATATAACTTTTATACCTTTTTTAGCATTCTTTATCTTAAGTCTGATCTTAGCACCCTTTTCCATAGTGAGGGATGTTCTGCTAATTCTTACTTTTTTGCTTTTTGCCGACACAGGCATTACACAGACAGACACAGCAAGAACTGCACATAAAACCATAGTTGCCTTGCCTATTAACTCTTTCTTAATCATATTATTAATTCCTTTCAAATACTATTCTGGTACATCCTGGCAGATACGTCTCAATATATACCCAGCATATTCGCCACAACATATATGTTCCAAGTATACAATAAACGCTCTGTTTTATCAATTTAAAATCTGGCTTTTCTTATACAAAATACGTAGAAAATATGTTATAATGTGTTTGTGTGTTAATATACATACTTACATGTCTGTATACTTATATACTTACATACATGCTTACGTAGTTTGCATGTTCACAAGAATTTACAACAACCTTTACAAAAAGATTTACGGAGAGGATTCTTTATATGAAAATAAAAAGTGATTTTATATTAAGAGAAGTAGCAGGGGCATATGTTGTCGTTGCTGTGGGCAAACGCTCAGTTGAATTCAATGGTATGATTAATCTTAATGAAAGCGGTGCCTTCCTGTGGCACCATCTTGAAAAAGGTTCCAGCGAAAATGAACTGGCTGCCTCCCTTTTGGAAGAATATGATGTAGATGATAATCAGGCAAAGAAAGATGTTGTATCATTTATCAATCTCCTTAAGGATAATAATCTTTTAGAGGAATAACATATAATTATGATGAACGAGAAAAAGAGTCTCATTGACATAGTACAGAATGAGGGTCGCGCTGTTACGGTTCCTGTAGGCATAAGCATGTGGCCCATGTTAAAAAACAGAAAGAATGCCATAGTAATTGAAAAAGTCACTAAACCTCTTAAAAAATATGACATTCCCATGTATATACGTCATGACGGTCCGGACAATTCTGACAGGATCATACTTCACCGTATTATTCGCATTAACAAAGACGGCAGTTACATAATCCGTGGCGACAACCTGCTTCACAAGGAATACGATGTCAGTGATTCGGATATTAAGGGTGTTCTTACCGGTTTTTATCGTGGTCAGAGATTTATTGACTGCGAAAGCAGCAAAATGTATCACGCATATGTATATATATGGAATTATATATTTCCATTAAGAGCAGTAATACTTATTTTGAAAAAAACTGCACGATATATTATAAGAAAGAGAAAATGATACCAATATGATTAATTTTATACTTTCACTTTTAAGAGCTGCAGTAAATGACAGTTCACCCATAAGCCCTCCGGCAGATGTAAACTGGGAGCTTTTATACCAATTTTTTGAGAATCAGAGTCTGGCATGCACTGCCTGGTATGGCATCATGAAGCTTGAAGAAAAGGACAGGCCTGACAAAGATATTTTGAACAAATTCCAAAAATCAATGTTGACAGTTCGAGGCCGTGAAAGCATGCAGCAGCTTGAACTTGAAAACGTAATGGCTCATTTTGAAAAAGAAGGAATCGATTATGTTCCACTCAAGGGGTGGATTATAAAAAATCTTTATCCAAAGCCTGATATGCGTTCAATGTGCGATGTGGACATTCTTATCAGAGATGAAGATAAGAAAAAAATCCCTGTCATTATGAAGGCCTGTGGTTTCAATCTTATGCACCGTGGCCAATGTGATGACGAATACATAAAGCCACCCACCATTACAACTGAGATACACAGGTCTCTATTTAGTGTAACCACGCCATTTTATGAGTATTTTGCAAATGCAATGGATAAGACAGTACCCCTTGACAGGTCACATCAGCGCAGAATGACCATAGAGGATTTTTATCTGCATATAATTGCCCATCTTGCCAAACATTTTGGCAATAGTGGAACAGGACTCCGTCCTATCCTTGACATATGGATACTTGAAAAATACAATGCAGGCAATACATTTGATGAATACTACTTTTACAGTGAATTAGAAAAGCTTAAGCTAAAGGATTTTTATAATATAATATCAGGCATTGCCAAAAAATGGTTTTCAGAAAATGAAGAGACCAGGACTAAAAACGATGATAACGCATACTCCAATTCAGAAATTGAAGAATACATACTTATGAATTCAACATATGGTTCAATCAAAAGCTGGGCAAGCAATAATATTAACAAGGTTTCCGGCAATAAGTTTCTATACTATACAAAAAGACTTTTTCCCGGAATACATTTCATGAAAAATCAGTTTTGGATACTTGATAAAATGCCATTCCTTCTTCCCTTCTGTTGGGTATTAAGAGGAATTCGCATTATCATATTCAAGCGTGACCATGTATCTGACGAACTTAAGGTAATTAATTCTAATACTGAAAATAAAGCTTATATAGAAAAACTGGCCCGCATAAAAAAACTTACAGGCCTGGATGACATCGATTAGATGTTATTTTCTGGAAAGGAATTCTTACAAATGGCTGTAAAATGGCTGCTTAAACATTCAAAAAAACATATACCATCTATTATATTTGTATCATTTTTAAATGGAGCCTATGCAATTGTTAATATTTTATTTGCTCTGTTTTGTAAAAATATCATTGACAGTGCAATATCAGGAGACCACAAAAGGCTTGTTCTGTATTCCGGGCTTATGTTTTTTGTGATCATGACAGCATTTCTTATAAGAATACTTTCAAACAGCATTGCTGAAAAAGTTCGTGTACGTCTTGAAATCACTTACAGGACTATAATTCTTGAATCACTATGCAAGAAGAAATATTCCGATATAAGTAAATTTCACAGCGGTGAACTATTAAACAGACTATTCTCTGATGTTTCCATTATCAGTTCCTCTGTCACAGGCATAGTGCCAAGTCTGGTTCTTATGGTGACACAGGCAGTTGGTGCATTAATAATATTATTTGTACTAAGCCCATTATTTACTGCCGTATTTTTTACCGGGGGAATTCTACTGGTAATAGCAACTGCCCTGTTTCGAAGCAAAATGAAATCCCTGCACAAATTAGTTCAGAGCAAGGCCGGCAAGGTTCGTTCCTACATTCAGGAATTTCTCGAAAATATTCTTGTCATAAAGGTCTTTCAAAGTGAAGAAAGAGTTTTAAAAAGAAGCTCCGTATATCAGGAAGAATATTATGACGCCCAGATGAAAAGGCGAAGAATCAGCATATTGGCTGGTGCCTGCATGGGATTTGCCTTCGAATTCGCCTACCTGGCAGCCTTATATATCGGTGCGACATCACTTATGTCAGGCTCCATGACTTATGGAACACTTACAGCAATCCTCCAGCTTATAGGACAGGTTCAGAGACCTTTGTCCAATCTGTCCGGACTTATTCCACAATACTATCAGATGACAGCATCTACAGAGAGACTGATGGAGCTTGAGAATCTTGAAAATGAGTCCTTAGCTGCTTTGGAAAACTCAGAAAATATAAGTGATTATTATAAACACATGTTAAAACTCGAATGTAGAAATGTATCATTTTCATATGGGAGAAATACCGTTCTTGATAATACCGATTTTATTGTAAATAAAGGGGATTTTGTATCAATAAGCGGGGTATCAGGTGGTGGAAAAACCTCTCTATTCCTATTGCTTATGGGTGCCTATCTGCCATCCTCAGGCAGCTTAAGAATAAGTACAGATAAGGGGGAGGACATTCCACTTGGCAAAAATACACGGGGACTGTTTGCCTGGGTTCCTCAGGGCAATTACATATTTTCCGGAACTCTTCGTGAAAATATTACTTTTTTAAATGACAAGGTATCAGACCATATGATTCAAAAAGCAATTCATATAGCCTGCGCAGAGGATTTTATAGATACTCTCCCACTTGGGCTTGATACAGTTCTTGGTGAAAGAGGTAACGGTCTGTCAGAAGGACAGATTCAGAGAATTGCAATAGCACGTGCAATACTTAGCAATGCAGATATACTTATGTTTGACGAAGCAACAAGTGCACTTGATGAAGAAACCGAACTTAGGGTATTAGAAAACATATCCGGCTTAAAAGATAAAACGTGTATAATTGTCACGCACAGAAAAGCAGCTATTAATTATTGCAACAGACATTATTATCTTGAAAATGGACGTTTGGAGGAAAGAGAATATGTTTCGAATTAAGATGGCAGATTTAATAATTGAAATAGATAACAAGTATGATTTCACCTACAATCTATGTAGGGATTATATTACAAACGAATGTGACCATACTGATATGAGAATCTGTATAAATGATGAAGCCATAGCCAAAGAACGTTCTGAAGGTCTAAAACCCGACTTCTATAATGAAGATTACTGTGAAAGCATCTGTATATACCGTGCAATAAGCCGTGAGCTTACACAGTTTGACGCATTATTGATGCATGCAGCCTGTATTGAAATGAAGGGCAGGGTTTACGCCTTTCTGGCAAAAAGCGGTGTTGGCAAATCAACACATCTGGGTCTGTGGTTACGTCATTATGGAAAAGATGCTCACATAATCAACGGTGACAAACCTATAATTCGCAGAATTAATGACACATACATGGTTTACGGTACACCCTGGTGCGGTAAGGAAGGCCTTAATATTAACACACATGCCCCACTTAAGGCACTGTGTTTTCTAGAACGCAATGATACAAATATAATCAGTCCTTTAGCTGCAGATAAGGTTATTCCACGACTGGCTAATCAGATTCTGATACCAAACGATTCCTCCGCAGCAAAATATCTTGATCTGCTAGATGGTATGATCACTTCAACACCAGCCTATGTACTGAAATGTAATATGGATGAGGAAGCCGCAGTCATCGCGTATGAAGGAATGAGATAAACCTGTATCCCATATAGTATATTACTCCACCCACAGCTCCACCAAATGTATTATAAGTTAGATCTGAAAATTGAAATGTTCCAAGATGAAATAACAACTGAAAGAACTCTATCAACAAAGAAAATACTGCTACTGTTTTTGTTGCCTGCCAAATGCAGTTTACGGCATCCGGCGGTCGCCATTCTGTTTTAGAACGGCCGTTTTCCGAAGCCAACGGCCGCCCATTTGTTAGTTAGAAGATTACCGCTTATCGTGTGTTAATCTTAATCGTGTAGTGTTTTGTAGCTCTCTTCATGATGGAATTGGCAGATACCTCATCGTTGAGGATCATCGCTTTCCAGTTATCCGGATCACGCTGTGAGCATACGATGGTGCTTTTTCTCTGCTCGTTCCGCTTCTCGAGAAGCTCAAAGAGGATTTTAATCTCTCTTTCGTCAGTGATTGTGTGGAGCAGGAAATCATCCAGGATGATCAGTTCCCATTTGAGATACTTCTTCATCTTGCGGGCATATTTATCGTAATCCTGCTCTTTAAGAGCTACCATGCTTTCCAGAAGTTCCTCGCTGTGAAAGTAACCGACATTATATCGGTTGCAGGCCTTTATGCCGATAGCTTTTGCAAGGTAAGATTTTCCGGAATCTGATTCTCCAAGAATACAGACATTGTAACCCCTTTCAATAAAGTCAAAAGAGGAAAGCACCTCTGTTATACCAGTAGGCAGATACTCCCGCTTGTCAGAGTCCACACAGTCTGACAATTCTTCAGGTGAGCCCTTCAGATGTGCAGCTGTTAAGCGATTCTTTAATGTCGTGCTGACCTTTTCCTGAAACTGTGGTCCAATCAGTTCTGCAATAAGCGTAAGTCGATCCATTTCCAGAAATCCGGGTTTGTGATATAGATCATCCAATGTAGCTGCCATAGTGGAAAGCTTAAGTTCGTTCAGTTCATCAACGAGTTCATTTATCAGTGCAGTTCCTGTGAGCATCATTCATCGACCTCCTCTCGCATCTGATCAGCAAGAACCTTGCTGCGTGATAAAAGAGTGTCGATACTGGAAGCCTCCGGTGGCATTACATACCCTCCTCGTACCGGTTCTTTCTTTGCCGGTGTGGAATGACGGTATCCTGCCTCTCCGAGATCATCTGCTACAACAGATATCGTATTCTTAATAAAGGTATATTTCTGCTTATTCAGAGCAATCGCCTGCTTACAGCACTCCTCCAGAGCCTTATTGCTATACTTCTTTGTAAAGTTCAGAATACCTAAGCACATACGATAGGTCTGTACTTCGTATGGTCTGGATTTGAGGATCGCCCGGATAACAGTCTCTGTATTCCTGCCAATGAGCTACGCTTTCTGGATAAAGTAAGGACCATTCCACTGAGTGAATCCTTTATAGTTATCTGGCAAGTGTTCAGGATTGGTTGACCACTGTCCTTTGCGGGTAGCTCTGGGCCATTCACAAAGAAACTCTCCGGCAAGAGAATAAATACGAACAGCTGTTGAAGATGCCTTAATAGATACTTTCTTATGCAAAAACGCTTTATCTACGCTATAATAAGCATTGTCAAAGCGTATATAAAGTTATACTTAAATATGTACAGATCCAGCAAATTTTCCACTGGTGGATAATACTCTGGCTCCGTTTTCTTAATATAATCCTCCAGCACTTCTTTCAATTTTTCTATAATGCTACCATCCTTCCCAACTGAGATTCACATCCTCAGTTATGGCACATATTACCGTAGACTTCTGTACATAGCAACCTATTTTTTGCGGTTTTTCGGATGCCCCATCTTCTCCTTTACTTCATCCGGCACATCGATCAGTCCGAACCGATAGAACATCCCGTAGATGTAGGTCAC
>DEDL01000028.1:76893-77777 GCA_002349525.1 Lachnoclostridium sp. UBA2905
TTCTCCCGTCTGTCAATCCACAGTTCTTTTGTGTACTCGCCATTCCTGCCTTTTTTAATTTCGTAAGAGAATGGTAAGCCAAAGTAGGTTTTGAATTTCACACCAGCATAGGCCAGAACCACTCCCCAGAAGCTCTCTTCTGTTGACTCATCCCTCCACCGCTTCATTGCTCTATATCTCCGCTGCCGCTCTGCCCCAACACTGATTTTCTCTTTTTCTGCTGTGCTTGGGAAGTACACACCTTTCCGATATGGCAGGTACGAGGTGATGGAGGCTTTAGATAGTTCAAGGGTTGCTGCGGTTGAGAGGATTGCTTCTTTATAGTTCTGTGTTTCTCGATACTCCTCAAAGGTATCCTGTACCTTCTCGGCTACTTCTGATTCATACACACCTGCCGTGATGAGCAGCTTCCGTACCTTGATGGGATTTAATCCCAGCTCATCTCCGATGACCTGCAAGGACATCTCAGAATCATAAAGCGCCACAGCACTTTTCATCTGCTCTTTCAGGTTCTTCCCGGCATCGTACTCCGGCTTCAGCTTCTTCCGACCACCGCCTGGTTTTCTTGTTTTCTTCATTTTACTCATGCAGCTCCAACGGCAGTCCGTCCGGGTCATGGAAGAAAGTCATCTTCTTGCCTGTGTAATCATCCACACGGATTGGCTCACATTCAATCCCTACCTCTGCCAGCTCATTCACTGTCTGCTCCACACTCTCTACACAGAAAGCAAGATGACGCAGGCCACAGGCTTCGGGACGGTTCACACGCTTCGGCGGGTTTTTCTCAGCGAAAATCTCCAGTTCTGTGTGCTCATTGACACGCAAATCCAGCTTCCAATCCTCGCGTTCCGGGCGGTAGTTTTCTCTGATGACAGAGAAGCCCA
>DEDL01000019.1:0-411 GCA_002349525.1 Lachnoclostridium sp. UBA2905
CTTCGACTTCCTTCTTCTGGAAGAGTTCGTTAACCTTGAGAGTGTTTACAATATCATTGATTTTGTGTTCCATAACTTCAAACCCCTTTCCCATTCATAAATTTAAAATCATTATAACATAAAAAATAAAAAAACACTATATAAATTTAGTTGATTTTTGATAATTTTGCAAATGAAGCTTTAAGCTTTCTTGTACCAATTTTATCAAAATCGATTTCAACAAGGTAATCATTATCTGACTTTGTCATGGTCTTTACTGTGCCTTCACCAAATCGGTTATGTTTAACTCTGTCACCTTCACCATAGTTCACTTCTGTGGCACCTGATGTTTTTTTACTAATTCCTTTACTAATATATGGGTTATTGGTAAAAAGGTTCTTGGAGCGTTTGTTGCCAAGAGGTTTGTAGCTT
>DEDL01000019.1:462-7530 GCA_002349525.1 Lachnoclostridium sp. UBA2905
CTGTAAATCCATCATTATATCTTTCAGAGTAATTCGTTCTTTCGGAGTAACTCATCCTTTCGGAGTAATCCATCCTTTCAGAACGATTAATCCTGCCGGAATTAGAAGTGGACATTGTTTCATTAATAAGATAACGTGGAATCTCTGACAAAAATCTTGAAGGCGGATTAAACTGTCTATTACCATTCTTCATGCGTTCTCCAGCCAGGCTGAGTGACAGTGTTTTCATGGCTCTTGTGATACCAACATAGCAAAGTCTTCTTTCTTCTTCTAACTCAGAATCATCCATTGAGGACAATGCCATTGAAGACGGAAAAAGATTTTCCTCCATGCCACATAAAAATACATTAGGAAACTCAAGTCCCTTTGCACTGTGGAGTGTCATTAAAAGAACAACATTATTGTCATCATTTACATTATCGATATCGGCAACAAGTGCAATGTTTTCCAAAAATGAACTGAGCTCTGAAAGTGTATCGTCTGGTCCATTAAGTGCTTCGTCCTCGGAGTAGTCATTTGAAAATGAAGTTGCTTTACTTATAAGTTCCTCAATATTTTCAATACGTCCCTTGGCTTCTTCAGTATTCTCTTCATGTAAAATATCCAGGTAGCCGGTTTCTTCCAAAATATTATTAATAAGATTTACAACATTATATTCCGGATTGGAGCGAAGACTGTTTCTGAAATGTTCGATTACTGCTACAAACTGCTGTATTTTTGGAACAGCCCGGGAGATACCATCGATATAGACAGAATCCTTCAGGGCCTTATAAAAGCTGATGGAATGTTCGGCAGCATAGTCAGATATTCTGTCTATTGTCGTAAGTCCAATACCTCTTTTTGGAATATTTATAATTCGCTTGCATGCAATGTCATCATTGCCATTGTCGATAGTTTTAAGGTATGCAATTATATCCTTAATCTCTTTTCTGGAATAGAAGTTGATGCCGCCAACGATTTTATAAGGAATGTTACTTCTTATAAGTTTTTCCTCAAAAACACGTGACTGTGCATTGGTACGATACAATATGGCATAATCTCTGTAATTGTTACCCTGGCTTATTCCGGCAGCTATATTCTTCACAATTCCTGCAGCTTCATCATAATCAGTGGCATATCGTGTCAATGAAATAGGACGTCCCTCTTCATTCTTAGTCCACAAAGCCTTTGACTTACGCTCGGAATTGTTGGCAATTACCTCATTGGCTGCATTAAGAATATTGCCTGTGGAGCGGTAATTCTGCTCAAGCTTTATGACCTTGGCATCCTCATATACTTTTTCAAAGTTAAGAATATTATATATATTGGCACCTCTGAACTTATATATAGACTGGTCGTCATCACCTACTACACATATATTATGCTCAATTTCCCCAAATTCATTTTCATATTCTGCAAGTAAATGAAGTAGTTCGAACTGGGCTGTATTGGTATCTTGATACTCATCAACAAGAATATACTGAAAACGGCGTCTGTAATAACAAAGAGCTTCCTCATCAGTTCTAAAAAGTTCAACTGTTTTCATAATAAGATCGTCAAAATCCAGTGCATTATTGTCATGTAATCTTTTCTGATATTCTGTATAAGCCTTTGATACGTGTTCAGCATAAAAATCCCCTGAACTTTCCCTGGCATACATCTCTGGAGTCATAAGTCTGTCCTTACAACCTGAAATGATGTTTAAAAAATTACGTTCATTATATTTTTTGGGATCATAATTAAGATACTTGATAATGTCCTTCATAAGTGAACGCTGGTCATCTGTATCGTATATTGTAAAATTGCGGTTGTATCCAATTGATTCTATAAAGCGTCTTAAAATGCGGACACAGGTAGAATGGAAGGTGCTCACCCATATATTTTCTGCACCATAGCCTACAATGTCATTAACACGCTCACGCATCTCCCTTGCTGCTTTGTTGGTAAATGTGACTGCAAGAATACTCCAGGGACTTACACCGTTAGCAGATATAAGATGTGCAATACGATGTGTAAGAACTCTTGTCTTGCCAGAACCAGCACCGGCAAGAATAAGAAGCGGTCCCTTGTCATGGGTAACTGCTTCTCTCTGTTTTTCATTAAGAAGAGAGTATAAATCCAGATTGAAATCAGAATTTAATGGTGATGTATATGTATTCATAATTGATATTCCTCCGGTTTTGATAAAATCGTTAATATGTACATAAATGTGTCCTTATAAGTTATAAAAAACATCAGGCAAACATATGTTTACTATACCATAGCGCATTAAATGTGTCAAAGAGAATTGTCTTTGGAGAAATGGTTAAAGTGGTTAAAGGGATAAATACAATATGTCAAATAGGATCTGTTAAATAGAATCTGTTAAATAGAATCTGTCGAATAAGTTCACAGTATACGTTGTCAGAAAATTCAAACAAAATATAAAAAAAGAAAAATAAATCTGAAAAAAGTGCTTGACATATATTAAAAGTGTGATATTATATAGTTATCAGATAGCTTACATTATATTATCTGACAAGATATTTAAGTGAGGTGATGTAATTGGCGGCAACATATATATAGACATTGGCAATCCGAGAAACATTTGATTAATAGTATTTGATATTTAAGATTAACACGTTAACATATAACCTGTATTTAACAAGTAGTTAAATTTAAGATCAGAATCCATTAATTGATGAATTTTAAATAGATTGACAGTCGTTTTAACAAACTACATCAACATAGTAGTGAATGTTACTTATATTCTGACAAAGGGAAGAAACTTCACATATTTAATTTACAGCTTATGATGATAATATATGTTATATAATATTCCCGGACAATTGAGTTATATGTCGATTATTATATTTTATGTTATTAGTCATGATATACAATTATTTATGATGACAGAACACGATCTCATTAATTATAATTGATATTGAAGATATAAGTGGAATTGATGAAAAGTTGATTTGAAATATACGATTGCTAATGCAAATAAAAAGATTTATTCGCTGCCAGGACGTTATGAGAGGAATGAATAATAAAAAATGAATACAGTGATTAATATGCGAAAGAACTACCGGATTTGAATTTAGTTAATGTTGTAAGCAGATAACCTAATTCGTACATCTCGTAGTTCTTTTGTTGTGTGATATTAGTAATGTAGAGTATTAAAATTGTATGGTATTAAAACGATAGTGCATTAAAATTGTATAGCATTAAAAAGTATTGTATCAAAGAGCAAAGCCAGACGTTTACTTCTGGTTTTTCTGATCTTTCTTGCTCTTTGAACCATTCTGTTTCATGTTTTCTGGCTTTATCTTAGTATCAATGAGTTTTTCTATAATCATTTTTTTGACATAAACGTCAAAACTTAACATACATATAAAACCGAAGCGGGAGAGAACCTCGTTATCATCCTCATTTTCAAGTTTTGGAAAAGCTTTTTTAGAAAGATTGTATTTTTTGACAACATCCTTCATAAGAATCTCCATGCCGTCGAATTCCATCTCAAATACATATTTATAGATATCCTCCAGGTCAATTTCAGAAGACTGCCTGTCAAAAAAGCGTTCCGACATAGGTGAAAAAATATCCTGAATATCACTTATTGACAGGAAATTCTTGAAATAATATATGAAGGTTAACAAAAGCATATGATTCTTGGAATATTTCTTTTTCTCTGGTGGAGGAAGAAGATTGTTCTTGGAGTAGTTATTGATCATGGTTTTTGTAAGAATCTTGTCTTCATCAAAGCGCTTGTATGAAGAAAGACGTTCATCCATAAAGGTTGTAACCTGATCCATGTAAAGTGGAATATCAGGAATATCATCAGGATTGATATAATTAAGCTTTGTTATTGCCTCTAAAACACAACGAAGATCATCAGTTTTAGTATCCTTAGTTCTCTTTGTGGCAGTATCCTGTGATTCATCATTTATGCTATTGTCCTTATTATAATCTTTATTATCCTTATTATTAGCCATATTAAATAATCCCCCATGTTATAAAAAGGTGAATTTGCATATTACTGCAACTAATGAATAATTATAACGTATTATTTTTCGAATGTAAAGAAATGCTTGTTATTTGTAGACGTAAAGGGTCTGTTTTGTTATAATCAGATAGATAAAAATTGTAGGCTGAAATGATGAAAGGAATATACGGGATTTATGAAAAAAGGCGAGATAATAGAAGGAGTAGTTACAGGTTATGAATTTCCCAATAAAGGAGTTATTGTTGTTGATGATGTAAAGGTTTATATAAAAAATGTTCTTCCAGGCCAGAAAATAAAGTGCATGATAAGGAAGAAAAGACAGAATAAAGCTCAGGCTTCATTAATTGAGATTATTGAAAAGGCTCCTATTCAGACTGAGGAAGCATTTTGTAAGCATTTTGGTAATTGTGGAAGCTGCATATATCAGACTCTTAGTTATGATAGTCAGTGCGCAGTTAAGGAAAAGCAGGTGTTAGACCTTATCAATTCTGTCTGTAGTGATTATGAATACGACGGTATTAAGCACAATCCTGATATACTTGGTTACAGGAATAAGATGGAGTATACATTTGGTGATGAATATAAAGATGGACCGCTTTCTCTTGGACTTCACAAGAGAGGCAGTTTTTATGATATTTTAGATGCATCATGCTGCAAACTGGTAAATGATGATTTTGGAAGGATTCTTACTTGTGTAAAAGACTATTGTATAGAAAATGATATTCCACATTATCACAGGGTTTCACATGAAGGCGTTCTTAGACATCTTCTTGTAAGAAGGGCAAGAAAAACCGGGGAGCTTCTTATAGATATTGTTACTGCTGAAACAGATCATGATTTTGGCGATTTGACTAAAAGGCTCCTTGATCTAAATCTTGAAGGCAGTATTGTTGGTTTCCTTCACACAACTAATAACTGTATTGCTGATACAATTAAGGATGAAGGAACTGAAATTCTGTATGGCAGGGATTATTTTTATGAAGAACTGTTAGGACTTCGTTTCAGAATATCCCCATTCTCATTTTTTCAGACTAATTCTAATGGAGCAGAGGTCCTTTACTCTGTTGCAAGAGATTATATTGGAAAATATGCTGAAGGCAAGGTTGTATATGATCTTTACTCAGGAACAGGAACAATTGCCCAGCTTCTTGCAAGTGCATCGAAGCAGGTTATAGGAGTAGAGATTGTACCGGAAGCAGTTGAAGCAGCTAAAAAGAATGCACTTGATAACGGACTTTGCAATTGTGAATTTATTGCAGGTGATGTTTTGAAGACTCTTGACAGTATTGAAGTTCTTCCAGAGGTTATTGTGCTTGATCCACCAAGAGAGGGTGTTCATCCAAAGGCATTGGAAAGAATTGTGTCTTATGGTGTTGAAAACATTGTGTATATATCATGTAAACCTACAAGTCTTGTTAATGATCTTAAGATTATGCAGGAGAATGGTTATAAGGTTGAGAGGGTCAGCATGGTTGATATGTTTTCGTGGACTGGGCATGTGGAAACAGTCTGTTTATTATCACGTAAATAAGCGGTTTTACAGGCTTTTATGAGTGGAGTTCAGTCTATTTGCCACCCATTTGCCACCCTAATTCTGAAAAACATCACTGAACAAAGAAAAGGGAGTGAACACGCTGAACAATCAGCGGATTCACTCCCACTATTTTTATTTATGATGTTTTTGCCTGTGTCACTTGTTCAAACAGATCAACAGAGCGTTCAACCATCTTTTCAGTATCATGCACATAGGTCTGCAAGGTGGTTTCAATGTTGGTGTGTCCCAACCGGGTCTGCACATCCTTTACATCAGCACCGTTTTCAATCAGCAGTGTGGCGTGGGTGTGCCGTAATGAATGGTAATCAAAGGCAAGCAGCAGTTCTTTATGGATGACCCTTGAACAGAATTTGAAGGAATCAGTTGAAGTATATTGACCGTTTTCTGCAATGCAGACCATGCGAACCCGTGGCAAAGGCGAATTGATACACTTCTGAATTGGAACTATGCGCTTCATATCATTGCCTTTTTCATCCTTTTCAACCTTGATGACATGGATGGTGTAGTATTCACCGTACTTCATTTCATTTTTTGCCTGTCTGACCTTTTCTGCTTTCAATGCCCGGTACAGGGTTTCACCAAACTTCACGGTTCTGTTTGATGTTATAGTTTTGGTTGTTCCAAAATACCATGATGACCGCAGTTCTTTCTTACCCTTCTTTTCAACAACCTTCCTTACATCTGCCCCAAAGTTACGCTTTACAATCTGTTTGTTGACGCTGATGGTGCGGTTATCGAGGTCTATATCATCCCAAGTCAGAGCAAAAGTTTCAGAGATACGCAAACCAGTATAAAAACCGATCATAAGCGGAATATGATAACGGGAATCAGACGGGAAACGGTCAATGATTCGCTGCCATTCGTCCAAGGTCAAAATAATGCGTTCCCTTGGTGCTTTTTCAACCTTGGGGAATTTGACATACTGCATAGGATTTGAAGTGATGTAGTGCATTGGTTCAACAGCATAGTTTAGTGCTGCACTGAATACGGACAAAATGCCAATCATGTGACTTTTAGAATTGCCGTTCATTTTCAGTTCAACGGCATATTCCTGTAATATTGCCGGGGTGATCGCATTCAGTCTATATACACCGAACTTTGGAATCAAATGCCCTTGAATGATTCTTAAATAACCGACTTGTGTATTATATTTCAGGTTGGTTTTGCAGTACAGATCAAACCATTGGTTCAGGTAGTCTGCAACCGTAATTTCAGTAGGTTCAAAAACTGACCCGGCATTATTGTATTCATTCAGAGCCTTGGCAAGTGCTGCTTCTGCTTCTTTCTTAGTGCGAAAACCACCCTTTTCCTTCCTTTTACGTTTTCCGGCAACTTTCCCAAGGTCAAAATAATATGACCATGTTGTACCTCTTTTTCGTGTTCCACCGTTCATAATATCATCCTTTCTGTAATTGAATTTATAGGTAATGGATGATATAATTAAGGTTGCATAGCCTATATCATCCTATTCCTTGGTATAGAGTTATAAGAACCCTGACCGCTGCAACGGTTGGGGTTCATTTTTTTAGTGCGCCTTGCGGCGCACGTT
>DEDL01000008.1:0-155246 GCA_002349525.1 Lachnoclostridium sp. UBA2905
AGAAGTGGGAGTCTTCTCCGACTGAGATGAACCATGATTTATCTTCGATTAGAATGTCTAAGTTTTCAGCAGCATCATTTCCTGCATCCATACGGATCAATAATTGATTGTCTGTCAGTTGATGTCCAATCCGCAGGGTTTGCTTTAAAACTTAGAGAATGCTTATGATTCATTTCTGATTCTTTCGGTAATATTATGCATTATATTCGTAATTAACATTGGCATACTGTATTACGATTTTACTTACGAAAAAAAGATACAAATGCTTGCATCATACGAAAAAAATCAGTCAATATACGAAGATCTTATAAATGATATTCGTTCTAACCAACACGAATATACCATTCGCAATCCTTCCGACAAAATGTATACTCCAATGGAAGTAGATGAATTCTTCAAGAAAAAATATACAACCAAAAAAGGACAGTCGCATGGATATGGTTTATACAATCTACTTTCAAATGTAATAAAAAATGATGGCATGATATCTGCTGACTGCGTATATTTTGCCGAGAAAAACTGGATGGTATTTGAGCTTGTAATATAAATCCTTTTACAACCCCTGTCCTATCAGCACCTTTTTCCCTTCAAATGCAAAGCCGTAGCTTCTAATCCTGTCCCTTGCTATCCCTCTTTCCACAAGGTTTTCGGCATACTTCTTTTCCTCTATCTGGGCAAGGGCAGCCTGTACGGTGTCTCGCAGCGATGCTTCATCATCCTCATCATGAACCTTGAATTCTATTATTATCGCATCATGTTCATCAGGATTCTTAGGTTCTATCACAATATCATATCTGCCATAACCGCTTTCTCTGTTTGATGTTATGACATAATCTCTCCTTAACTCGACTATAAGTCCGAGTACAAATCCGTGATAAAACTTTTCAGGTTCTGCTCCGCATGGGCCCTTTCCTGTGTCAAAGTAACTGAACGTTCTTAGCGCTACATTGTTCATGTATGCGTTCATTTCCTTTAGTCTGCCTGCAAGAAGTGATTTGATAAAGTCATTATATTCTGCTTTAGCACCATTAAACCAGCCTCTTATCATTTCCAAAAACATTATTCTTACTTCGTTATTGGTTATTTGAAGTTCGTATTTGGCTTCTTCATCACCAATTAATTCCTGTCTTTCATAGCTGATTACTTTTAAATAACCGCTTGCAAGAAGCAGACTCCATATGGCAGATTCATTGTTGTCAAGGTAGTTATATACTACCTGTTCGTCAATCGGTGTATATATGCATTGACCTTCTATAAGGTTTTCAAATGTTTCTTTTGTTCTGTAACCACTTTCTCTTACAAGCTTATTTACAAGTCCATTACTGCTTGAGTTAGCCCAGTATACATCATACTTTCCCTTATCAATAAAATTAATTATTGACCACGGATTGTATATATCAGTATGCTTTCCAAATGTGAAGCCGTCATACCATCTCTTTACTTTCTCTTTTTCTTCTCCATAACCACATTCGTCAAGTGCCGCAAATACCTCTTCTTCGGCAAAACCAAAGGCTGTAGCATATTTATCTGATGTTGTTGTTACAACCTCCAGGTTATTAAGATCCGAAAATATGGATTCCTTACTTACTCTCGTTATTCCTGTCATTATGCCTCTTTCAAGGTATGGGTTAGTCTTAAAGGTAGAATTAAAAAGGCTTCTTGTAAATGCCGCAAGCTCATCCCAGAATCCATTTATATAGGCTTCCTGCATAGGAGTGTCGTATTCGTCAAGGAGGATGATTACCTTCTTGCCGTAATAACGATAGAGAAAATCTGACAACTGATATAATGATAATGCTGCGTCACTATCATCCATTTCTTCAGAAACACGCCTGAAATATCTTTTGTCCAGTTCTCCAAGCAATCCGCTTTCCAACAAAAAATCATTTTTATGATATAATTTCGCAATTAATTGACACATCGTTTTCCTTATGCTTTTATAATTTCGCTCCTTAATATTGGCAAATGACAGATAAATAACCGGATACGTACCCTGCAGTTCTCTGTATTTCTCATCATTCCATATTTCAAGTCCTTCAAACAAGCTTCCCTTATCTGCATGATTGACCGAGAAGAAATAATCAAGCATACTCATGTTAAGTGTCTTTCCAAAACGGCGGGGTCTTGTGATGAGGGTAACATCATCACCGCTTTCCCACCATTCTTTTATAAATGAAGTTTTATCAATATAAAAATATTTACCTTCAATTAATTTATCAAAATCCTGTATACCTATCGCAACTGTTCTCGCCATATCTTACCCTCCCTCAAATAGATATTCAAGTACGCCTCGGCATACTTGCCGGCGAGATGCGCGTCGCACATCGTGCGACAAAATACATATGCGCATCTTCGCCTCTCCGTTCCACTCCGGTCGGTGCTAAGCAATCGTCCCCCGGACGATTAGCACCCGCCGAAGGCTTTTATTTCAGTGGGAGATTGTACTCCCACTGAGATATCAATAAGGAATATAAACATTATTACAATAAGTATACAGGATTTATAATTAAATGACAACGGAATATCTGCAACTTGTAAACAGCTGTCTTACTCATCTTAGTAAATAGTTCATTCAAGAATCCTGCCCCCATCAATCTCATATATCTTATCACATATATAAGAAATAGTAATTTATAAGATGGTGTATTCGGTCCATTCACCTGATAAATTTGATCTAACTTGTCCATAACAGTATGCATACTCGCCATATCCAGAATAGTTTTTGGCGGTTACAGTTTTTGAAGTTGCAGATTTAGTATATATGCCATGTATTGTCCAAATTGTTGGATGAACATTTACTGTTTTTGTTGTCCCAGCACTAACAAAAAGTGTGCTGTCTGACGATATGCAGAATAATAACATACATATTACAATTGCTAATTTCTTTTTCATTGCGATTCCTCCCCTAATTTTAAATCATTCTACATTCCAGTGCCCTAAACGTTCTATACATTCATCATTACCACATTTATACATACGATAAATTTCTCTATAATCATTGTCAGCATTTTTTGGCACATATATTGAATCACATAAAGGTAATGGTGCCACCCCCTCTTCATCTAACACTATTTCTGGAACTTTTTCATTTTGAAAATGAAAATCCTTATAATAGCAATTAATATTTGCTCCATCTATTTTTGATAAATTTTTTGAAGCATATATTGTATTCAAATCACCTTTATAATTTATTACACTATTATTCTTATCAAGTCTGGTTACTTTATCGCTCATTATATATTTTGAGTTTTGGGATTTTCCTTCTGCAATAGCAACAACTAAAGAACCATCCCTCTTATCATATATTGTGTGACCATCTTTTCCATAGGCTTCGCTATTTTTATCTACTGTTATATTATGAATTTCATTTTTTCTTGAATAACTATAATCTTTCTTATGAACCATAGAAAATGCTTGCTCCTCTATCTTTATTACGGATGCAGGAATCTTTATATTATCCATCTTACAATTAGCAAATGCTCTGGTACCTATTACCTGAATTGTATTGGGAATTTCAAAATTATCATCTCTGGCGAAACAGTATACAAGTGCATTATCTTTTTTCTCATCACAAACTTATCATATACTTTAAAGTTTTCTGAATTCTCATCTATAAATATATTCTCTATAGCTTTGCAACCTGAAAATGCTGAAGCATCAATGTCTTCGATTGTTATAGGCAATTCAACTTTTTTAAGACTGTCACACCCAAAACACATTTCTTTGCTAATGTATGTTATTCCTTCATTAAGTGTTATGTTTTCCAAATTACTCATATACGCAAATGTACATTCTTTTATATCAGTTATAGTCCGTGGAAGCTCTATGTTTTTTACTTTAGATGACAAATCCTGATATTGTCTTTTTCCCTCAAAATAAACTTCTTCTCCAAATACATTTCTTCCATCAGCTGCTATTTCACTACATTCGTCAAACACTTCCTCTAAAACTGCACCTATACAAGTGACAATTTTTCCATTTATCTCTTCCGGAATCCTTAATGTTGATGCATTATTTGAATCAGCAATATCTATATGATATATGTACGCACATTTTCCATCCTTTGATGCATATACATCATAAGTAAATGCACCGATAGTTTGCGATTCACTTTCTATAGTATTCCATTCGTTAGCATCATCTATTTCAACGCATTCCTCAATCTTCTCCTGTGCATTTTCTTCAACTATCTCCTCTATTCTTTCAGTAGCTACAGGCAAATTACTATTGGACAAAATATTATCAGCACCCGTATTTGCTCCACATCCTATTAACAAAAATAAAATTGCTACAATAAGAAAGGATAATTTAATCTCTTTTTCAAACATACTACAGACCTCCAAAGTCGTTGTTGTATTTACTTGTTGCAAGTAAATGGACAGCTTAGTTTAGATATGTCTTTTTCAAAACTATAAAAATTAACACTATTTGGAGAAACTAATGAAAATTCATATAAACCTCTTAACCTAAAATCATTTGAATGCCCTTGAATATTGACAAGTACGTCGAGGCGTACTTGAACGTGCCGTTAGGCGCATGCTATTATTCTTTTTCCTTCGTCTCTTATATTCAGCGCCGCATTATAATCCCTGTTCATTCTGTTGCCACATTCACATTCGTACACTCGATCTGACAATAATAAGTTTGACTTTATACTTCCACAGCAGCTGCACTTCTTACTCGATGGAAAGAATCTGTCTATGACTATCAGCCTCTTATTCTGTCGTTCCATTTTATACTTCAGCATTGCACAAAACATTCCATAACCGTTATCCATAACACTTTTCCCAAAGTTAAGGCACTGGCTCATTGCTTTCATATCAATGTCCTCTACGGCAACTGCATCATAAGTATCTGCTATCTTCCTGCTTAATTTGTGAAGATAATCTTTTCTCTGGTTCTTTATTCTCCTGTGACATCTTGCAACACGGATTTTCTGCTTTTTGTAGTTTTTACTTCCTTTCACACAGTGCGAAAGCCTGCGTTGTTCTCTCTTAAGTCTTGCTTCCTGTTGTCTGTAAAATCCGGGATAATCACACTCTGTTCCGTCAGACAATACAGCAAGTCCGTGCATTGCATAATCTATTCCAAGTACATCAGCGTGTTCTGCATCTATATGTTCTGCTTGGTTCTCACAGCTTTCATATTCATACAGAATACTTGCATAATAGTCTCCGGAACTCTCTCTTGATACTGTTACTGACTTGAGCCTGTATCCATCTGACGGTAATTCTCTGTGAATAACAATCCTTATATTCTTTATCTTAGGTAATGTAAGTCTGTTCCCATTCAGCTTTATATTGTTATTGACCATGTTAGTCGTATAACTTTGTCTGCTGCGATGCTTTGACTTGAAGCTAGGGAATCCCATATCTTTTCTGTCAAAAAAGTTTTTGAATGCTATGCCAAGATGAAGACCTTCATTACACAGGGCAAGTGAATCCACTTCCTTAAGCCATGGATTAGCCTTTTTATATCCCGCAGGAGTAATCTTCAACATTCTGTTATTCTTTTTATACTCTTCTATCTTATCAGCCAGCATACTGTTGTATATAAACCTGCAGCAGCCAAAGGTTTTTCCAATCATTATCTTTTGCTCTTCATTTGGATATATTCTGAACTTGTAAGCAGTGTTATTCTTCGGCATTCTTATCACCCTGACTTTCGATATACTGTCTGATTACTTCGATTGGAGCTCCACCTGCTGTGAACAGACAAAAACTCTGACTCCAAAAACATTCTTTCCACAGCTTTTCGCGAATCTCAGGATATTCTTTTTAATGATGCGACTGCTGGCACTCTTATATGCATTGATAAACTTACTAATCTCACTTTTAGGTTGTGCCCGAAACATTGCATGCACATGATCTTCATCGTGATTCCATTCATCCAGGGTAATACCATATTTAGGAGATATATACTCAAATATATGTCTTGCCCTGTCTGATATATCCTTTCAACTGATTATAACATATTTTTCGTGATAGAACAAGTGTTCTTTTTTTATTTTTTTGTAATTCATCCCGCCACCTATAGAGGATGGGGGAATTCTTACTTGACTTAGTTAAATTATAGGATGTGTACAGATTGTCATTTTAAATTCATTTGTACACATCCCAATTGGTTATCTGCTGTATTTCACCAGCTTAATTCCCTCTTTATCTCCACAAGTCTTGTACACATTGCTGTCCTCAAATTTTACATAAAAAGTATTATTATCTTTAACACAGATTTCTGCTGCACCATATTCATGCCCAAAATATTCGTCCTTAGTTCCATCATAGTTTTCTTCAAGGCAAAGCACTATCTCCCACCCCACTTTACCTTCTTCTGAACTTCACTTCACAAAACCGTCACAAAAATCTACAAGTATAAGCAGCTGATATTATTCTATATTTTTACTGTTCTTATATATAACATTTTTTAATATTGAATTGTCATAATTTGCAAACAACATATACAAATCTCCGTTATCAAACATTCCAAAATTATCCATATTCAATTCTTCGCCAAGCGGGGGATTGAATATATTGTCGTTACTTCCATCATATATTAACTCAAACTCATTACTCTTATTTTTGTTCAGTCGGAATATACCCTTTTTGTTTATTAGATATATATACTTACCTTTAATCACAGTACCACCAAAATTGTATGGTGTAGTATATTCATTTTTCCATGGATGTGCATCAACAATAAAATCTTCCTTAGTACATGGCAACTGATAACTATTCAATAATTTTTTACCATCTAACGAATACTCTTTTATAAAACATTTCTTACCATATTCGCAACGATACAGACTATTTCCTAAATACGTATATCTGTCATCCACACTAATATTTTTACTGTTTACAACTTTATTTTTCTTTATATCATATGTCTGAATATACTTTTTCTGATTGTTCTTTTTATCAGCAGTACGCATCAAATAATATATTTTATTTCCCTTTACTTTCAAGTCATATATTGCTACTTTTTTTATTTTAGCTTTATTTTCATATTTGGGCTTTATAGAATATGTTTTTTCCACTTTACCCTTTTTATCCATAATGCTTATAGTTATTTTCTTATTCTTTTCAGACCGGGCATAGAGCCTTGATTCTTTCCAGACTATCGGTATTACCTCACCTTTTTTCTTTATAACATTTTCTGTAACATTTCCTTCCTCTGACACAAAAGTAATACTTATCTTCGATTCCTTATTTTTCCCTTTTGATATTTTATTGTTTATTGTAACAATACTGTTACCTTCTACGAATGCATTGCTATCAAAATTAACAATGCGATTTGTGACGAGTTCTCTTGGAGTATACACCTCTGCTGCACATGCATTTTTATATCCACCCGTACACATAATACCTAGCAAAATTGACGTTATTATGATTTTTCCTTTTTTCATTCTAATTCCTCCTAATTTTTAATAATTCATAGGCATTTGTAAAACGCTACAAGCCGCAAAAATACGGCATTTCTCATGCAAAAACAAATAACCCCTCACCAGATATGGTGTAATAGATTTAATAAGAAATCATTAACCATAACCCAAAAAATGTTATTTTGATACCATATAAACAACTTCTCTAGCAGATATTTTTCAGATTACCAAATTCAATAACGCCTCGGCGTTATTGACGGCGAGATGCACGTCGCATGATTTATGCTACATCTTCATCTGCGCATTCCTGCCTCTCCGTTCCACTTCGGTCGGTGCTTAACAATCGTCCACTGGACGATTAGCACCCGCCGGAGGCTTTTATCTCATTCGAAGATTATGCTCCCACTGAGACTAGCTTGTATCTTCACTCGCCACTTATAGAAGTGGGAATCTTCTCCGACTGAGATAAAAAATACAATTAATCAGCATAACTTAATCTATGAATTCTGCTACTATAAGTATTAAAATCAATTCCATTACAACTTATTTTTGAAAAAGAATACAGTCTTTCAAGTTTAAATTTAGTTGAATATCCCTGAATATCATATTCTTCAAAACTTGGCGGACAATTTCCGTTCCATATTGCTAAAATCTCAGCACATGCTTTTTGAGCACAAGTCCACCTACTTCGGCAACAACTTGTATCATCAGCCCTATTATAATAATTCTCTCCCGATATATTATCAGTATGGGCTATTTTAAATTCTCCAGTAGTTCCAGCAATAGGATATCTACCATGACTATACCATTTACCATTACGCAATTCCCAAGACTTGTGAGCAAATGTATCCGCCACTACATGCATTGCAACACCCATCATTATCAATGCTGCGTTTTTGTTATTATATGGGTATTGACCATTTAACATTACTTTAATCTCGCCCTCACCTAACCATCTACGTACAGTTTCGCATTCATTATTTGCCCCAGGATTACCATCTGGATAACCTATATACATAGAACTATTATGTCCATACTTTCTACACCAAAGGGACATATTCATAATCTGTTCATATACTTTTACATAATTATGATCACCCATTGCATGAAGCATCTTATGGCTTGGATAAACTTTTGGCGAACAATAATCATCCGGGGCTCTTGAACCTAATTTTACGATTTCAATTTGTGTTGAAGTTAATCCTCCTGCACTATTAGAAGCGTATGTAACAGTACTTTCATGTTTTGATCTGCTCCATCTTCCTTCTACTTCCTCAGAATAATCATCTGCTTCATCAGTATTCTCAAATTCCTCTATAATATCTTCTGCATCCGCACCCTCTGTATACTGTTCGTTGTATTCATCATATATCTTACATGCATATTCATAATCTACCAAAGAATATTCTTTTCCATCTTCTCCTGTCACTGTTTTTGCGCTTGCCTTAAGAAGATTTCTTATATATTCTGCGGATTTTGTAAAATTCTTCTGCCATAACAAACTTGCTATGGCTGTAACATGTGGAACTGCAAAACTTGTTCCACTGCTTATACACTCTGAATCTAACCAACCGGTAGTTTTAATATACTCACCGGGTGCTAACAGTTCAAGTTCATCACCGGTTGATGTCATATCTGACAATGTTCCTTCCGGTGTTACTGCACCTACCGCAACTACCTCATCATAAGCCGCCGGGTATTCCACATTGCCTTCTTCTGAACTTCCACCATTACCTGAAGAAGCAATCATCAGTATACCTGCTCTTTTTGCTCTCCTGATAGCATTGTGTAATGTAACAGAGTCTCCTTTTCTACCAAAGCTCATGTTTATTATATTTAGTTTGTATAATACAACCACCACAACTTCAATTAATTGATATATGACACTCCAGACAATCAAATTCTTGATACCACATGATGAATACTGAACAAATATACTAATAATAACTAATGATGTCATAGCTTTTAACTTAAATCGTACCTTCTGAAGTTCACTATATTCCATCCTGTGTTCAGTATTAATAGGGGTCGTAAACCATATTTCAATAATACATAGCCATAGAACAATTGCAACAGCATATTGTGGAAGCAGTATTCTGCGTGACAAGAAAATGATGCTAATCAATGTAACAATAGTATGCAATGAACAACCAAGAGTAGTCTTTTGATGATAACCTCCCATAAAAAAACGAATCAGCATAATATATGTATTATCGTTATTTTTAACTATTCTAAATTGTACCCACGAACCTGTAGAATTACCATTCCATAAATCCACTTCAGAAACATCTTTTGCATCTTTTGTATCTAATACCAAATCCTCACAATCATAGTAATGCTACCACTTTTGTAAATCTGTTCTTTCTCATAATTTATTTAACCCCTTTCTTGATTAGCTTTCGGATTCCTTCTGGTTCTTTTGGTTCGTACAACACACTTCTACAAGCACCTGATGCCATTGTAGCGGCAAGTATAGCAAATGTTGTTACAACTCCTCCATGTTTCTGAATCATCTTCTTAATTTTCTTAGTCATCTTTTTTCCTCCTTAATGTTGAAATTATTAGTTGTTTTTGTAACTGCAAACATACTACCACAATAAATTCAGTTATGAACATATTTGACGTAAGTGGTCGATTTTGTTACGTGAGCGGTAAGTTTTCCCTGTTTTTGACCGTTCACGTCAAGAAATCGACCGTTCACGTAGACTTTATAATTTGTATTATTTACTGTGGTAGAATAAACTAATGATTCAAAAAAGAACAAATAATAAAAAAGGAGTACATACTTATGCTTTCAAATTACATTACCAATATTATAGTAGAAAAATTTATAGCGTTAGAAATCATCTCTAGAGACGACAAGGAGATATACTGCTACTCATATCAATATATTATAGAGTTATTACTATTTTGTTTCTCACTAATACTGATATCCATTCCTCTGAACAACATACCTTCTGCAATTATATTTATTTTTACGGTTATACCACTAAGAACCTTTGCTGGTGGTATACATGCTCCAACCAAGCAGCTATGTTCTGTTTTGTCATACATACTATTTTTTTTCTGTATATATATTCCATATTGTATGTTAGAATTAGATTATATTTTTATAATACCTATGCTGATTGCTGTATTAATAGTTATATGTTTTTGTTCACCGCAACCTGATATAAATAAGAAATTAACTATCGAGAATATACATATACTAAAAACAGTTACACTAATTATTTCAATCTTAATAACCATATTGGTTGTAATCCTATATATTAACAACCAAAAATTATATATAATAAATATCACTTTCAATGCTGTAACAGTTCTTACTGGACTTATATTACAGCTTATAAAATCAAATAGAATGAATGGAGATACAATACAATGAATTTGAATATTACTGTTTGCGATGATGATCAGGTTGATATTCGCAAAATAAGAGAATATCTTAGTACCTTTCAGGTACAATATGATATAGATTTTACCACAAAAGAATATACTGACAGCAACAAGTTATATCAGGAATATACTAAAACAACCAAATGCGATATTATGTTTCTAGACGTTGAGATGCCCTCAAAATCAGGACTTGATATTGCAAATCATATTCGAAATCTTCCTGATGATAACGTTATTATTATATTCATAAGCAGTTACCCAGAATATATGCAAAATAGTTTCGATGTTCAGACCTTCCAGTACCTTACAAAGCCTGTTGAATATAAGCTTTTTGAAACAGTATTAAAAAACGCGATTAATAAAATTAAGACACGCGTGTCTAACACAGTTATTGTGCAACAATCTGGCGAGAAACTATTGATTCCAGCTAACAACATCATTTATCTTGAACCCAATAAAAATATGCAGCACTACGTAGATATGCACTGCCTTTCTGAAACCATACAGGCTCAAGGTACTATATCCGAATGGGAAGACACACTAAAGTCGCTTTCTTTTATTAGTCCTGGACGAGGTATTCTGGTTAATATTAATCACATCAGGATATGCAGGGATTTTGAATTGACTCTTTCAGATGGCTCTATAGTACCTGTAAGCCGTAGAAAAAAACAAGAAGTAAAAGAACGATTCTCAAAGAATATAATAACACTTCAGCATTTTTAATAAACACATACGGAGGAACACATTATGCTAATTACATTAGTTGATATTTCATGCTATATATTCGATCTTTTTATACTACTTATAGCTTTTAACTGTATTCTTCAGGAAAGAAAAAGAATACCGAAAATAACATTCTTTGCCTGCCTTATTGGCACAGAGCTTATCATATACATATATTCACTATTAAGCGATATGCTGCCAGATGATATATATACCTTTGTTACTCCTATCGTAAGTATCATTACCATATTTGGAGCAACTTTTCTTTATTATTCACCTATTACACATAGAATATTTTTAACATTAATTTTACAGGTTTTTTTCTCTATTGCAGAACGCCTTGCTTACGAAGTGCTTATTATTACCAACCTCAATATTATCGAGAATAATCCCGAGCAGGCAATGATTATGGGCTTACTTCTATCTAAATGTATAACCTTTATTTTTGTAGTAATAATGAATAGCGTTACTAGATTCAGGAAACATACATATACCATACAGTATACCTGTCTTGTATTATTTCTTCCTCTTGTAACTGTATTCGTTCTGTATGTAGTACCTCTGCCTGCTAATAATTCCGTGCTTACGCTACCGATGTATGCTATAGCCATGACATGTTTGTTATTTGCAAATGTAGTAAATTTCTTCCTTTTAAATCAAACTTTAGCAATTAACGAGTTAAAAGATACTAAGGAGAAACTTAACAAGCAGCTATCAGTTCAAGCAGACAATTATCAGCTGTTATCTTCTGCTTACAGAAATACACGAAGGGCTATACATGATACAAAAAAACATTTTTTCTATATTCAGGAATGTGTTAATACCCATAAATACGACATGATTAATCCATATATTAAAGAATCCATTGATGTATTAGAAGCAAGTTATAACCTCATTAATACGGGTAATCTTGTTATTGATTCATTCGTAAGTAACTATATTGCAATTGCTAAAGAACAGAATATTGAATTCATCTCTGACATTCGCGTTCAAAACTACCGAATTCCAATTAAAGATTTTGACTTATGCGTTATTATAGGAAATATGCTTGAAAACTCTCTTCATGCTGTAAATGAAATCAATTCTAACAATAAATTAATTGAAATTCATATGTATTACGCTAATGAAATGATGGTTATTAATACAAAAATAATTATGTATCAAATAACCATAGTAAAGATGACGCTCTTTACCACGGTTATGGTTTACAGAATATTGATATTATTACCCAGAAATATAATGGAACATTCACAACCTTCATTGAAGATGATTATTATTATGCTGTGTGCTCCGTACCTCTTACTGAAGCTATATTACAGCTCTTTTGACAATCACCGAATTCCTCTCCTTATACGCTCCATACGTTCATCTAACTCATGATACACAGATTGCAGGGACCACGGCAGACCAAGTATATAATCTCTGTCATCCTTATCCAGTACACTAAGGCTCTGCAGGAATTCCTGCTTATCCTTGTACATCCGCTTGCCATAATCCACAACAACATACTTTCTATTAGGTACAGGTACTCTTGTTACAACCTGTTTCATGCCCATTCTTTCATAAGCGCCCTGACGTCTTTCATAAGTAATCTTTTCAACAAAGCTTGTATTCGCCGGTTCGTTAAGACTAACTTTGCCTGTGTCAATATAATGCTTCCACACAACTTCAGCTACATGGCTCTCAGGTGTTGGATAGTCAAGCATTCCTACAATCTGTGCGACTGTATATCCCTTATCAGCAAGATGCCTTATTGCATCACCACTTGCAAAGTCATTTATGAAGTTATTAAGTGATTGTTTGAATAAGTCCTTTTCTCCCATAGCATCATTTCTTAAGCTGCGCTGTTATATGCTCTGAAAGGAATGACTGCAGGCAATCGTCTTCTCTATTGTTATTGTTGGAAAAATAAAATCTAACTGTTCTTTTGGCGAATCCCCATTAATAGTATCATCTTTATTCCAAACCTTCACAACCAAAAATTTTTTCTCAAGATCAAAGGTTACAGGAATATACGAATAAAACCTACTTTCAGATTTATTTGCTCTATCTATAATTCCCATATTATATACAAACAATATATCTACCTTTTTAATTCTATCACCATCAAACACAGTATTCATTGCACAAACTTTCAATTTTTCATCAACTTTTAATGTTGTTTGTATAATTCTATTAAAATTAAAATCAGGACAATTATACGTATCCACAAATTCTTCCCAAGCATCCTGATATCTAATTTTTCTGACTGCTTTTAACTCATAATATCTTAAAGAATCCACTAGTTCTAAAATATCCAACAAGAACGTCAAAGAACTGCGTGTTACTCTTTAAGATATTGCTGAATCTGTCGTAAAGATTTCTATCTGGTTCATTTGTAACCCTCCATGCTTACCTTCCTATATGTAAAATTCCATTGACATTATACAAAAGTTTTCATATAATATTATTGAACCACTGAACCCGCAGATGCGATGTAGGTGGTGTTTTTATTTGGGATATATTACCAAGCCATATGTGTTTGATTCATTAGCTTTTAGGTTCAATTTACCTGAATTTTTTAATGTCGCCATAACTCTTTTTACAAACACATCATCTATTACATTTCCAACTCGTTTCGGTAACTCCTCGTGCCTGAATTCATTTTTAAAATACAAATGAACAAAAAACGACACAAAATCACATATCTGAATGAAATAAGATTCCGCAGAATTTTTCTCCATAATATCTTCAATCATATTTGTAATCGGTTGATTAACAAATCCATATGAATATTTTGACTGAATTGGATTAAAAGCACGTATTGCTCTTGCAGTCTTTCTCATAGCTGCTATAGTGAGTGTAAATGCCTTTAATATTTCCTGTTTTATTTCTTTTGACCAATTGTAATCACGATACGGATTCTTATCCGTTAGAAAATGTTTTGTATGCATTTCCTCTGTAACATGAAAACCATATTTATCTCGCAATTCCTTCCGCAAGCCTCGCATCAGATTAAAATTCTGTTGCCAACTCTCCGCAGGCATATATAAACTTGTTAATATAAAATGGTCTGATGATGCTGATGTTACCCCATCATCGCCTGTTTCATCAAAATATGCTATGTATGTATTCATTCAGTTCCCCCTGTTTTCTTATATATAGCATCTGCTGGCTTTTGCACTGTTGAAGGAATCAACCATGTTTTTCCTTTCTTTATTGCTCCTTCAATTCTACCTTCTGCACATAACACCCCTATTCTTCGAGAAGTGATATACCATCTTTCTGACAATTCTACTGTTGTTAAATATTCCATAATAAAATGCTCCTTAATACTATCAAAAACCAAAATCCACACATTACAAAATGTTATTATTTATATCCTCAATTATTGCATTCTTTATTTTTATATAACTTTCGGGATATGACTTCTTAGGAAGTGCTTCTAGTATTTTAAGAATTTTGTCAATCTTTTTAATCGAGCTTCCATGCTTCTCTAACAAAAACTTCTGATTTCTGTTTGCAGGCATAATATTTCCCATGTCATAATACATTTCACGAGCCTTTTCAGAACAAGATAAATCCATCTCCAAACAGTAATTCATAGAAAGTATTCCATAGTTATTTACTGAATCCGTGAAACTCAGTTGTTTTTTTACAGGAACTGCTTGAAATAGATGTAATTCATTATTTTACACCAAATTCAATTACACAATTTCTGTTTGTTGCGTATTTTATTTCTGTTTTCAGCCTATAATGTGTAAAAATGACGCACCTTAATAAACCTTTTATTTTTTATGTTTTTAGACCAAGGCAAAACGTTTATAAACATCCATAAATGCATGACGCCACACATTACTGCAGCCTATTGCCAGTACAACCCTTCTTCCATGGGTTGTTATATGACCTGCAATTTGAATCATATTCCCTATTACAGTTCTGATACGTCTTCTTTTAACAGGATGTTTTGTTTTAGGAGCTCGCCTGCTTTTTAACGACTCCTGCCCTATTAATCGCAAAATATTATATGCAAACACAGTTAATTCAAGGACCAGCTCATTTGTATCAAATTTACCGGAAGGAAGTCTTTCGACATCCATATCTGTTTTGATTTCACTGTGAAACTGTTCGCATTCGCCATGAGCATTATAGCCATTTATGATATCATCATCGCTCCAGCCGAGATTGGTCCATATGGTATTACACTGAATATCAGGAACCAGAAGATACTGACCATTTTTGTCGATTGTGCGTTCAATGACCTCATATACAATACGCATAGTAATGGTTTTTGAAGTTCCTTCGGAATCGGTATATGCTACGTCTTTCCATGAAGAACCAATATAAACAGTTTTACCATCACGGGGATTACGGATATCCTTGCAGCATTCCTTTACTTCGGCAAGCCAATCCTCTTTGGACTCGCCTCTTCAAAGATTTCTTTTTACATTCAAGTACGCCTCGGCGTACTTGTCGGCGAGATGCGCGTCACATGATTTATGCGACATCTTCATCTGCGCATTCCTGCCTCTCCGTTCCACTTCGGTCGGTGCTTAACAATCGTCCACTGGACGATTAGCACCCGCCGGAGGCTTTTATCTCATTCGAAGATTATGCTCCCACTGAGACTAGCTTGTATCTTCACTCGCCACTTATAGAAGTGGGAGTCTTCTCCGACTAAGATGAAGTTACTTTTGCCAAGCAACTGTCCCACAAGAGATAATCCGCTGGGAGTAATTAGTCTTTCATTGGAAAATTCTATTACAAGCTTTTTCATAACTTTTTCACCTCACATAATAATACTTATATTATACTATATGAGGCAGGAAAGGCATAGAAAGTAAAAAAAATTTATCTGTTTTTTTCTTGCTTTTTTCTTCACCCATTGGGTGAAAATTGAAACTGGAAATGAAACCGTATTACACCCAGTATTTATCGGGTATACACCATAAATTGTGATAATAAGTTTCACGGATTAAGGTTATACTTATTCATTGCGCATTTTTACTCATTGCACATTTTTATCCATAGCCTCATATAATTGTATATTGCCGTTCCATACTTAAATGGAACAACTCCATATTTCTTATACTCTTCTACCGTCTCATATACACTTTCATCCATATTAAGCCCTGCTATATAAACTTCGACAGACTGTTCAAGCTTATTTATCTCTGACATAAAATGTCTAAATTCATCATTCACACCAATTGTACCTGAATGATAGCTTTCAAGAATAAGTACCCTCAGTCTGTCATCAGGTTTTACATATGTCATACCAGGATAAGGCACTATTCTAAGTATTGCTCCCGGGATGTCATATAACCTGAAACTTTTTTTTGAAGCCATACTGTATACCGGCATTCTGCATAATGATGCTGTTTCATGGATTTCAGTATCATTTTCCTGCCTTTTTAATGATGATATTTCATGGATTTCAGTATCATTTTCCCGCCTTTTTAATGATGATATTTCATAAATTTCAGTATCATTCTCCTGCACTTTTAATGATGATATTTCATAAATTTCAGCATCATTCTCCTGCATTTTTAATGATGCTTCAAACTTTTCAAATTCATCATTATATACAAAATGTCCCTCTCCGTCATACTGGCCATAATACATATCACGAAGACTCCTGACCCTGTCATCCATTGAAAGCGATGCCTGAATATACCTTCCTTTGTGGAAGGTGACTGGCTCATTTTCATTTTTATAGCTGACAAATACGCCATTTGCCACGCCATCCTTTATAAATGAAACCGCAGCATTAAAATTCTTCTGCCCGTTAGCCCTGTCATCAGTAAGAACATAATTGCTGGACACAAGCATTATTGGTATATCTGCATTATCAAACATAATATCAAGCGCCGCTGCCGTGTATTGCAGGGTGTCTGTTCCATGAGTGACAATAATTCCATCATAATTCTTATAATGAACCTGTATAAGATTAACAAGCATTTCAATATTGCCTGCAGCCAGGTTTTCACTAAGAATTTTATATGGCTCCATTGTACAAAATGATACAGTGCCATTATCTACATAATTCTCAATAAGATTATAAGGCGCCTCATGTCCTGCACATATCACACCTTCATCTTCGTTAAGCCTGCTTCCAATGGTTCCACCGGTAAAAATTACAAGTATATTCATATTTTCCACTACTTATTCAAACTTCCATGTATCAAAAAGTGCATTGCCGGAAAGCTCTGCTCCTTCAAATGATATTATAAGATCATGAACTCCCTTAAGTAATTCCTTATCCATAACAATGTTTCCTGTAAATTCACTATAATCATTGATACTATCTGTTTTTCCAACCTTAACCGAAGCGATAAGGTTCTTATCATCTATCTCATCTGCATAAAAGCTTATTGTGAAATCCACTTCTGATGATGCTTTTACTTTAACGTTGTTGCATGTTCCGTCGCCAAAGTCAACCTTTGATAAGCCTGTCCAGTCTCCATTATCAAGCATATCCAGACTCATATCCATCTCACAGGTTCTGGCATCCTTACTGATCTTTTTAGGTTCAGTTGCAACGCCCTCTCCCCATGCAAATGTTACTGCCTTATTCTCCTCATATGGATTAACATTCTTAAGCTGCTTTGCTGTACCGGTCTTTGTCATATTGTGTACACGTACTTTTCCATCCTCATACACATCCATTACATCTACATATGATGTTCTGTAAGCAGATTTTTCAGGTGCATTCTCAAAAGGTATATTCATATCAATCTCATACTGTGGTGTATGATAGAACATATAGTGAACACCATCTACAGCAAGTACACAATGATGATTATTGCCCCATGCTTTACCACTAAAGTACTGGCTCTGTCCAGGATTCTGCATCATCTCACCCTGATAAGTAAATGGTCCCATTGGGTTTTTACTTGTCATATATGAAATCTGAGCCTTACCCATTGCCTGACCGGCCTCTTCTGACCAGTTACTGCAATAGCTGTAATAATATGTATCACCTATTTTGTTGATACCTGAATCCTCAAACATATATGGTGCATCAATAAGCACAGCTGGACCATCAAGACTAATCATGTCTTTACCAAGCTTTGCAACTCTTCCGGTCTTAGGTGCCTTCTCCATTCCACTTGGAACACCACCACCAAAATATATATAACCTGTGCCATCATCATCTACAAGCACTGCCGGGTCAAATAACCATTCAACTCCAGCAACTCCAGCATCTTCTCTTGTTATCATAGGCTTTCCAAGTGGATCTCTCCATGGTCCAATAGGACTGTCAGCCTCAAGTACACCTATATTAGCTGCTGAATTGGCAAAATAAAGAAAAAACTTTGTTTTTTCTTCACCTGTTTTCTCATCTTTCACCTTGTTATAGCATACAGCCGGAGCCCATGAATTGCTAGCCCACTTTGCAATTCCCTCACGTTTGCTGTGCTCATCTGCAGCAACCTGAATGATTCCGTGATCTGTCCAGTTAACCATATCATCAGATGATATACAGTTTATTCCTTTGATGTTACCATAGAAGTTTTTATAATATTCCCCAGCATCATTTTTATAAAATCCGCCTGAATCATTGCTTCCATATACATAGATTCTTCCTTCATATTCGATTGCATATGGATCAGCTAAAAACCTCTGGGCAATTATAGGATTATTAAGTCCCTTCTCTTTTTTAATTGCTAATGAATTCATCCCTGCTTTTCTCCTATCTCTTATAAACGTATATTTTGTATTATAAATGAAACACCTGTTATTAACAATATATAACTAAAAAAATTGTAAAAAACATCGCCCCTTTTTCAGTCTCATTCTGAAATAGGGACGATATCATTTGTTAAAATTTCAATTACAAGGTTTTTATCACTAATTTTTTTAGATAGCTTCTATTAAAAATAGCTTACATTAAGAATACTTACATTATAAGCTTCTATTAAGGAAGCTTACATTAAGAATACTTCCATCACAAAGCTTCTATTTACTGATACTGCTTGTAATAATCAAAATCTACATATCCACCTTCTTCGCTTGTAGCATAACTTGAAAGCCAGGTTCTTGCACCCATGAATGTTGTTCCTGTATCAAATCTCATTGAAAGTTCCTCACCAAATTTGGTCCAGTTTGATCCATCCATGCTATAGTAGAAGGTTGCCTTATCAGATCTCTGTTTTCCTGTATTGAAACTGTATTCAACCTTAAGAAATACTTTTTCGCCATCTTTTATCTGCTCACTTGATACAGCATTCTCTTTAATAACATCAGATGCTTTAGCCTTCTTACCACCATCAGTTCCGCTTCCCTGGAATATGTATCTGTTGCCATTCTCATCACATTTAACACCGATCATACCGTAGTCGCTTCCAACTGCTACAATTCCGGCATAATCTCCTGCCTTCATTCCATCTGTAACAATTGCTGTTTCTGATGTGAACTTAGGTCCTACTGTTCTTTGTGTAAGTGAGTTTCTTGCAAACCAGATATTATTAGCAAGAGCACCATTTGTTATTCTGTAGTAACCTGGATTTGCTGTTACTGACCAGTTATTGTTGTCAGGGTTATGGTTCCACTGCCATACAAGTTTAAGTTTATCACCTTCTGCATATGTGAAATCGTCATCATCAACAATATAATTAGACTTTCCACTATTGTTAAGTCTTACCTTCATAGACTGCTTAGCTTCACTTGCATGGAACTCACCATTATCATCATATGTTCCCATAATTGGCCAGTCTTTATAATTGTTGCCATCTTTGTCTGTGTAATCCCAGTTAACGGCAACAATTGAAGGAATACGTCCAACTGCATCATGATCCTGGAAAAGAATTCCGTACCAGTCACCATAAATAGTATCTACGATACCACCCTGGGCAAGACCTGTTGTATATTCATATGTTGAACCCTGATATACTATCTGCTCTTCCCACTCACCATTAAGAAGGTCATCTGTTCTGTAACATACTTCTGTTCTGAACCATCCTGAAACAGGAGAAGCAATAATCATAATATAGTAATACTTGCCTATGTGATATGCATGTGAACCTTCCCAAAGGCCCCACTCTGATGGCTTATCAAATAACTTCTTAGAATTACCTACTTTAACAAGTTCTCCAAGCTCTCCTTCATTGAAAGGCTCTTCAAAATCAAGCTCCTGAAGATTAGAACCACCATATATTACATACATATGTCCATCATCAAATAAAAGTGCAGGATCATGGAAACTTGCATCGATATGATATCCCTGCCATGTTCCATTCTCTATATCATTAGTTGTGTAGCAGAAGAATCCACCACCATTTACATTAAATACAACATAGAATAAACCAGTTTCTTCGTTATATCTGATTGCAGCGGCCCATGAGCCATTACTATACATCTGCTTTCCATTCTCAAGATTGTTCTGCTCAAGATCTGGAAGTGCATCATATACATAATTAACAATTTCCCAATGAGCAAGATCTGTTGACTTCATAATAGGTACACCAGGGCAAAGATTCATAGTTGTACTAACCATATAATAATTACCGCCTACACGTATGAAATCACAGTCAGGAATATCTGAGAATATTGTTGGATAATCTACAACAGCAAGATTATTCTCATTTAAAACAGGAACAGCTGTTGGAACTGAAGGATCTGTTGTAGGTGAAGGTACCTGTGTCTGAGTTGTATTTGTTGTTGGTGCTACTGTAGAATTAGGTGTAAGGCTTGTAGCTGCACTTACAGGTGTCTGTTTTGGAACTGTAACATTCTGCTTATTATCAGCCTTATTACTTACCTTTACTGCACATGATAAGACTTTCTTACCTTTTTTAAGCTTAACTGTTGCTTTTACAACTGCTTTACCAGCTTTTTTAGCTGTAATAACCGCTTTCTTGCTGCCCTTTTTCTTAACTGCAACAAATTTTTTCTTAGTTGACTTAAAACTTACACGCTTAATATTCTTTCCTGATACCTTAAGTGTGAATTTGCCGCCTACATTTAAATTGATACTCTTTTTGTTCAGTTTAACCTTTACTGCAGCATCTGAATTAGCAGCAGGGACAACTGATAACCCCATAGCGACTACTGCTGTAATTGCAATAATCTTTTGTGTTAAAGCATGTTTCTTTTTCATGTTTTACCTCCATATTAATAGCTTTTTGCATTTTTGTTTATTACCAAGAATATCAGACGCAGGAATACTCACGTCTGATATTCAATGTTTAACTATGTAATATGCATTTCAATTCTTTTATGTACTACTTCTATAAGCTATCCTTCTATAACATCTTTGTGATGTACATTATTTGAATTTAGCTTTTTTAGAAATTCCTGCCTTCTTAAGAAGCTTCTTGTAAGCAGCCTTCTTAGCCTTTGGTGATTTAACTGTAATCTTCTTAGCTGTTCCCTTGAATGCCTTCTTGCCAATTGACTTAATAGCCTTTGACTTAATAGTTACTGTCTTAAGTGACTTGCATCCGCTAAATGCATTCTTTCCGATTGTAGCTACGTTAGCACCAATTGTAACAGACTTGATATCTGATTCGCCCTTGAAAGCGTTAGCATTGATTGCTGTTACCTTGTAAGTAAATTCATCATCTTCAAATGAAATTGTTGCAGGAATGTTAAGCTTTGATTTTGGCTCATCAAATTCAACAACAGCTACTGTATCTTTTCCGGTTACCTTATATGTAATTCCCTTAACAGCTTCTTCATAACCAACTTCAAGTTCTGGTTCATCAACTGCAACAAATGGAGTCTGAACTGGAGCCTGAACTGCTGGAGCCTGTGTTGCAGGTGCAACTGTTGGAGCCTGTGTTGCAGGTGCTTCTGTTGCCTTAACAACCTCAGCTACTCTAAAGTTATCAATGAAATAATCTTCTGTATTTTTATCACTGTATGAAACATTGTTACCCTGTCCAGCCTTTTCTGGATAAGCCATGAAAATGAAGAGGTAGCAATTACCAGCAAGACTTGCTTCATCATCTTTTACTGTAAATGTACCTTCAAGACGCTCCCATGTACCTTTTTCAGCACCCTTAAGTGAACCAATCTGATTGTACATAGCATTCTGTGTTTCCTTAACCTGCTTAGCCTCCTCTGAGTCTGAAGCATACTTTTTACCATCTGCAGCTACAATATCACTACCTGATGTTTGATATCCCTTTGAGAAATATACTCCCATCTTGAATGCTCTTTGTACACCATATCCTTTATCTTCTACTGCATCATTCTCATGTGAAACATCTACTGAAATCTTATATGTAACTCCTGGTGTAAGTTTCTTAAGGTCATAGCATGCACCATTTCTCTCCCACCAGTCAGTTCCCTTAGCTCTGTTTGATACTTTAAGACAGTTATTACCTGTAACATTCTCGCCAAACTCTGCTCCAGCATTACTGTTAAGACCTTCCTCGATACTGAATGCTACTCCATTACTGTTGAATTCTCCTACATTACCATCCTCAAACGTATAATCACATGTACCGTTTGCATCAGCCTTTGCTGCACCACCATTGCCAATTGCAACAAGACCAGCCATAAGGCATACTGCAGCGCTTGCTGCAAAAATTCTTAATCCATTTTTCTTCATTATTAATACCTCCGTTTTATTATTTTGTATTTTACAAAACTTTAATTAATTATACCACTAATACGCTCTCTCTTCAAGCATTTTTTCTGTAACAGTAAGCATTCGCATAGTCTTTTTGCCGTACTCAATCCTTGTCACAATATCCTCTGCCTGAAAGCATCCTTCGTCAATATAATTGATTTTTTTCTTCACTTTTTTTCCATTCTCCATATCATTTATGGCATCAGCAACATAAGGTGCTGAAAGAGGATTACACTCAAAATCTGCATTAATTTTCCCATCAAGAACTCTCTTTAAACCATCATGTACTGCATCAAATGATACAATTATGACATCACCATTAACTCCATAACTTATTCCTGCTTCATCTAAGGCTTCCATGGCCCCCCAGGCCTCATTATCATTGTGGCATATTACAACATCAATTTTATTATCATAGCTGTCCAGGAATTCTTTCATAACCTTCTTACCGTCTTCTTCCGTAAACATGCCATCCTTTTCTTCAAGCCTTGTCCAGTTAGTATTACTGTTAAGATATTTTCCAAAGCCCCTGGTTCTGCCAAGCTGAGCTGCAGAACCTATTGTTCCGGCTATAGTTACTATATTAATCTCTTCATCCTGTCGTCCCTTAGCTTCAAGATAAGTCTGAAGCCATGCACCGGCCGCCTCGCCCTCACCTTCAAAATCAGAGCCAAACCAGGCGACATAAAGTGAATCATCACAGTCAATTGTTCTGTCTATAAGAAATACAGGAATATTCTGGGCTTTAGCTTCCTTCAAAACTTCATTCCATCCATACGTTACTATAGGATCAATAACAATATAATCAAGCCTCTGCTCAATAAATGATCTGACCGCCTCCTTCTGGGTTTCAGGATTATTGTCCGCATCAACAAATACAAGATTATATCCCTTACTTTCAGAAAAGGTTTCCTGAGCACAGGTTGTTGCAGCCATTCTCCATGCTGATTCATGGCCAACCTGGGCAAAACCTACACTTATAAGATTATCTGTATTATCTGCATTGTTATCACTCTTTGTAAGATTATCCGTTCTGTTTTTTTCTTCGTTATCTAATGTATTATTCTCCGGTGTATCAGTAGCTTTATCTGTATTATCATCAGTATTCTCTGCAGGATTTTCCGTGTTTACATCTTTCCTGTCAGTATTGTCAGGATCTGAAACAATATTATCAGTGGTCTCAGGCTTCACATCCTCATTCTTTGCTTCTCCGGTACAACCTGTCAAAAAACTTAACCCCATAACAGCGGCTGCCATCACTGCAAAACAACGTTTTTTCAAAACTTCACCCCCTGAAGTTATCCAAACTCTATTCCTTAATACCTAAAAATCACGTTACAAAACACTAATACGAATTATATCAATTTTATATTTTATTTGCAAGCACGTAAAAACGGCTCCGCAGATGCTCTCTGCGAAGCCGTAAAAACATAATCATTATTAAGGATTATAGAAAATTTAAGGATATTAAGCTCTATGTTTACGAGCCATGATAACACTCTGTAATACAAGGAATAAACAAAGCATTCCTGCAATAGTAATACCTGTCCACCATGCATCGTCAAGTCCTGCTGATGTAACAATGTTCTGGATTGTTGAAAGTGAAAGCACTCCGAAGAATGTTCCAATGATATTACCAACACCACCAGTAAGCATTGTACCACCGATGATGGATGATGCTATGGCGTTCATTTCCATTCCACTCGCATTAGTAGCTGAACCACTACCTACGTGAATGAAGTATACATAACCTGCAATTCCTGCAAGAAGACCAGAGATAAGGTGTGAAATGAAACGTGTTCTCTTAACATTGATACCAAGCATAAGAGCACTCTGTGAATTACCACCTACTGCATAGAAGCTACGTCCAAGTTTTGTCCATCTGAGTACACAGAAGAGAACAACAACTGTAATTAAAGCAACTATAACTCCAACCTCAACGTAAGCATCTACATACATACCTTTTCTGTTTGTAGAACCCATTCCAGGAACGATTACTCGAGTATTTTTAAGTGCCTGGAACTGTTCATTGGCAACGTTGAATGGGTTAGTATTAACAATAGTTGTCATACCCTTTGCGAAGAACATTCCGGCCAAAGTAACAATGAATGGCTGAATGTCAAGGTATGCTACTAAGAATCCCTGTACAACACCAAATGCAATACCAATTCCAAGAGCAATAAGTATTGAAGTTAATACGCTTCCATTATGGAAATCAAGATTAACTGCACAGCACATTGTAACAAGTGCAACAACACCACCTACTGAAATATCGATTCCACCGGTAATCATAACTATACTCATACCACAAGATACAATAATAAGTCCACCCTGTGTATTAAGTATGTTAAAGAAGGTCTGTGGTTTAAGGAATCCAGCACCCTGGAACACGATAGCTCCGATGTACATTAAGAAGAAAACAACAATTGTAATCCCAAGCAAGAGATTTGTATCAGTCATATTCTTTAACTTTGTACCAATTCCATTACCGGATACAGCTGATTTATTTGATGACATATTAGCTGACCTCCTTTTTATTTGCTTTCATTTTAGCACCAAGCTGTGTGAGTTTTTCTCTTACAACAGGTGCACTAAGTACAACAAGCAAAATAACTACAACAGCCTTGTAAGCTGGAAGTGCGTCTGACTGTACTTTGAACTTATAGAGTGTAGTAGTAAGGAACTGGATAACATATGCTCCAATAATAGAAGCTGTCATATTAAACTTACCACCACTAAGTGCGTTACCACCAAGTGCAACCGCAAGGATAGCATCCATTTCAATATCCTTTGCAACTACTGAGTAGTTGATAGTTGAAATACGGCTTACCTTTATGAGTGCTGCTACAGCAACACAGATACCAAGAATTACGAATGTAAGGAACTTGATAAATATCGGGTTAATACCGTTAAGTCTTGATGAATTCTCATTGATACCAACTGCCTGTGTATATAAACCAATTGTTGTAAACCTAAGTACAAGGAATATAAGAAGTACACATATCATAGCAATGATAAATGGTGTTGGAATAGGGAATCCTGGAATATAGTTACCAAATACTCCGAATGATTTAACGTTAACAACTGGAAGTGTGTTGTTATTAATCCATGCTGCGATTGAACGTCCTGCTGTAAAGAGGATAAGTGTTGCAACCATTGGCTGGATATTAAATATAGCAACAAGCATTCCGTTAAATGCTCCGAAAATCATTGAAACAACAATAGCAATAATTAAAGCAACAATAATTGGAGCTTTATATTCAGTAACACTCTGTTCTCCACCACAAACTACTCTAAGGATAACTGATCCGGCGATAGCAATTGTAGCACCAACGGAAATATCCTGTCCACCTGTAGCTGCAGTAACGAGTGTCATACCAATCGCAAGTATTGCAAGCTCTGAACCCATATCAAGGATTGATATAAGGTTTCCTGACAATACTTTGAATCCATCAGCATTCTCACCTAATCTGATAGCGTAGAATGAAGGGTCCATAATCAGGTTAAACAAAGCAAGTAACAATAATGCTGCGATAGGAATAAATAACTGGTTTCTCAAAATCGCGGAAAATGAAAATCCGGACTTTTCTGTTTTAGTCTTTCCCATTTTTAATTGTCACCTCCGGCAATTGTACTCATAATCTTATTCTGTGTAAGGTCACTACCGGTAAGTTCTCCAACCACTTTACGGTCACGCATAACAACCAGTCTTGAACATGTACGAAGCATCTCGTCTGTTTCAGAAGAAATGAATGTTACACTCATACCACCTGAAGCAAGTTTAAGAACGAGCTTCTGAATTTCAACCTTAGTACCTACGTCGATTCCTCGTGTAGGCTCATCAAGAATAAGGTATTCCGGATTCATAAGAAGCCAACGAGCAAGTATACACTTCTGCTGATTTCCTCCGGAAAGAGATTTAATTGGGGTATCTGCAGATGCAGTCTTAATCTCAAGAAGTTTAATATATTCATCTGCAAACTTATATGATTCTGCTTTTGATATAGGTCTGAAGAATCCCTTAAGAACCTGTAAAGCAAGAATAATATTTTCACGAACCGACAAATCTCCAATGATACCGTCAACCTTACGGTCTTCAGGGAGATATGCAATACCATGTTTCATGGCATCGATAGGTTTCGAAATTTTTACGTCTTTACCTTTAATTTTAACAGAACCATGAATAACACGGTCTGCACCAAATATTGCACGAACACACTCGCTTCGTCCTGAACCGAGAAGTCCTGTAAATCCGTTAACCTCACCTTTGTTGATATAGAAATCAAATGGTTTGATTCCGGCATTGCTCTGAAGTCCCTGAGCTTCAAATATATGTTCTGAAGCATCTTTTTCTTTGTATACGAGACTATCATCACGAATTTCTGTCATATCATCTAATTCTTTTCCAAGCATCTTAGCAACAAGCTTAACTCTTGGAAGATCTTCAATTACGTATTCACCAACAAGCTGGCCATCACGTAATACTGTAATCTTATCACAGACCTCATATACCTGATCAAGGAAATGAGTAACGAAGATGATACCAACGCCCTTCTTCTTAAGATCACGCATAAGTTTGAAAAGCTTCTCAACTTCATGCTCATCAAGTGATGAAGTTGGCTCATCCAAAATTAATACTTTACACTCCATGTCTACTGCACGGGCAATTGCAACCATCTGCTGAATCGCAATTGAACAGCTTGAAAGCTGCTGTGTAGCTTTTGCAGGTATATCAAGAGATTTTAAAATCTTATCTGCTCCTGCATTCATTTTTTTCCAGTTTGTTCCTGCTCCTTTGGTTCTTCCAATGTACATGTTTTCTGCAACTGAAAGATTAGGACACAAAGTAATTTCCTGATACACTGTACTGATTCCAAGATTCTGTGCATCCTGTGGTGAGCGGATCACCGCTGCTTTATCCAATCCCTTAAGAAAAATTTCACCACCGTCTTTTTCATATACGCCGGTCAAAACCTTAATTAAGGTTGACTTTCCTGCACCATTCTCGCCCATTAAAGCGTGAATTTCACCTTCGCAAAGTCTGAAATCCACATTCTGTAAAGCGCGCACTCCGGGAAAGCTTTTGGATATGTTTTTCATTTCCAATACTGAATTATCTTTCACCAGTGTTTCACTCCTTAAATTTTTTATTTAAAAGAGCGCGAGCAAGCGTATCAACATTCTTTTACGCTGCACCGCGCTCATTCTAGCAACTTTTAAAAATAATGATGTTTTTAATCATTAACAATCAATTTGAGAATTAGATTCCGTATGTGTCAACATCATCCTGTGTAATTGTTGTAGCATCGAATCCCTTTTCATCCATAACGATTGTCTTCTCTTCGATAGTCTCACCAGCTTCAAGCTTCTTGATAACTTCATCAATGTACTGAGCCTGGAATGGATTACACTGTCCATCATAGTTCCAGTTCTGGTTAAGAAGCTCTTCAAGAGCCCACTTGTTGCAGTCATAACCCATAACGATTACGTCTTTGCCAACACCGTGTGAGATGTTTGCTTTGTCAAGAGCTGCTACAGCACCCTTAGCCATATCATCGTTTTCAGCGTAGATTACGTTGAACTTTTCTTTTGAGTCGATAACTGACTGAACAATCTGCTGTGCCTTATCTGCATTCCACTCAGCTGTCTGCTGTGCAACAATGCTCCATGTTGACTCAGCTGCTACTTTATCATCAAGAGCCTTTGAACGACCCTTCTGAGCTGCTGAACCCATAACACCCTGGATGTGGATGATCTTGTACTCATCAAGTTTCTGATCTGCTAACCAGTTAACTGCTGTTTCACCTTCTTTGTTCATATCTGAAACGATTGAAGCTTCATAAAGGCTTTCATCAGCATCGATTGTACGGTCGAAAAGGATAACCTTTGTTCCGTTGTCCTTAGCATCTTTGAGAACTCCGTCCCAACCTGATGTATCAGCTGCTGAAAGAAGAAGGTAATCAACACCGTCCTGAATCATCTTCTGAGCTGAAGCGATCTGCTCTTCGTTCTTTAAGCTGTAAGCGAATGATGCCTGATATCCGTTAGCTTCTGTAAACTTAGCTTTTAAATCTTCTACGTTTGCTGTACGGTATCCTGACTCGTTAGGGTCATTGTTGATGATACCAACTTTGATTAAATCTCCTGATGCTGCATTTCCTTCATCTGCTGCAGGTGCATCTGTTGCATCTGCTCCATCTGCTGCAGGTGCCTCTGTTGCATCTGTTGCTGGTGCCTCTGTTGCTGCACTGTCATCACTGCTTGATCCGCATCCTGCAAGAAGTGATGCTACCATAGCTACACTAAGAGCTACTCCTAAAAATTTCTTTTTCATTTTTAATCCTCCTCTAAAAGATTATATTCGACAAGCGAATAATATTATTTGGATTCTCACCGAACTCCATATTTGAATTATAATTTCATTTTTCATAAAATATCAGAACAAAAATCTAATAAAGGTGTAAAAATCTAATCTTGCTTATTTAATATAATTTTACATTTTTATCGTTTGTTCTTTCTGTATTCGTCAGGTTTCTGTCCTGTAACCTGTCTAAAGACTCGGCTGAAATACTTGGAATCCTGATATCCAACCTCTTCTGCCACCTCATAAACCTTCATATTACCAGATACCAGCAGCTGCTTTGCCTTACCTATTCTGTAGTTTCTTATATATGCGCTGAAATTAAGCCCCATCTCTTTCTGAAACTGTGCACTTAAATACTCCGGTGTAATATTCAGTCTGCCAGCTATCTCATCAAGTGTAATCCCGTCCTTATAATACTCATGTATCATTTTGATGGTTTTCTTGACTGTAAGGCCAACATTATCATCCTCCACCTTTTCTTTTATCATGCCCTCAAACATCATTTCAAGAATATCCTTCATTTCACCTGAGCTTTTCGCCCTGTCAATTCTTTCAATAAGCTGTTTCTGAGTTATCTGCGCAGGTTCATTTTCATTTATATCCTTGCAGGTTTCAAGTGCAGACCATATGAATCTGCAGTAGGCCTCCTTAACATTCCTTGGCTCATACAGTTTTCCGTTAAAATAATGTTCTTCAAAATTTTTAACTTCTGTCAATGCCGCCTTTTTGTTTTTGGAATATACCGCTGCTTTCATTTTATTCTCAATGTCTAATGGGTATACGTCCTTTTCAGCAAATATTTTTGTAACTTTAGGATACATTATAAGAACGTCATCACCAAATATCATATTCCAGTCAAGATAACTGTTTATAACATCGTAACTGCTTTTTATATTACGTATTCCCTCTGTTCTGGCAATTCCCATACAGACTCTGTGAAGTGAAACCGAGTTCTGCCTTATTTTTTCCTGTATATGTCTTTCAATAAAATCCTCTGATTCATAATTGTACATTATCGCAAGCAGTGACATGTCTGTTGGCAATTCCAGCACAAGATAATCTGCTCCGGATTCAGCCAGAATTTTTTCAATGGTTTTCTTCACCTTGGATACACTTTCTTCATAATAATAGCCAAGATATATTGTCATCTCCATAAATTCGGTTTCATTTTTTATTCCATACTTATTATTCAGATAAATATCAAGCTTTTCTCCAGCATCCACCATTCCATTTATTACACCAAGGAATATGTTATTAAGAGAGCCCAGGGCTTCTGATACATAATCCTGTTCGCTAAGCTCTGCTTCTACGTTGGTAAGAGCTTTCTTCATCTCATTTATAGTAACCGGCTTAATAAGGTATTCCTTAACTCCAAGTCTGATAGCAGTCTGCGCATATGAAAATTCCGAATAGGCACTTATTACTATTGCAGATGGCATAATTCCCTCTTCTTTAAGTTTTGAGAGCATTTCCATTCCACTCATTTCTGCCATCATTATGTCTGTTATGACAACATCCGGCTTCAACTCCTTAATGCAGTTATAACCTTCAAGTCCGTTTTCAGCTGTTGCCACAACATGGTAGTCATCATTTATCTTTTCAACAAGCCTTAATATTCCCTCTCGGATTCTGATCTCGTCTTCAACTATTACAATATTCATGTCTTATACCTCGTCCTTAGGAAGTTTTATATAAACTGTTGTCTGTACGTTGCTTTCACTTACCACATATACCTCTGATTCTTCGCCGTAATAAAGCCTGATTCTTGAAAATGCATTCTCCATACCTATATGGTACTTATCATCATAATGCTGGAACTGTCCCGAATTAATCATGTCAACCTGTTCCTTCTTCATTCCACCACCGTTATCTTCAATGGATATTTCAAGTTTTTCACGCTGTTTTATGGTTATCTTAAGTCTGTGAACGCCTTTTTTATTGGCAAATCCATGGATTATGGAGTTTTCCACAAAAGGCTGTAGTAATAATTTGTGAATACGGCAGTTCATGACCTCAGGTTCTATGTCCATTATGAATTCAAATGAATCCTTAAGCCTTGTCTGCTGCAGATATATATACTGCCTCAGCCACTCCATCTCTGTTGCAATACTGACAATTGCATTGCTGTCATTGATACCGTATCTGAGTATTTTACCAAGCGCACTTATGGCATTGCTTATCTCTTCTTCATCCCTGTCAATTGCCATCCAGTTGATTGTATCAAGGGTATTATACAGAAAATGAGGATTGATTCTTGCTTCAAGAGCCGCTATTTCAGCAACTCTTTCTCTCTCCGCAAGAAGCTTTTCACTTTCCATTGATGCCTCTACCTTATCAAGCATCCTGTTGAGATGTTCAGCAATAGTAACTATTTCCTTAGGCATATCATCAGTCTTCTTGATTCTTACATCCGTCGCACCCTTTTCAACCTGGTTCATGTTCTCTACAACAACATCAATTCCACGCATAAGGTACTGTATTGTAATAATAATGATGACTGCCACAATAAGTGCCGAAAGAACTGCCACCGTCACAACAAATCTTTGTACCAGGGATATTTCAGACTGATAACTGCTGCCTGAAGAAACATTTATAATATCCCAGTTAAGCTTTTCATCGTGTATCAACTGGGTAGTCATATTCTCCCTGTCAAAAACACCTGACTGTTTTATAAAGTTAATGTATACCTCTTTTCTTTCCTTCTCATCCTTTCCCTCCACTTCAAGTTTTCTTGAGAGGTAGCTTGAATCCGGAAATGACACAATATAACCATTCTTATCCACAATAAAGTTTCTGTTTTCTGTATTCTCCTTAAGGTCTGCATTACATATGTTTTCAAGAAGCTGCTCATCTATACTTATAATAAGCGCGGCCTTTTTCTTCTCCCCACCTGTCATATAGTTAAGTGTATGTGCCATATGAAACAGATAGCACTTTTTCGAAGGTATGGTTTTGGCGTATTCAGTGGAGAAAAACGTTGTTTCCTGACTGTTTACTACCATGTCATATATTTCTTTCATAGACATGGAGTAATGATTTATCCAAAATGAGTGGGATGAAAACGGCGTTATTCTGTCATAGAAAAATGAGTCCCCCTCTTCAGTAACTATGGATATAGCCATAATGTATTCCTTGGTATATAGAAATGAGCGCAGCTGTGTATCCATATTATCCTTGGCCTCTTCAATCTCCGCCTCATCTGTATTATCATAATATCTTCTAAGATTATTAATAACATCTTCGTTGGAATAAAGCTGGTACAAGACATCACCATAGGCATCTAACCATACGTCGAGAGTTGTCATTGTCTGTTCCAGATTTGACTTTGTAAGCTTCTTTGTATTTTCCTTAATAATGACCTTGTATCTGCTGTACATTATAAGGTCAACCATTATAATAGGCAGAAGCGTTGCAAAAAGCATACATATTATAAGTCTTTTTCTGAAGCTGATATTTCTTTTTTTTAACAAAGTGTGTCCCCCTGGCATACAAAGCTCTCTGCCACATTAAAACTTTCAACCATTTTTTTGTAATGCTCCATGCAGTCATTCAATCTGCCATCATTTATCATATCAATGCATGGTCTTATATAGTCTGTATATAATCCCCTGTATATGTCATCTGAATTATCAAGTGCATTAATATAATTCACTATTCCCGGTGCAGTCTCGTAATAATCCTCAACCATCATTTCACCGTCTTTGCTTGTAAGCATATATCCATCTCTGAAGGCTCTCAATGTGTTCAGTTCTTCACAGTCATCTCCCTTTCCGAGACTTTCACACACAGCTGTTGTGATATAGCAGAATTTACGTCTGAATCCTGAATTAATAGTGTCATAATCCGTACAGCGAAGAACATTGCTGTCAAACTTGTCAGGCCATTTTCTTCCAATTGCCTCAGCTATCTCATATGAAAACTGTCCACCTGCTGCAACAATACCCGGAAATACATACATTACCATATACAGGTTAAGATCCACTGCCTTTCTTCCTTTAGGTCTTTTACCATTAACATAAAGAACTTCTGCAGCAGCATTTACATATTCCACAGCGATTTCATCAAGTCTTTCTGTCATCTCATCGCTTAACTTCTCCCTATCTGATGGAATCAGATCATCCTTTTTCCTGTCACTGAATACTGCCTTATGAATTATACTCTTTTCCTTTTCTTCCTCTTTTGGGGCATATATATTTTCAATACCCTCAGAAACTTTTTGTGCCATAACATTTAACTCATTAAATATGGAGTAATTCTTCTTATAAAATTCCTCCACTGCATCCGAATATGTTTTTGCCTTAAAAAGCTCATTATATTTTTTTATATCTTCATATAATCCTTCAAGATTCTGCATAATTATATATTCCTCCCGTACTTAAAATTGTATCACAAACATATATATACCACAAATGGAATCGTTATTAAAGAAACCACTGTTGTTATAAATATTCCCCTGGCAGCCAGTTTCTCATCCTTCTTATATTCTGTGGCAAATAATACAGCCGTATTGGCAACTGGCATAGACGCCATAAGAAGTGTAACTGACGCTAACATATCATTTTGAATAAATAAACGGATGAGCGGCCAGAGTAAAAGCGGAATTCCAATCTGCTTCAAAGCCGTAAACAGATATATTCTTACTCCACCAAACAGCTCTTTAACATTCATAACTGCAAGACTTGCGCCTACTAACATCATTGCAAGCGGCGAAGTAAGAGAGCCTACACTTGCAAGCACCTCATCAAGCACTTTTGGTACAGGCATGTTAAATGCAAATATTATAACTGACACAAAGCAGCATATTACTCCCGGGTTTAGTATTCTTTTTCCATTTATTATGTCCTTAAATGAATTGTTTTCATCTGTTCCGTAGTACATGAGCATGACTCCCAGTGTATACAAAAACAAATTGAATACGCAGTTAAATACTGCTGCATAGAATACTCCAACCGAGCCAAATAATGCTTCTGTAACAGGGAAGCCCATAAATCCCACATTTGCAAATACTGTCATGAATATATACATTCCTCTTTCGCACTTTTTAATACGAAGGATAAGGGCTATTATAACCGCTATTACCGGCAGTATAATGTAGAGTGCCATGGCTGTGGCAAATAATTCTATAAGAATTTTTCTTTCCTCTCCGCTCATATTGTCTATAAATGAATGGACAATCAGTGCCGGTGTTGTTACATACAAAATTATTTTTGTTACATGCGCTTTTGTATGATCATCTATTATATTGATTTTGTATAAGGTATATCCTATACACATTATCAGAAAAAGCTTAACCATCTGCATAAATAGAATTGTAATACTCATTTTATCACCTTTCGAATTTTACCGGTTTTGGTTGAATAATAACTTTTTAATGACATTATTTCTGTATTTATGCAAATTGTCAAGCTTTGGTTGATTTGATTTTAAATATTGTTTTTGTTATTTGATTATAAATGTGCCATCCGATATATCTACTGTAAGGTTGTCACCCTGGCCTGCCCTTCCGGCAAGTATTTCCTTCGCAAGGCTTGTCTCAATGTTCTTCTGGATATATCTTTTCAACGGTCTTGCTCCATATACCGGATCATATGCACTTTCTGCAATGTAATCCTTTGCTTTTTCTGAAAGTGTAATTGTCATCTCCTTGTCAGCAATTCTCTTGTTAATGTCTGCTATAACAAGGTCTATGATATTAGCAATGTTATCCTTGGTCAGAGGCTTGAACATGATTATCTCATCAAGTCTGTTAAGAAATTCAGGTCTGAAGCTGCCCTTAAGGCTGTTCATAACCATTTCTTCATTCTCTTTCTTGATATTGCCCTGGTCATCTATTCCTGTAAGCAGGTATTCTGAACCAAGGTTAGATGTCATTATGAGGATTGTATTCTTAAAGTCCACTGTCCTTCCCTGTGAGTCCGTTACACGTCCATCATCAAGTATCTGAAGAAGGATATTAAATACATCCGGATGTGCCTTTTCTATTTCGTCAAATAATACAACTGAATATGGTTTTCTTCTTACCGCTTCAGTAAGCTGTCCGCCTTCTTCATAGCCTACATATCCCGGAGGAGCTCCGATAAGTCGTGACACCGAGAACTTCTCCATATATTCACTCATATCGATTCTGATCATATTCTGTTCATTATCAAATAAATATTCTGCAAGACTTTTTGAAAGCTCTGTCTTTCCAACACCAGTTGGTCCAAGGAATAAAAATGAACCGATTGGTTTGCCCGGGTCTTTCACTCCCGCCTTTGATCTTATGATGGCTTCTGAAACCTTAGTTACAGCCTCATCCTGACCAATGACTCTCTTATGAAGCTCGCTATCAAGATTAAGCACCTTATTGCGTTCACTCTCTGTAAGCTTTGATACCGGAATACCTGTCCATCTTGATATAATATTTGCAATTTCTTCTTCATCTACATATTCCTTTATCATATCGGATGTGCCTGATTCCTTTTCTTCACTTTCCTTTATCTTAGCCTCAAGTTCCGGAATTATACCATACTGCAGTTTGGCAGCATTGTCATAATCCATGGTTCTTTTTGCCTTTTCAAGCTCCTTTTTCCTCTGCTCTAACTCCTCTTTGAGTTTATTGGTCTCATTTACCGAGTTTTTGGCGATATCCCACTCAGCCTTTTTTGCAGCAAACTTTTCTCTGCATTCTGCAAGCTCCTTAGTAACAGCTTCAAGCCTTTCTCTGCTCATTCTGTCATCCTCATTCTTAAGAGCAGTTTCCTCAATCTCAAGCTGGGTAATATGTCTTTCGGCATCTTCAAGCTCTGCAGGCATCGAATCAAGCTGGGTCTTTATCATGGCACAGGCTTCATCAACAAGATCAATTGCCTTATCAGGAAGAAATCTGTCAGTTATATACCTGTCCGAAAGAACTGCGGCTGACACAAGCGCTCCATCAGATATCTTAACTCCGTGATATACCTCATATCTTTCCTTAAGACCCCTTAAAATTGTAATGGCATCCTCTACTGAAGGCTCATCAACCATTACTGGCTGGAAACGTCTTTCAAGAGCAGCATCCTTCTCAATATACTGTCTATATTCATTAAGCGTGGTGGCACCTATACAATGAAGCTCACCTCTTGCAAGCATAGGCTTAAGCATATTGCCTGCATCCATTGCACCATCAGACTTTCCGGCACCAACAATTGTATGAAGCTCATCTATGAAAAGGATTATCTCCCCATCACTGTTTCTAACTTCTTCAAGTACGGCCTTAAGTCTCTCCTCAAACTCACCACGATATTTGGCTCCGGCAACAAGTGCCCCCATATCAAGAGCAAATATCTTCTTATCTTTAAGTCCGTTAGGAACATCTCCCCTTACAATTCTCTGGGCAAGTCCCTCCACAGCAGCTGTTTTACCAACACCGGGTTCACCTATAAGAACAGGATTGTTCTTAGTCTTTCTTGAAAGGATACGTATAACATTCCTTATCTCCTCGTCTCGTCCGATTACAGGATCAAGCTTCTGTTCCCTTGCTCTTGCCACAAGATCATAACCATACTTTTCAAGCACGTCATAGGTATCTTCCGGATTATCATTGTTAACAGGCTTTGTTCCTCTTATAGACGCTAATGCTTCAAGAAATCTTTCCTTAGTTATATTAAATTCCTTCAAAAGCTTCTTAACATCCTCATTGCCATTTTTAAGGATGCTTAAAAATACATGTTCAACAGACACGTAAGAATCCTTCATGGCCTTGGCTTCATTCTCAGCATAAGTTACAACCTTATTAAAATCTCTTCCGGCAAACTGTTCTCCTCCGGACACTTTAGGACGTTTTCTCAAAAGTCCCTCAACCTGGGCTATAAGCACAGGAATCTCAACATCCATCTTCTTAAGTACACTTACAATAAGACTTTCATCAATAGTAAGCAGTGCATACAGAAGATGCTCTGTAACCACTTCCTGATTACTGTATTCTTCTGCTACCATGAGACTTTTGTTATAGGCCTCCATGGTTTTCTGAGTAAATTTATTGATATTCATAAACATCCACCTCCCGAATGATATTACCAGATTAATAACACATCTGTTTTTCTATTTCATCTGTTCTATATGAACTATAACACCGTTTTTTTGAAAATGCAACATTTTTTTTCAATCCGCCATAACCCACCTGTATATCATTCATGTCGAATGCATGTGAGACCTGGTGTGTGATTCTGGTCAGCGTTAAATAATATATTCTTATTTGTTATTAGTCACCACCTGCAAGAGTGGGAGTCTTCCAGACTGAGATAAAAAAATGTCCTGGTACTTATACTGTCCAGGACATTTCTTTTTATAATGATATTAATATACTTTATGATAATTATTTCATAACAATGTTTACGATTCTTCCAGGAACATAGATTTCTTTTACAATATTACCTGTAAGCTTGTCAGCAATAGATTCTTTTGCTGCTGCAATTACTTCATCCTTTGATGAATCAAGTGAAATTACAAGTGTTCCCTTTGTCTTACCATTTATCTGAATTGCAATCTCTGCTGTATTTTCAACAGTCTTGCCCTCATCAAATTCCGGCCATCTTTCTTCAAAGATGCTTCCTTCATGTCCATACTGCTCCCAGATTTCTGAAGCAACATGAGGAGTAAATGGTGCAAGAAGAATTGTCATTGTCTCAATAAGCTCCCGGTCTATTCCACCCTGTTTCTTGGCAATGTCGTACATCTTGTTGTTGTACTCCATAAATCCGCTGACAACAGTATTAAGACTGAATGCTTCAAGTCTCTTTGTTATATCCATTACAAGCTTATGACGAAGTCTTTCTGTCTCTTCTGTAGGCTTAATATCCTTATCCTTGCTGTCAATAGCAAGTTTCCAGAAACGATTAATGAATCTGTAGATTCCATCAAGTCCTCTGTCATCCCAGATTGAATCAAGCTCTGGTGGTCCGATAAATAATTCATAGAGTCTTAATGCGTCGCAACCATAATCTCTTACGATATCATCAGGACTTACAATATTACCAAGTGACTTACTCATCTTTGTCGCTGCACCAGTCACCTTATCACGTCCACATACCATACCCTGGTTAAAGAGCTTTGTAAATGGCTCATCAAAATCTATAACACCAATGTCATAAAGGAACTTGGTATAAAATCTTGAATACAGAAGGTGAAGAACAGCATGCTCAACTCCTCCGATATACATATCAACAGGAAGATACTTGGAAGCCTTTTCCTTGGATACAAGCTCTTTATCATTCTTACTGTCAACATATCTGAGGAAATACCATGATGAACCTGCCCACTGAGGCATTGTGTTAGTCTCACGTTTTGCAGGACCTCCACAGCAAGGACATGTTGTATTAACCCAGTCAGTAATATCAGCAAGAGGTGATTCTCCTGTACCTGTTGGCTGGTAGCTTTCTACCTCTGGAAGAAGAAGTGGAAGCTCCTCCTCCGGAACAGGAACAGCACCACATTTTTCACAGTGTACGATTGGAATTGGCTCGCCCCAGTAACGCTGTCTTGAGAATACCCAGTCACGAAGCTTGTAGTTAACTGTCTTACGTCCAAATCCCATCTTCTCTATCATTGCAGGTGCTTCCTTCTTAAGAACAGATGATTCCATTCCATTCCAGTCACCTGAATTGATCATTGTACCTGAAGCCTCTGTATATGCTTCAGTCATATTTTCAATTTCCTTACCATCCTTTGCAATTACCTGGATAACAGGAATGTCAAATTTCTTAGCAAATTCAAAGTCTCTGTCATCATGGGCAGGTACACACATAATTGCTCCTGTACCATAATCTGCAAGAACGTAATCTGAAAGCCAGATAGGTATCTTTTCATTGTTAAGCGGATTTATTGCATAGCTTCCTGTAAATACACCTGTCTTCTCCTTATCCTGGAGACGGTCAACAGATGATTTCATAGATGCCTTGAATATATAATCTTCAACTGCTTCACGTGTTTCATCAGTAGCAAGCTCCTTAGCCATCTCATGTTCAGGAGCAAGTACCATAAATGTAGCACCATAAAGTGTATCTGGTCTTGTTGTATATACTGTAACCTTCTTGTCATGTCCTTCTACTGCAAAATCAACTTCTGCACCATAGCTTCTTCCGATCCAGTCTGTCTGCATCTTCTTAACCTTTTCAGGCCACTCAAGCCTGTCCAGATCCTCAAGAAGTCTGTCAGCATATTTTGTGATTTTTAACATCCACTGCTTAAGGTTCTTCTTAGTTACCTTTGAACCACATCTTTCACAGCATCCATCAACAACCTCTTCATTGGCAAGACCTGTCTTACATGATGGGCACCAGTTGATTGGCATCTGCTTCTCATATGCAAGTCCAGCCTTAAACATCTTAACAAATATCCACTGGGTCCACTTATAGAATTCAGGATCAGTTGTATTAACTTCCATATCCCAGTCATAAATTGCTGATATTTCATTAATCTGTCTCTTAATGTTCTTAACATTCTCTGCTGTAGATTTTCTTGGATGTACACCCATCTTAATTGCATAATTCTCTGCCGGGAGACCAAATGCATCCCATCCCATTGGATGGATAAGATAATATCCGTTAAGCATTTTGTAACGGCTCCATACATCTGATATAACATATCCTCTCCAATGTCCTACATGAAGTCCATTACCTGATGGGTAAGGGAACATATCAAGACAATAGTATTTAGGCTTTTTGCCATCATTTACATTCACAGGATGTTCTGCCCAGTGTTTGCGCCACTTTTGTTCAATTTCCTTATGGTTATAGGATACTGCCATAACTAATTCCTCCGTATAATTAATTATTCACACCAATTGCTGCCGGTGAAACATCACCAGCCGGTGCTGTTACATTAACTGTAATCTGTTTTACTATCACGCCGTTCTTTCCTGCACCTGCTGCGGAAACAGATATAACTGCACTTCCGGCACCGGCTGCCCTTACATTACCTTCGCCATCTACTGTTACTACAGCAGGATTTGAAGATGAGTATGTATAAGCAAGATTCTTTGTTCCAGTAGCATCTGCCGGTACTAAAGAAACTGCTATCTTTCCGGTTTCTCCTACATTAAATGTTGTCTTTGAAAGAACTGCATTAATATCTGATGCATATTTCTTAACTGTAATAGTACAATATGCCTTAATCTTAGTACCGTCCTTAGTCTTTGCCCTTACTGTGGCAGTTCCAAGACCATTAGCAGTTACATTACCATTCTTATCAACTGAAACAACGTTTTCATCAGATGATTTAAATGAAAGGTCTGTAATTGAAGCTGCTGCAGGTTTAAAGTCACTGAGTGAAAGCTTAAATGATGCGTCATCCTTACTTCCCCCAAGGAAGAGTACCTTGCTTGTTCTGTTAAGGGTAATCTCTTTAAGACTTACCTTTCCAAGAACCCTGTACTTAACTGTGAGGCTTGCCTTTCTGTTAATCTCATCAGTCAGTGAATATTTTACAACATATATTCCTGATTTTCTAGTATTAATCTTCTTAACTTTTTTTGGAGTTGCACTTTTGTTAGTCTTATACTTAACAGTATAGGTTACCTTCTTAATTGAATCAAAGCCTGTTGTGTTTAAAGCAGTTATTTTCTTAATAGGGTCAACCCGAGTTGCATAAGAAATCTTTGTGCTTCCCTCATCACCCTTTTTAAGTTTAATAACCGGCTTTTTCTTGTTATATGGGTTTGAAGGATTAGTATCATCTGTAGGATCCCATCCCGTATATCCCTTAAGCTTGATTCCGTCAGGCTTACCAAGTGGTCCGGGATTCTTGCTTTTATATATTGTAACAGGAGTTCCTGATGGAACATTATTATATATCCATCTTGCATCACCCACACAAAGTCTTACACAACCGTGTGAAGCAACCTGTCCCAACTTATTGTACTGGGTATATGACAAAGTATTTGGTGCATTATTCTTATAATACCAAACGGAATGAAACAGAATATGTCCTGTAATTCTTGTACAGTACTGTCCATACACAGGACCTTCAAGAACGTGCCATCTTATTTTCTCTTTAAGTGGAAATGTTCCAAGAGGTGTTGCAGCACCTACTGAACAAACCATAGCCTTAACCGGCTTATACTTGCCTTTTTTATTAGCTTTATAAATAGTTACACAGTTCTGCTGTTTATTAATACGTATTGCATAACCGCTTGCAGCCTTTGACTCACTTGCATGTAAAAACATTCCAAGTCCCACAAACAGCACAAGGGCTATTATAGAAACAGCACATCTCATTCTCTTATTCATCTCTTAATACCTCTCTTTTAAGTCTTTTCAACAGTATTTAATCTTTTCTAAATATTTACTATAACAATTTGTTAAAAACATGTCAAGCAAGATATATTCAACCCAATCATTTCCTATTGTTAAGTCTCTTCTGTGCTTCCACAACAAAGAGGGGTATAATAGAAAATAAAACAACCATCCCCCATTCTCTCATATCAAGGGCTGTTGTCCCCATAATATTTCTCATAAATGGAAATGCTATGGTTATCACCTGTAAAAATGCGCATACCACAAATGATATGTTCATCATTTTATTCTGGAACATACGTCTTCCAAGGACAGAATATTCACTTTTAGAATTAATGGCATGTATAAGCTGCGACAGGGCCAGTACAGCAAAACACATTGTCTCACCGGTTTCATGCCCTTTTCCGGCCCCGGCCATGTAAGCAGCCAACGATATACTGCCGATCATCATTCCTTCAAGAATAGTCTTAAGGCCCATTCCGCCTGAAAATATTCCCGCCTTGGCAGATACCGGTTTTCTCCCCATAATATTCTCATCTCCCGGTTCAACTCCAAGTGAAAGAGCAGGAAGCGAATCCGTCACAAGATTTATCCACAAAAGCTGAACAGGATCAAGAGGCGCACCATATCCCATTAATATAGCCGCAAATATGGTAAGGATCTCACCAATATTGCAGGAAATCAGAAAATGAACTGCTTTTCTTATATTATCATATATTATCCTGCCCTGTTTTATTGCCTGGGTAATGGTCACAAAATTATCATCCTCAAGAATAATATCAGAAGCATCCTTTGCCACATCTGTTCCTGTAATACCCATGGCACAACCTATATCTGCCGCTTTTAGGGCTGGCGCATCATTTACTCCGTCGCCAGTCATGGCAACAACCTCACCATTTTCCCTGTACGCCTTTACTATCCTTAATTTGTGTGCCGGACTAACCCTGGCAAACACGTTGTATCGGCCAATATTTTTCTTCAGATTCTCATCTGACATGGCATCCAGCATAACACCTGTAACTATTTCATCACCCTGTTTTGATATATTAAGGTCCCTTGCAATTTTCCCTGCTGTAAGCACATGGTCACCTGTTATCATAACAGTTTTTATACCGGCTCTCTTACACAGGGCAACAGCCTTTTTTACTTCCTTTCTTGGCGGATCCATCAGGGAAGCAATTCCTGCAAAAACAAGTCCTGTTTCGTCAGGAAGCTTAGTCTGGGATACATATCTGTAGGCAGCTACGATAAGTCTTTTTCCTTCAGAGGCCTTTTCTTCTATTAAAGCTCTGATTGCTCTTTTCCTACCGGCATCAAGGGGTATTTCCTCATTTTCACTTAAAAAATAAGTGCATTTTTCAAGGAGGAAATCCGGAGCTCCTTTCGTTATCATAAGCCTGCCACTTCCATCATCACAAAGAACACTCATCATTTTTCTTTCAGAGGTAAAGGGAAGCTCGTCAATACGTCTGTATTCTTTTTTCAGTCTGTCCACATTCATGATTTTCTCTGCTGCCTTGTAAAGGGCATTTTCTGTTGGCTCTCCGGTCATTCCATCAGGGGAATTATTGCACAGAGCAAAAAGCTTAAGTATAAAACCGTATTTGCTGCCATTTTCAGTAAATAATACCTTTCCGGCGTAATCATATACTCCTGTAACTTCCATCTTATTGCATGTAAGAGTGCCGGTCTTATCTGAACATATAATTGTTGTACATCCAAGGGTTTCCACTGCCGGAAGTCTTCTTATGATTCCATTTTGTCTGGCCATATCAATAACGCCCCTGGCTAACATTATTGTAACTATGGCAGGCAGCCCTTCAGGAATCGCAGCTACAGCCAGACTTACAGCAGTCATAAACATAAATGCCGGTTCTCTTCCATCTATAATGCCTGCCACAAATATAATTTCACATATTATAAGTGCTATTATACTCATTATTTTTCCGGTCTCCCCTAATTTTTTCTGCAAAGGAGTTTCCGGTGCTTTTTCATCCATAAGTAAGCTTGCAAGTTTTCCAAGCTCTGTATTCTTACCAGTGGCAGTGACCACAGCCCTTCCGTGTCCGTAGCTTGCAAGGCAGCCCGAATAAATCATATTATTTCTGTCATTTAAGGGTATATGTACGCCAAGTTTTTCTTTACATTTTAAGACAGCTTCTGGTTCTCCTGTAAGGGAGGATTCATCAATCATCAGACTCTTGCTTTCTATAATTCGTGCATCAGCTGGTACAAAATCACCTGCTTCAATATTTATAATATCTCCCGGGACAAGTTCCCTGCTGTTTATTTCAGACCATTTGCCATTTCTTAAGACCCTTGCCTTGAGAGCACACATTTTTTTCAGGGCATTTAATGAATGCTCTGCCCTCACTTCCTGTATAACACCTATGGCACCATTCATTATTATGATAAATAATATTATTGCCGGCTGCACATAATCAGGCTCTCCCTCCATATACGACACTCCAAATGATATGGCTGCTGCCACAACAAGTGTATATATCATAAAATCCTTAAGCTGCATAACAAACTTATGGAATATAGATTCCTTCTTTCCATGTGGAAGTTCATTATATCCGTATTCTGATAGTCTGTTTACCGCTTCCTTAGCACCGAGGCCTGTTTTTGCTGATGTCTTATAATCCATTAAGACTGTATTAACATCTTTTGAGTACATAAAAATCCCCTCCACAAATCATTTCTTTTCAAGTCGAACGCAGGCAAGACCCGGTGCGTGATTCTGGTCAGCGTAAGCTGACATCTACTTCTCATAATCACTGCACCATACACTCCGTTTCGGTCGGTGCAAAACCATTGACTACCAGACAATGTGTGCCCTCGTGGAGCGTTTATCCCAGTGGGAGATTGTACTCCCACTGAGATAAATTTGTTATTAGTCACCACTTGCCAAGGTGGGAGTCTTCTCGACTGAGATAAATATATGATGGAGGGGATTTAATTATTACCGGCTATTTAATTAATGGTTATTTAATTAATGGTTATTTAATTATCAGTTATGTAATTATCAGTTATATAATTACTGCTTATGCATTTACTGGTTATGCATTTACTGCTTATGCATTTACTGGTTATATAATTACTGCTTATATAATTGCCGGTTATGTGATTTTATAAAATCATACTGAGCTGTATACGTTTTTTCTCCATGTCAATTCCAATTACCTTAACTTCAACAATATCACCAACACTTACTACTTCAAGCGGATGCTTTACAAACTTCTTGTTGGTAAGCTTTGATATATGAACAAGTCCATCCTGGTGAACTCCAATGTCCACAAAGGCACCAAAATCTATTACATTTCTGACCGTTCCCTTAAGAATCATTCCTTCCTTAAGGTCCTTCATTTCAAGAACATCAGTCCTTAAAACAGGCTTCGGCATATCTTCACGTGGATCTCTTCCCGGTTTTTCAAGTTCCTTAATAATATCTGTAAGTGTTTCCTTGCCTACTCCAAGCTCGTTAGAGAGTCTGTCCCTGTCCTTTGCAATAAGTGAAAGTCCTGTAAGACCTCCTGCGAGATCACTGAGGTTAAATCCAAGCTTTTCAATGAGTTTTTTTGCTGCATCATAGGATTCCGGATGAACACTGGTTGTATCTAATGGGTTACTTCCATCATTTATTCTTAAGAAACCTGCACACTGTTCATATGCTTTAGGGCCAAGCTTCGCAACCTTAAGAAGCTGCTTTCTTTCTGTAAATTTTCCATTTTCTTCTCTATAGGCAACTATATTTTTTGCAATAGCCTTTGATATACCAGAGATATACTCAAGCAGAGCAGCAGATGCTGTGTTAACATCCACTCCAACCTTATTAACGCAGTCTTCCACAACTCCGCCTAATGCGCCCTCTAATTTTTTCTGGTTCATATCATGCTGGTACTGGCCGACACCAATAGATTTTGGTTCTATCTTAACAAGCTCTGCAAGGGGATCCTGTATTCTTCTTGCAATTGATGTTGCACTTCTTTGTCCCACATCAAAGTTTGGAAATTCTTCTGTTGCAAGCTTACTTGCAGAATATACAGATGCTCCCGCTTCATTTACAATTACATATGAAACTCCCGGAACATCCTTTAACATATCAACAATTATCTTTTCAGATTCTCTTGAAGCAGTTCCATTTCCAACAGAAATGAGGCTTATACCATATTTCTTAATAAGGGCTTTTACAGTTCTTTCTGTTTCAGCAACCTTATTCTGTGGCTCTGTAGGATATACTACTGTAGTGTCAAGAACCTTTCCTGTTTCATCAACAACAGCAAGCTTACATCCTGTACGGAATGCAGGGTCCCAACCAAGTACTACCTTTCCGGCAATCGGTGGCTGCATAAGTAGCTGCTTTAAATTCTTGCCAAATACATTTATGGCGCCATCTTCTGCATTTTCTGTAAGTTCATTTCTTATTTCACGTTCAATGGCCGGTGCAATAAGACGCTGATAGCTGTCTGCGATTGCTTCTTTGAGGTATGGCTCTGTATATGAATTGTCCTTTACAATAATCTTCTTCTCAAGATATCTTATTATACGTTCGTCTGATACAGTAACCTTTACTGTAAGTATCTTTTCCTTCTCACCACGATTAATTGCAAGAACCTTGTAACCACTCATTTTCTTAATTGCTTCTGTGAAATCATAATAATTCTCATATACACTTTTAAGCTCAGGGTCTTTGGCTGTGGATACAATACTTCCGTCTTCCTTTGTTATCCTACGGATTTCCATTCGGTAATCAGGTTCATCCGAAATGCTCTCTGCAATAATATCAAGTGCACCTGCAATAGCATCCTTTTCTGTTAAAACTTCCTTTTCCTCATTTATATATTTCTTTGCTTCCTCTTCAATGGAAACAGTTGTCATCTGAAGTCTGATAATATCCGCAAGACCTTCAAGCCCCTTTTCCCTGGCTATAGTTGCCCTTGTTCTTCTCTTAGGTCTGAATGGTCTGTAAAGGTCATCAACAACAACCTGTGTTTTAGCTTCAAGAATCTTCTTTTCAAGTTCTTCTGTAAGAAGTCCCTGTTCCCTGATAGATGATATAACCTGTTCCTTCTTCTCTTCAAGATTACGAAGATATGTAAGTCTTTCATCAAGATTACGAAGCTGCTCATCATCAAGAGAACCATGTTTTTCTTTTCTGTATCTGGCAATAAAAGGAATAGTATTACCCTCATCAATAAGACTGATAACAGCCTCTACCTGCCAACTTTCTATTCCAAGTTCTTCCTTTATCTGATCTACAATATTCATGTCCAAGCCTCCATCAAATTTTTGCTATTATACTTGAACAGTTTAACTAATAATGGAAGATTAGTCAATTTTTTCAAAGGCTTAATTTCTGTTTCCCCATCCATGCTTATATATCATTTCAAAAGTTTTTTCCAAAGTTCTTGAAAGTTAATCCATTTTCGTTTAGCATAAAAGCATCAAATATATGATAGGATTACTTACCACTTTCAGAAGTGGGAGTCTTCTCGACCGAAATAAGCGAAAGTGCGCCTGTAATGGCATTGAACCTTTTGCGCAAAGCAAATCACAAGCAACAACCAATGCCCACAAAGGAGAAAAACATGTACAAAAACAACAATTTATCAGTAGACAACCAATGGATAAAAGATACCATAGCTGCCATGACCTTAGACGAAAAAATAGGTTTAGTCCATGGCAATGCCCTGTTTAAAAACAAGGGTGTGGATCGCCTTGGCATTGAGCCTCTGATTATGTCAGATGGACCAATGTCTGTAAGATTTGATTTTAAGGATGACGAATGGTTTCCTATAGACAGGGATATGTGTTACGTTTCCTGGCTTCCATCAGGTGCTGCACTTGCTGCCACATGGAATACAGAACTTGCCAACAAATCCGGCCAGGTACTTGGAAGTGAAGCTCTTGCAAGAGGCAAGCATGTCATTCTTGCTCCCGGAATCAACATTCACAGAACCCCATTATGTGGACGTAACTTTGAATACATGAGCGAAGATCCATATCTTACCGGCAAAATTGCCACTTCTGTCATAAAGGGTGTTCAGAGCAATGACGTAGCTGTCTGTGTTAAGCATTTTGCCCTTAACAATCAGGAAAAATACCGTATGACAATTGATGCGAAAATAGAAGACAGAGCACTTTATGAGATATACCTTCCTGCTTTTAAGGAAGCCCTCACTGAAGGAAATGCCTATTCTCTTATGTGTTCCTACAACAAAATAAATGGAACATATGCCAGTGAAAACCATAGGCTTCTTACTGAAATTTTAAGAGACGAATGGAACTATGACGGAGTTGTAATCTCTGACTGGGGTGCCGTTCACAGTACTGTTCCTTCAGCCCTGGCAGGCTGTGACCTTGAAATGAGCGTAACATATAATTTCGATGATTATTTCTTTGCAAAGCCTCTTAAGGAAGCTGTACTTAATGGCGAGGTTCCTGAAAGTGTCATTGATGAAAAGGTTGCAAGGATTCTACTTCTCCAAAAGCGTATTAAGCTTTACGAGGGAACAAGAAAGCGCGGAGAATATAGCACTACAAAGCATCACCAGCTTCTCCTTGAAGCAGCCGGTGAAAGTATCGTTCTTCTTAAAAATGACAGAAATATACTTCCACTTGATACAAAAAAATGTCCTAAAATCGCTGTTATCGGAGATGTAGCAAAGAGACCTCTTGCCTGTGGTGGTGGAAGTTCCGAAGCTACTCCTTTATTTGAGATTACTCCTCTTATGGGAATCAATATGGTTACAGGTTCCCACTGCATTGTAAAATATGCTCCCGGATATTATGTTGATAATGAAGAACATGTTACCGGTGATGTTGACTGGCAGGCAACAAGTCTTGACGCCTGTGATGATGAAGATAGTGTAACTGACACTGATGCAGTCACAGCAGATGGTACACTTAATTCCCCTGCCAAAGGTAATTCAAAGGGCATAATTAATTCTAAGGCCAAAAAGGAAGCCTTGCTTAATGAAGCCATAAACCTTGCAAAGGAATGTGATGTAGTAATATATGTTGGTGGACTTAACCGCGCTTACGATACAGAAGGCTTTGACAGAACATCCTATGATCTTCCATATAACCAGTATGAAGTAATAGATGCACTTCTTAAGGTTAAACCTGATATGGTTATATCCATTCTTTCCGGTTCTGCCATAAACCTTTCACCATTTAATGACAAGGCATCTGCCATTCTCTGGAACAGCATGGCCGGAATGCAGGGTGGTCTGGCACTTGCACAGACAATATTTGGTGATATTAATCCATCAGGAAAGCTTCCGGTATCATTTCCTGTGCAATTAAGCGACTGCTCTGCCCACAGTACAGGCAGCTATCCTTGCGATGATCCCAATGTAGCTGACGACCAAAAAACCTGCACCTACTCAGAAGGAATATATGTAGGCTACCGTCACTATATTACCAACAATGTTAAGCCTTTATATTCATTTGGCTATGGACTTTCATACACATCATTTGAATACAGCGACTTAAATATAAATGAGCTTAACAACAATGAATATGAAGTCAGCTTTAAGGTTAAAAATACAGGGGATGTATCCGGCAAGGAGGTCTGCCAGCTGTATGTTACGGCAAATGAGCGCACTGTAGATAGTCCTGCCATAGAATTAAAAGGGTTCACCAAGGTCAATCTTAACCCTGGTGAACAAAAAGAATGTATTATAACTGTTAATAAAGATGCTTTCTCCTATTACAGTGAAAGCAGCCACGGTTTCATATGTGAACCGGGAAGTTATACTATAAGCATTGGAAGTTCCTCCGATAAGCTGATATTAAGAAAGGATATTAACATTTCCGTCAACGACTGACACGTTATAACTTATCCTGTTAAGGTCGTTATCATATAAAACAAGACTTGTATTATATGAAGCCTTATCAGGATATGCCTTGAGAATAATATCATTTACCATATCATAGTCAAATGTTCCTTCTACGCTGTCATTTCCATAAGGTATTACACAACCTGCCTTAACGAAACATGGAATACGTGTATAAGGAACATTTTTCATGCTGATCCATCTTCCGCCCTCATACAGGGTATCATCAAATATGTCGTACCATTTTCCTTCCGGAAGATATACCTCTCCCATGCTCTGAGCATTGAAAACAGGCGCTACAAGAATATATTCACCAAGCATATACTGAGTATCCAGGTCTTTTACTGCCCTGTCCTCCGGATATTCAAGAATCATACTTCTTACAAGAGGAATCCCTGTTTCATGGGATTCCATTGCATATCTGTATATATATGGCATAAGCCTGCTTTTAAGCTTCACAAATGTCCTTACAGTATCTACTGCCTCGTCACCGTAATTCCATGGCACCCTGTAGGAACTGCTGCCATGCAGTCTTGAATGTGAAGACAGGAGGCCAAATGCGACCCATCTCTTATATACATCCTCTGTAGACGTGTCTTCAAATCCACCGATATCATGGCTCCAGAAGGAAAAACCGGACATCATAAGAGACAGTCCACCCCTAAGACTTTCTGCCATTGATACATAATCAGATGTACAATCGCCTCCCCAGTGAACCGGAAACTTCTGTCCGCCTGCTGTGGCACTTCTGGCAAACAATACAGCTTCCCCTTCACCCTTATACTCCTTAATTGCATCATATACCGTCTGATTGTACAGGTAAGAATAATAGTTATGCATCATTTCAGGTGAAACATCCTTGTAATACTTTACCCCCTCAACAGGAATTCTTTCGCCAAAATCAGTCTTAAAGCAGTCAACTCCCATTTCAAGAAGCCTTTTAAGATGACCCTTATACCACGAAACCGCATCCGGATTGGTAAAATCAACTACAGCCATACCTGACTGCCACATATCCCACTGCCATACATCGCCATTGTTCTTTTTAATAAAATAACCCTTTTCTTTTCCCTGACAGAAAAGCTCAGAATTCTGCGCAATATAAGGGTTTATCCAGACGCAGACCTTTACACCCTTTTCCTTTATTCTGCCAAGCATTCCCTCCGGATCAGGAAAAAACTCCTTATCCCACAGGAAATTACACCAGCTCATACCCTTCATCCAGAAGCAGTCAAAATGAAATACTGAAATTGGAATACCTCTTTCGAACATTCCATCTATAAAGCTCATAACTGTATTTTCATCATAATTTGTAGTAAATGATGTGGACAGCCACAAACCAAATGTCCACTTTGGAAGTACCGGTGGTCTGCCTGTTAATGCTGTGTATTTTGTTATGACATCCTTTAAGGCATTATTTGCAGGTGTACTGTTTGCAGGCGTGCTGTTTGCAGGCGTACTGTTTACAAGTGTACTGTTTGCAGGCGTACTATTTACAGGTGTACTGTTTGCAGGTACCCTGCTATTTTCAATGCTGTCATTGTCAACTGCATTTTCAGCCACGCCGCCACATATTACCATGAATTTTATCTTTTCTCCCTTTACAGAGAAATTCACTTTTCTCACCAGCTCACTTGCGGCTTCAAATTCCACTCTTCCGGTATTGTTAACAAAGATACCATATCCTCTGTCAGACATATAAAATGGAATGCATTTATACGACTGCTCTGTAGAGGTTCCTCCATCTTCATTCCACATATATACTGACTGTCCGTTCTTCACAAAAGGTCCGAACTTCTCACCAAAACCGTATATGTGCTCATTTACCGAAAGATTTGTTCCGGCGCATATGTAATTCACGTCATCTGTGCGAATATATGCATCCTTTCTGTTATTTTCCCTGACATACATGAAATCAATGCTTTTAATCTCAGTAAGATACCTTTTTCCATAATAAAATGTACAGTTCATGGCAGAATCAATAATCATCTGTGCCTGTCCACTCACTATTTTGATATATCCGTCTTCACATGTAATCTCATCAGGAAGCAGATCATTTCTATTTATTTCAAATGATACCTCATCCCTGCAGCCTCCCTCAAAATGAGACACACTTATCTCAAATACCTCTTTTACAGGTATATTTATTCTCACAGTAAATAATACTCCGCCAAGTGTACAGCCCCTGTTATAAACATAATTGGCAGGCGCATATATTTTCACGCTCCTGCCATCATTTTCTGTGCTCATTTCGTACATCTGTGCCGGTGAATATGTCTCAAACCCCTCTTTTTTCAGCCAGCAGCCATTATAAAATTTCATAAGAACACACCCTTCCTTTAATATACAAAAACCACCTGTGTGGCTGACATTATCTGTCAGCCACACAGGTGGCATATTTGATCATAAAACCTGATCTATTTTATTAGCTTTACCCTTTTTATCCTCAAAATAAGCATAGTGGGCATATGGACCTTCTTCAAGAGCCATCTTATATCTGCGCAATGCGCCAAGAAGCAGCCATGCGCCAAAAAGTGCACATGCAAATAAGAATACATCATTCATAAGTGAAGCTGTATGCTGTGATACAATTTTTCCCATCTTCTCTGAACAAAGTGAACTTAAAAGAACACTAACAAATGAGAATACAGTTCCAACACCAAAGCTTACAAATGTAGCTTTAACAGTTTTCTTACGAATGAATCCTTCATATATTACCATTATAAGAACCATCTCTATAATCATGGCAAGGAATACATTGACTCCTTCCATACATACATCAAATGAATTGGCACCTGTAAGCTGTGCTATCATGTTAGCAACATCATCCGCTGATACAGCCCCTTTTCCACCAGAAGTAACCTGATTTATAAGTGCTTCCCTACCCTGACTGTTAAGAAGCTTTGAATAATTCAGGTAGCTACAATATGATGTCATAATACTCATAGCCTTAAATGCTCCAAAGCCAATTGCCGAGCTTAAGCCACGGTATAAGGATGGTGTTCTTCTGTTCATAAGCCATATACACCATACTCTGCCAAGTGATGCAAATCCCACCGTAACAATGGATGTTATGAGAATATATATGAAATACATTTTCCCTGTATTGTATATATCCATAAACCAGTTCATTTTAGTTAAAATGAAGAGAAGCGGAATTGGCAACAGATACTGTGCCCAGAAATATGCAAGCATTCCCAGTCCAAAGGAAGCAAAGGTTCCTGTCTCCTTCTTTCTTGACACAATATACAAGGCAAGCAGTGGAACTATAACTGCAAGGGCAGCCATAACTATGGTAAATACCATTGAACCGGTAACTGCACCGGATACAAGCTCTGTGCTATCTATCATTGGTACCTCTTTTCAATTACTCAGCAAGACCAAATGCATCATGTACTGCAACAAGTGCTCTGTCTGAATATTTCTCATCGATAAGAACTGTTACTCTGATTTCTGATGTTGAAATCTGCATAATATTGATGTTAGCATCATAAATTGCTTCAAACATCTTAGCAGCTACTCCAGCGTTGCTCATCATTCCGGCACCTACGATTGAAACCTTAGCTACGTCCTTAGTAACATTAAGTGATTCAAACTCAAGGCTCTTTCCTTCATGTCTCTTAATTGTCTCAATTGCTGTATCTGTCATATCCTCTGTTACAGTAAAGCTGATGTCCTTAGTGCCATCTCTTCCTACTGACTGAAGAATCATATCAACATTAACATTGTGATTAGCAAGGTGATGGAATAATTTGAATGCAACACCCGGCTTATCCTTTAATCCTAATAAAGCGATCTGTGTAACATTTTTATCACAAGCTACTCCACTTACAAGCATTTTTTCCATTTTAACATCCTCCTTAACTACTGTTCCCTCATGATCATTTAAACTTGAACGTACAACTAACTGTACACCATATTTTTTAGCCATCTCAACTGATCTGTTGTGAAGTACACCTGCTCCAAAGCTGGCAAGCTCCAACATCTCATCATATGTTATCTCATCCATCTTACGTGCATTCTTCACGATTCTTGGATCTGCTGTATATACACCATCAACGTCTGTGTAAATCTCACATGCATCTGCCTTAAGTGCTGCTGCAAGTGCAACTGCTGTTGTATCTGATCCACCACGTCCAAGTGTTGTGTAATCGCCATACTTATTGATTCCCTGGAATCCTGTAACGAATACTATCTTATTGTTGGCAAGCTCATACTTGATTCTCTCTGAATCAATTCCTGTGAGTCTCGCATTACCGTAAACAGTTGTTGTGTTCATTGGTGCCTGAAATGCATTAAGTGATATTGCAGGTACACCAAGCTCGATACAAGCCATTGCAGCAAGTGCAACTGATGTCTGTTCTCCTGTAGTAAAGAGCATATCCATCTCTCTCTTAGGAGGATTAGAACTAATCTCTTTAGCCATACTGATAAGTACGTCTGTCTGTTTTCCCATAGCTGATAATACAACTACAACCTGGTTACCTTTTTTATACTCTTCAACACAACGTCTTGCCACGTTGAAAATTCTGTCTTTGTCAGCAACAGATGTGCCACCAAACTTCTTAACTACAAGCATAATAGCCTCCTACATTATTAATTCGTGAATATTCACGTTAATTTGATTCAAGTCAAAATCCGTTCGTCATGATACATAACTTGCGCTATTAACTGATAAATTTAACTAACATTATCAAGTAAAGCATTATTGATTATGGTTGTCAAGTTATTATTGCAGAAAATATGACATAAGTTCATATCCCTGCTCAAATAATCTGCCACTTTCTTTTGCTTCCTTTTCGTTATAAAGATGCTTCTCATCTTTAATATCTGTACTGTCATAAAGCATATAAGGCACAGGATCAGATGTATGTGTACGTACTGCAATAGGTGTAGGATGATCAGGAAGTACAAGCATTCTGAAATCTTCACCTGAAGCAGTCATTTTGTCATAAACTCTCTGTATTACCCTACTATCAAGATATTCAATAGCCTTAACCTTGTTCGTAAGACTTCCCTGGTGACCCATCTCATCAGGTGCTTCAACATGAATATATGCATAATCATATCCATCACAGGTAAGTGCTTTAACTGCTGCATCAGCCTTACCTTCATAATTGGTTTCAAGTGTTCCATCTGCACCGTCTACGATAATATTGGTCATTCCTGTACCAACAGCAATTCCCTTAAGAAGGTCAACTGCAGATATCATAACACCCTTCTTACCGTATTTACCTTCAAATGAATCAAGGCATGGTTTTGTTCCGGCGCCCCAGAACCATATTGAATTAGCCTTATTAAGGCCTTTCTTTGCTCTTTCAACATTAATAGGGTGATTGTTAAGAATATCATAAGAACGTTTCATAAATTCTCTTAACTTATCATCGGCAGGAAGATATTCACCTATAACCTTTCCAAGTATGTCATGAGGTGGTGTAAGCTCGCAGACCTGACCCTTTTTCCATATTGTAAGGTGTCTGTAGCTTGTTCCTACATAGAACTGATAAATCTCATCCTGTAACTCATCCTTTACTGCATTAAGAAGTACTGCAGCATCTTTAGTTGATATTTCACTGGAACTGTGGTCAATAATTGTTTTTTCTTCATATGGAAGGTCATCATCTGATACCGTAACAATATTGCATCTGATAGCAATATCAGTATCCTCCATATCAACTCCAATACTAAGTGCTTCAAGCGGAGATCTTCCAGTATAATACTTCTTAGGGTTATATCCTAAAACTCCCAGATTGGCTGTATCACTTCCAGGTTTCATTCCCTCTGGAATATTAGCAGATAATCCAATTTCTGATTTTTTAGCCAGCATATCCATTGCCGGTGTATTTGCATACTCAAGTGGTGTTTTATCACCAATCTCCTCTATTGGCCAGTCAGCCATTCCGTCACCAAGTACTACCACATATTTCATTTTCAGGGCCTGCCTTTCTCTATTTGCTTATTAAAATGCAAGACGAATTCTTGTAACTGCATTTGCAAGCTTAGCATATTTATCTTCAAATTCGCCCTCTGTCATCTTTCCTGTAGTAAATGCTGTTTCACCATCAACAAGTGAATCAACCTTTGTTACCTCACCAAATATCTTTGTTATCTCATCAAATGATGTATCTTTCGCACGTACAAAGAATGAATTAACAACATCCTTGTAATCTGTAACATGCTGCTTGTCACTGCTCCAAATAATTGGAACATTATTGTGACGATTACGTACAGCCTCTACAACGTCAGCTGCAACTGCACTTGCTGTTGGAAGCTTTCCTGCTCCTTTTCCGTAGAAAAGTGAATCTCCTAACATATTTCCTCTGACATATATTCCGTTAAATACATCATCAACTGTATATAAAGGATGTCCGGCTTTTATCATAACAGGTGTTACCATTGCTGAAATCTTGCCATCTGTCATTTTACCTGTTCCAACAAGTTTAATTGTAGCACCAATGCTGTCTGCGTATTTGAAGTCCTCTACTGTTATCTTTGTGATTCCTTCTGTGTATATATCGTTATAATCAACCTGCTTTCCATAAGCAAGTGATGTAAGAATAGCAATCTTACGGCATGCATCATATCCCTCAACATCGGCTTCAGGATTACGCTCTGCATAACCAAGCTCCTGTGCTTCTTTAAGAACTGTTTCGAAATCAGCTCCTTCATCACGCATCTTTGTAAGAATGAAATTAGTTGTTCCATTAAGAATACCTGTTATCTCTTCAATAACATCTGCTGTAAGGCACTGTGTAAGTGGTCTGATAATTGGAATTCCGCCACCAACACTTGCTTCAAAAAGGAAGTTAACATTCTTGTCTCTTGCAATCTGAAGCAGTTCAGGTCCATGTGCTGCAACAAGTTCCTTATTTGAAGTACAAACATTCTTCCCGTTTTCAAGGCATTCCTTAACAAACTGATAAGCAGGCTTTACCCCTCCCATTGTCTCAACTACAACTTCAACTTCAGGATCATCAACTATAACCTTGTAATCCTTAACAAGAAGTTTTTCAACAGGTGACCCTGGGAAATCTCTGAGGTCAAGAACATATTTTACTTCAACCTCTTCTCCTGTTCTCTCAGCGATAACCGCCTTATTGGTTGTTAACACTTCAACTACTCCTGAACCTATAGTTCCATAACCCATTACTGCAACTTTGCACATAATAATGTTTCCTCCCTTTATTTTCAATGAGTTTGTTACTCATGTTTTGTGTTTATCCATTTTAAATAAGCATTAATAAACGGATCAATATCTCCATCTAAAACTGCAGATACATTACCTGTTTCTTCACCGGTTCTATGATCCTTAACCATTGTATATGGCTGCATTACATATGATCTGATCTGACTGCCCCAGCCGATATCAGTAACATCACCACGAATGTCATCCTGAAGTGCCTGATTTTCCTGCTGTTTCAGAATATACAGCTTGGCTTTCAGCATCTGCATGGCCTTATCTTTATTCATGTGCTGTGATCTTTCATTCTGGCACTGTACTACAATTCCTGTTGGGAAATGAGTAATACGTATAGCAGATGATGTCTTGTTGATATGCTGTCCACCTGCTCCGCTTGAACGATAAGTATCAATTCTGATATCTTCATCAGCAATCTCTACATCAAGGTCTTCCTCTATGTCCGGCATAACATCGCATGAAACAAATGATGTCTGTCTCTTTCCAGCTGCATTAAACGGTGATATTCTTACAAGTCTGTGAACACCTTTTTCTGACTTGAGATAGCCATATGCATTATCTCCGTTTATCTGCATAGTAATGGACTTAATTCCAGCCTCATCTCCATCAAGAAAATCAAGTATCTCAACAGAAAAGCCTCTTTTTTCAGCCCATCTCTGATACATTCTTGACAGCATGCCCGCCCAGTCACAGCTTTCCGTACCACCTGCTCCTGCATTCAGTTTAAGTATGGCATTATTATTGTCATATTCTCCTGAAAGAAGTGTGGTAAGTCTGAGATTGGTAAATTCATCAACAAATTTCTTAAATTCTTCTTCAATTTCAGGAATAAGTGAAGCATCCTCTTCTTCATAACCCATTTCAATAAGAGTTTTTACATCTTCAAATCTTCCCTCTATTCTGTCATAACCCTCTACAACTGACTTAAGAGACTTAAGTTCCTTCATGCATTCCTGGGATTTTGCAGTATCGTCCCAGAAACCGGGCTCTTCCATAATTCTTTCTAATTCTTCAATCCTAAGCTTTTTACCAGCCAGGTCAAAGTGAATCCCTCACTTCAACTAATGGTCCCTCATAACCGTTAAGTTCTACCTTGTAGTTATCAAGTTCTACCATTTTTCTCACTTCCATTCTTATATTAAATCTTCAAACAGACCCCAGCCTGCTTATACTTATTATATCTATAAGAAGTATAATACCTGTAAATATTATACTTCTTGTAAGACTTATATTTCTTATAGGTCATATACTTTTTATAAGCCCTATACTTCTTATAAGTCCTTTACTTCGTATCTTACCTTAACTGCTATACTGTCATATTATTACCTGCCGCAGCACTGTTTATACTTTCTTCCGCTTCCGCATGGGCATGGATCATTAGGCTGTATCTTCTTGCCGGTTCTCCTAACAGGTCCCTTAGGAGCTGAATCATCCTTATTGGTTCCTGTAACCTTGGCAACCTCTTCACGCTCAACCTTCTGTTCAATCTTAATATGCATAAGAGCCTTAACTGTCTCTTCTCTGATTGCATCTGTCATAGCTTCGAACATATCAAATCCCTGGAACTTATACTCAAGAAGTGGATCTCTCTGTCCAAGAGACTGAAGTCCGATACCCTGTCTGAGCTGATCCATATCATCAATATGATCCATCCATTTTCTATCAATTACCTTAAGAAGAATAACTCGCTCAACTTCTCTAATCTGTTCAGGATCTGGGAACTCGGCTTCCTTATCTTCGTAGATTCTTACAGCCTCTTCCTTAAGATTCTGAATAAGCACCTTCTTATTCATTCTCTCCATCTCATCCTTGCTTAATGAAACAGGCTTGATTGGAATTATTGGGATAAGAAGATCATTGAGCTCATTAAAATCCCAGTTTTCTGTTGTCTGATCATCCCCAATAACTGTATTAACAACATTCTCAACAGTATCTGAAATCATTCTGAAAATAGTATCTCTCATGCTTTCTCCGTCAAGAACTCGTCTTCTCTCTTTGTAAATGATCTCTCTCTGGTCATTGTTAACCTGGTCGTACTCAAGAAGATTCTTACGGATTCCAAAGTTGTTACTCTCAATCTTCTTCTGAGCTCTTTCAATTGCATTTGAAAGAGACTTATGGTTAATCTCTTCACCATCTTCAATTCCAAGTGAATTAAATAATGTCATAAGTCTTTCTGAACCAAAGAGACGCATAAGGTCATCTTCAAGTGAAATATAGAACCTAGACTCTCCCGGATCTCCCTGACGACCTGCACGTCCACGGAGCTGATTATCAATACGTCTTGACTCATGTCTTTCAGTTCCGATTATCTTAAGTCCTCCAAGCTCCTTAACACCTTCACCAAGTTTAATATCAGTACCACGTCCTGCCATGTTTGTAGCGATAGTAACAGCACCCATCTGTCCTGCATCTGCAACTATCTCAGCCTCTAACTCGTGGAACTTGGCATTAAGTACTTTGTGTGGAATACCACGTTTTTTAAGAAGTTCACTTACTTCTTCTGAAGATTCAATTGTAATTGTACCTACAAGAACAGGCTGTCCCATCTTATATGATTCAGCTACTTCATCAGCAACTGCATTAAGCTTTTCTCTCTTTGTCTTATATACAACATCATTATGGTCAATACGCTGTACCGGAAGATTTGTTGGAACCTCAACAACGTCCATTCCATATATGTCACGGAATTCCTTTTCTTCAGTAATAGCAGTACCTGTCATACCTGACTTCTTATTGTACTTATTGAAGAAGTTCTGGAATGTAATTGTAGCAAGTGTCTTACTTTCTCTCTTAACCTTAACATGCTCTTTAGCCTCTATAGCCTGGTGAAGTCCATCTGAGAATCTTCTTCCCGGCATGATACGTCCTGTAAATTCATCAACGATAACAACCTTATCATCCTGAACTACATAGTCTTTATCCCTGAACATAAGGTTATGTGCTCTAAGTGCAAGATCAACATTATGCTGTACTTCAAGGTTTTCCGGATCTGCCAGGTTTTCAAGACCAAAGAATCTCTCAACCTTTTTAACACCAGCTTCTGTAAGAGTAACAAGCTTTTCCTTCTCATTTACAACAAAGTCACCTGTCTCCTGCTCATCCTCGCCCATCATGTAATCCATCTTGGACATCTCTTTAGCAGTACCCTTTTCAAGCTGTCTTGCAAGAATATCACATGCTTCATAAAGCTTTGTTGACTTACCACTCTGACCAGATATGATAAGTGGTGTTCTGGCTTCATCGATAAGAACTGAGTCAACCTCATCGATGATTGCATAGTTAAGATCTCGCTGAACCAGCTTTTCCTTATATATAACCATGTTATCTCTCAGATAATCAAATCCAAGTTCATTGTTAGTTGCATAAGTAATATCACAATTGTAAGCTTCACGACGGGCATCGTTATCCATATCATTGAGGATTACTCCAACTGTAAGGCCAAGGAATCTGTGAATCTGTCCCATCCATTCAGCATCACGCTTTGCAAGATAGTCATTGACTGTTACTACATGTACACCCTTGCCTGTAAGTGCATTAAGATATGCAGGAAGTGTTGATACGAGAGTTTTACCTTCACCTGTTCTCATCTCAGTAATACGACCCTGATGAAGAATTACACCACCAATAAGCTGTACACGGAAATGACGCATATTAAGGACACGCTTTCCTGCCTCTCTTACTGTCGCATAAGCTTCAGGAAGAATACTGTCAAGTGATTCTCCATCTGCAATTCTTTTCTTATATTCTTCTGTTTTCGCTCTAAGCTCACTATCTGAAAGTGCTTCGAACTCAGGCTCTAAACTTTCTATTTTATTAACTATAGGTATTATACGTTTTACTTCTCTTTCGCTATGGCTTTTAAAGATTTTTTTTAATTTCATATTTTACTTCTCCTGCAATTTGTCCATTATTCGAGATAAACAGTCCCAAGTTATTGTAACATCACGTTTCTTTAAATTCAAGTACAAGTTTCACCCGTACAAATTAAGCAAAGCAAAAAGGAGTGTCTCCAGATAAATGACCTGTATCATCTATCTGACGGCACTCCCTGTCAGTTCACATTATTGTATTGCTTTGTTGTGCTGCTATACTGCTTTATTGCATTGCTGCATCTATTCTAGCACTCAGGCTCAATAAGTCCGAATGTGTTACCCTTTCTCTTGTATACAACATTAACTTCGTCTGTCTCAGCATTGCGGAACACGAAGAAATTATGTCCTAAGAGTTCCATCTGTACGCATGCTTCTTCAACGTCCATTGGTTTAACAGCAAATCTCTTTGTTCTGACAATCTTAATCTCTTCATCGTCTACTTCTTCTTCAATGAATTCTTTGCTGAGATTAACTGTTGCCTGCTGTCTCTCTATAATCTTTGTTTTATATCTTCTGAGCTGTCTCTCGATTATCTCTTCAACAAGATCTATTGAAACGTACATATCGTTGCTTTCCTGTTCAGCTCTTACAATATTTCCTTTCATTGGAATTGTAACTTCGATTTTCTGTCTGTCCTTCTGTGTACTGAGAGTAACATGAATCTCTGTATCTTCTGTAAAATACTTATCTAATTTTCCTATCTTCTCCTCTACTGCTGTCTTTAATCCTTCTGTAACCTCAATATTTTTTCCACTAATGATAAATTTCATTGTAATCAACTCCCTCAAGCGTATTGGTCATTTTCATGACCTGATTACATTATAACATATTTATTTTATTTTACAAGAATTATCACACTTTTTTCATATCTTATTTATCTCAGATAAAGGCTTCGCGATAATGTGTAGTGATGTGCATTGATGTATAGTGATTCTGAGAAGAATATGTCAGCTTAGGCGACCAAAATCACGCACCCGGTCTCACCTGCGTTCAATCTAAGCAGAAAAAATGATACAGCTGTATTATATCAGATTATTTTCGCAATTATATCTACAATTCAAATGTCAAGAACTTTCTCAAAATTAATAAATTTAATATTTTTTTTATTTGTGTGTACATATATTAATTTGTCTACAGATGTATGATAAATAGGTGGATAACGTGAATAACTTCGTGAATAACTCTAATTATCGTGCCTATTTACCCCCTGAAAACGTGGATAACTTTTACTTGTACAACTTTTTCCACATTTTCGAACAAATATTCCGAAATTATGTTTCTGGCATTTTCTCTGATTTTGCACATGTTCATTCATATTTATAAACATTCTACAAACTCGTATCAGGCATTTTGCCAGTAAGTTTTTCAAATTATCTGATAATTAACACTTTTAAAAGCCAGTAAACAAATCCAAGCACCGACGAGGTAAATATACCATATAAGATAACAGGTCCGGCAATTGTAAATATTTTGCATCCTATGCCAAATATCTTTCCTTCCTTCTGATATTCTATAGCCGGGGATGCCACTGAGTTTGCAAAGCCTGTAATCGGAACTATAACTCCTGCTCCCGAAAATTTTGCAATTTTTGAAAACAGGCCAAAGCCTGTCAGAATTACACTTATCAGTATCAGGGTAAGGGTTTCATATAAACCCGCAATATCCTTGTCAAAACCCATATATCTGTACATGTCTGTAAGTCCCTGGCCAATTACACACACAAGCCCCCCGGTAAGAAATGCTCTTATAATATCCGGCAGAGGTTTTCTCTGTGGTGTCACATGGTCTACGTATGCACTATACAACTCATTTCTCTTTTCCTTGTCAGTTTCCGATAGTACTTTTTTTATTTCCATTTCGCCTTGTTTGTAGGATAGTCTCTGACCGTCATCATATATACTCATTTTCCGCTCCTTTGCATGTAGATTTATTTAGCCTTAATTTTCAAGTCGAAGGCTGCCAGCCTAGCACCCACCAAATGTAAAGCCTAACAGGGAGCCGGCAAACTTGCCTGCAGCTATGGCTGTAACTATATAGGGAAGTCCTTTTACCAGACCCACCCTGTTTATAAGAATCGGAAACACCTTAAGCACTTCCGCCAGAGCCATTGCAAGGCAGCCTACAAATACTCCTGAAAACAGGCCATAGACTATAATCCCCGTATATCCAAGCGGAAGACTTATCTGGTAAATATATATTATATTACCTATGCTTCCACCTGCCACAATCATATTTTCATATACACTGATGTACTTTGCAGTCCTTGTTCTTTCTGCAAGTCTTGTGAATATTCCAATCATAACAATAAAGGCAAATGTACCGGCAGCAACCATTCCCCCTGCCGAAAGGCCACATATTACCAAAAAGAGGTTTTTAAGAAACATCAATAGTCTTGCCCTCCCTGGAAGCATCTTCAATAATCGCCTCATTTACCTGTTTTTCATAACTTCGCATCTCCACATGAATAGGTGTGGGATCCATTATAAGCTTTCTCCTGTTAAAATGATTAAAGAAAACCATTATTCCAATGGGTAGTCCTATGCAATAGGAAAGCTCAAGTATGGTCAGACTTCCTTTCTTATCAACACCCATAAACCATAGATATATACTGTCAAATATTTCAGAAACACTGACATCCACATTAAATGTCATTATTGTAAATGCAGCTCCTATAAATGATACAATTCCAACAAATACAGCCTTAAAATATTCAAATGCAGGATGCTTAACACCACTATTTTGAGTCACCTTTGCATCCTGTGGCGGAACATATTCTATTATAAAATCCTTCTCTCCCTCATTTATAACAGTAATATCCTGTCTTTTTCTATGAATCAGTTCCACAACCTTCATAAATGTCATTGCATAATTACTGTTTGATGTAGTTTCTATATTAAGTATCATTATATTTGAAAGTTCCTTTGCCACATCAAATTTGGCACAGTGAAGTTTTGCTATGTCTGAAAGCAGGACCTTTTTCTTATTTACTTCTACATGCTGCTCTATCTTTATATATAATTCCGTACTCATATAAGCATCTCCAGTTCCCTTGTATGCTTCCACACAAGTACTCCCTTGCTAATCGCCCTGCTTTCCTCATGCCAGTAAAAAAACATAACCACCGCAAATGCAAGCATCATAACTATCATAAATACAGTCAGCGTCTTTTTCATAACTACTCCTTCACCAATATTGTCTGTCATTTCACAGTTTATATGACATTAGTATGTGGAAGGTTGTCCATTTTATTCATGAACAATACAGATTTCTAAGCTTTGCAAGAATTTTCTTTTCATTTCGCGACACCTGCACCTGACTCATGCCAAGCATTTTCGCTACCTCTGTCTGGGTTTTTTCCTGATAATAGCGAATCTCTATAAGCTTGCGCTCATTTTCCTTAAGCTCTCCCAAAAGCTTTTCAAGCAATATTTGGTTAATCACCTCTTCTTTATCATCCTCAAGCCTTAATTCAAGTCCCGTGTAGTCTTCCCTGTCAATGTACTCCGGTTCCTTTACTGCCGATGCCGCTATAACTATGTCTTCTTTTGAAAGTCCTGTCGCACAGACAAGCTCTTCAACTGTAGGCTCCCTGTTATTGGCATCTGCAAACCGCCCGGCTGCCTGCTTAATTTTCCAATTGTTTTCCTTAATGCTTCTGCTTATTTTTACTATTCCATCATCTCTGATAAAACGTTTTATTTCTCCTATTATCATTGGAACTGCATAAGTGGAAAGCCTTACATCATAGGACATGTCAAATTTGTCTATTGCTTTCATCAGGCCAATGCTTCCTATTTGAAATAAATCCTCTGCCTCATATCCCCTGTTAGCAAATCTTCTGACGATGCTCCACACCAACGCCATATTATTTACTATAACTTTTTCTCTGGCAGCTTCATCACCACATTTTGCTTTTTTAATAAGCTCAATTGAATCACATTGTGGCACTACTTATTTCATCCGTTTTAAAAATACCACTATCCGCATCGCATTCATTCTGTGCATCTGTTAAAGTCACAGGAAGCTCCGGATTGTGTGATTTACCAGCTTTTGCAATCTTCTTTTTCATTCTGACTGTTGTTCCAATTCCGGGTGTGGATTCCACCGTAACTTCATCCATAAATGCTTCCATAAATGCAAAGCCAAGACCAGAGCGTTCTAATTCCGGCTTGCTTGTGTACATGGGTTTCATGGCCTCTTCTATATTTTCTATACCCATGCCAAAATCCTTTATCTCTATATATGCTTCTTCATCTCCTCCGGCATATTTAATATGTATCTTTCCAGATTTTCCACCATATCCATGAATAATGGAGTTGGTTACAGCTTCAGAAACTGCTGTTTTTATATCAGATATTTCCTCCAGTGTAGGATTAAATCTCGACAAAAATGCAGCCACCGTCATCCTTGCAAAGGCTTCATTTTCCGGCGCACTTCCCATTATTATTGTCACATCATTTCTTTTATTATTCTCAGATAACATATTAATAAACCTCCCATTCATTGTGGTCGTGCTTATTTTTGATTATATCAAGGGCCTGTTTAACTGTGTCATACCTGTCAACTACCGTATATACCCCGGCCATCTTTAAAAGCATATCTATTTTTTCAGGTACGGCACACAAAAACACCCTGCCTCCAACACATTTCACCTTTGTATACCTGCCTATTATCATACCTATGCCGGAGCTGTCCATAAATTCTACACCACTCATGTCAAATATTACGTTTTTAACACTCCCTCTCATAAATTTCTTTTCAAATTCCTGTCTTATTCTGTCTGCCACAAAGTGGTCAATCTCTCTGTCCACACGAATTATAAGTGTCATACCATCCTGTTCCATATAATATTCCCTTCCGTCACATTTTTATGATTTGCTAATAAAAACAAAAAAGATGAACCATCATCAAATGGTTCATCTTTATCCTAAAGGTATTTTATAATATTAATTATTCTGATACTCCAAGTTCATTCAGCCTTGCTCTCGCTTCAGATACACGTTCTGAATCAGGATAATCCTTTACAACCTTGCGGTAATATTCTGTAGCTTTTTCCTTGTCACCCTGCTTATGATAAAGCCTTCCAAAGAAATATATTGCATCTACATTATCCTTATTGAGGTCAACTGCCTCCTGCAGATACTTCTTAGCATCATCATATTTACCACTGTTATAAGCTTTTCTTCCCTTTTCAAAAGCATCTGCTGATGCCTTCTTGGTATCCTCAGAAGATATTGTATTAACAATATTCTTAGCTGTTTCATTGGTAACTTCCGACATATCAAGACCCATAACTGTTGCAAGTGCCTGTGCTTTGTCACCTTCAGTATACATCTTATATGCTTCAATTATTTTCTCATAAACCTGAGCTACACTTAATGAATCATCATTTAGTGCCTCATTGAGCTGGTTTGTAAGACTCTGTACCTGAGCATCCAGGGTTTCCTTTTCATGCTGCATGGAAGCTATCTGACTATCCCTTTCAGCAAGCTTGGTGCCATATTCACTTATCTCATTGGCCTTTTCCTGATTGGACTTACTTGATATAGTAGGCATAACAAGTACAAGTCCCACGAACAGTCCTATTATAACTCCGATAATAACATTGATAAAAGGAAATGCTCTTGTTCTCTCAGGCTTGTAGGAACCAACCTCTTTTACTTCAACAGAAGAATCCCCTTTGAATATCTTTCTCTCAGGTGTCTGGTTTTTCTTATCTGATGAAGTATCATCAGAATCCCCAAACCCACCTAATTCTTCAATGTATTTAAGGGTAGTTGTATTATTCACGTCAACTCTTGCAGCCTTCTTAAGATGCTTCTTAGCCTTATCATTCTCACCAATCATCATATAAAGAAGTGCAATAAGCTGCTGTCCTCTTACAAAATTAGGTGTAAGACTTACAACCTTTTTAAGCTGTATTATGGCAAGATCTTCATTCCCCTGCTTTGCAGCTGCAAGTGCGGAATTGTATTTCTTAATAGTAAGACCTGCATTATCAAGTGCCTGTGGGTTTGACTGAATACTGTCAATATAATAATCAGCTTCATTGCCCTCAGGACTTATGTTCTTGCTGAGTATCCACTGTGTAAGCGCCTTAACTGTTTCACCAAGTTCATAATACACAAGTCCCAAAAGGTTTCTTGCGTTTGTATTACCCTTGTAATATACAAGGCTCTTCTCAAGTGTTTCAACCGCACCACTTAAGTCTCTGACTCTTGCTTTATCTAATCCCTCATTGTACAGGCTGGCTGATATTCTTACTGCTTTTTTATACGTCTGTAAATTCTGCCCGCATCTTTGACAGCGATTCATCTGCATATTCACAGGCGTGTTACATCTTGGACAATTCATTGATTAATCCTCCAGTCATTTAATAACAATAGTTAGTCTGACATCATTTCTTTCATCAGATCTTTAACAATATCAGTTACATCTTCATATTTGTTATTAAAAACAGCGTCCTCCACCTGTTCTATATCCATACTAGGCTGAAATTTTTCAAGTTCTTCCTCAAAATTAATCATCTGTTCCTCCCTCTACACTGTCTACTAAATATTAACTGTAACTACATTAAAATGCAACATTCATTCGCCGCAGATTATGACTTATTTTGATAACTGGGCAAGACGTTTTGTAACCTGCTCCATCATATCCTGGTACTTCTTCTGCTTAGCCTTTTCTTCATCTATCTTAGCCTGAGGCGCCTTAGCCACAAATTTCTCATTGCTAAGCATTTTCTCTGAACGGATAAGTTCCTTCTTAAGTCTATCCTGCTCCTTGTTAAGTCTCTCTAATTCCTTTTCAATATCAACAAGCTCAGCAAATGGAATATAAATAGCTGCTTCAGGAATAAGAACAGATACTGCATCCTCATCAATTCCTGTCTTATCAGCCTGTACCTTAACCTCACTTGCATAACCAAGTGTTGCAAAGAATACCTTGCTGTTTTCAAATACATCTCTTACTGAAGCATTATCAGATACAACAAATACCTCTGCTTTTCTGCTTGGTGGTACATTCATCTCTGCACGGATATTTCTGATTGCCTTAACAGCTTCCTTAATTCTCTCAACAGAATTTTCTTCTTTTTCAAAATGATATGCATCTGTATATTCAGGCCACTGGCTTATCATAATTGATACATCTTCACTATCCATAAGTGTGCAGTAAATCTCTTCTGTAACAAATGGCATGTATGGGTGAAGAAGCTTAAGTGCTGTTACAAGAACCTTCTTAAGTGTCCAGAGTGCAGCCTCTCTTGTCTTATCCTCTTCATTGTAAAGACGTGGTTTAACCATCTCAATATACCAGTCGCAGAACTCTTCCCAGATAAAGTTATATATCTTATCTGCTGCTATTCCAAGCTCGTATTTTTCAAGGTTGTAGGTAACTTCCTTAACAACATCATTCACCTTTGAAAGTACCCACTTATCAGCATCTGTAAGTTCAGGCATCTCATCAGAATCTACGTTAACACCATTCTCTGGAAGATTCATCATAATAAATCTTGATGCATTCCATACCTTATTGGCAAAGTTACGGCTTGCTTCTACTCTTTCATTGTAGAAACGCATGTCATTACCAGGTGCATTACCTGTAATAAGTGTAAATCTAAGAGCATCTGCTCCGTAGTTATCAATTATCTCTAATGGATCAATACCATTACCTAATGACTTACTCATCTTACGTCCAAGTGAATCTCTTACAAGACCATGAATAAGTACTGTATCAAATGGAACCTTTCCTGTCTGTTCAATTCCTGAGAACATCATTCTCATAACCCAGAAAGGTATAATATCATAACCTGTCACAAGTGTGCTTGTTGGGTAGAAATAATCAAGCTCTTCTGTTTTTTCAGGCCAGCCAAGTGTTGAAAATGGCCATAATGCTGATGAGAACCATGTATCCAGTGTATCAGGATCCTGTCTCATTTTCCTGCCACACTTAGGGCATGTAACCTCAGAATCCTTAGAAACAACAAGTTCACCACAGTCATCACAGTAGAAGGCTGGTATCTGATGTCCCCACCAGAGCTGTCTTGAAATACACCAGTCACGAATATTGTCTAACCAGTGGAAATATGTCTTTTCAAAATATTCAGGAACAAACTTTGTGTCGCCCTTCTTAACAGCTTCAATTGCAGGCTCTGCAAGTGGCTTCATCTTAACAAACCACTGCTTTGAAACTCTTGGCTCAACTGTTGTTCCACATCTATAGCATACACCAACATTATGTGCATGATCCTCAACCTTAACAAGGGCTCCCTCTTTTTCAAGGTCTGTAACAATTGCCTTACGAGCTTCATATCTATCCATTCCTGCATAAGCCGGATAATCATCAACAATCTTTGCATCATCTGTCATAACATTGATAACCGGAAGATTATGTCTTAAACCTACCTCAAAGTCATTAGGGTCATGTGCCGGAGTAATCTTAACTACACCTGTACCAAATTCCATATCAACATAATCATCTGCTACAACAGGTATCTCTCTGTGTACAATAGGAAGAATAACCATCTTTCCTACATAATCCTTATATCTGTCATCCTTAGGATTAACTGCGATTGCAGTATCTCCAAGAAGTGTTTCAGGACGTGTTGTTGCAAGCTTGATTGAACCACTGCCATCTGCAAGCTTGTACTCAAGATGCCAGAAATGTCCTGCCTGGTCCTCATGTTCTACCTCTGCATCTGATATTGATGTAAGGCAGTGTGGACACCAGTTAATAATTCTCTCGCCTCTGTATATAAGTCCCTTATCATATAACTTAACGAAAACCTCCTTAACAGCTTCGCTGCAGCCTTCGTCCATTGTAAATCTCTCTCTGTCCCAATCACAGGATGAACCAATTTTCTTAAGCTGTGATACAATTCTTCCACCATACTGGGCTTTCCAGTCCCATGCACGTTCAAGAAATGCTTCTCTTCCTATGTCTTCCTTAGTAATTCCTTCTTTTCTCATAGCTTCAACAATTTTTGCTTCTGTAGCAATTGAAGCATGGTCTGTTCCAGGAATCCAAAGAGCATTGTATCCCTGCATTCTCTTAAATCTGATCAGTATATCCTGAAGAGTATTATCAAGGGCATGACCCATATGAAGCTGACCTGTTATGTTAGGTGGTGGCATAACAATAGTAAAAGGCTTTCTGCTTCTGTCAACCTCTGCATGAAAATACTTCTTATCCATCCATTTTTTATACAATCTGTCTTCAATATCTGAAGGGTTGTATGTCTTTTCCAGTTCTTTCTTCATCATCTATCCTCATTTCTATTCACGAATTTACATTCCTATACAAGTTTATAGTATTCCAAACAACTGTCTATGTCAAGTAATAAAGAACAATAAAACAAGAGGAACTATTCTAAGGTAATACAAATCACCTCAGAACAGTTCCCTATGTTAGTCAAAATCAATATTCATATATAGATTAGTATGTCTTCTCTCCGCAGTCTACTCCAGCAGCCTGTAAAATTCCGAAGTATGCAGGCTTAGGCATAACTGAAAGATTCTCATCTGTTCTCTCATCTTCAGGAATGATCTTGAATGCATACTGATGACCCTTATCCCAGCTTCCGCCGTCGTTGTCACAGATACTCCACTGTGTAACACTTGTTACACCAACATAGTCATCACCCTGAGTACTTCCGTAGCTTCCCTTCTTAGAATAATCCATATAAATCTGATACTGTTTCTTAAGCTTCTTAGCTTGTGCCTCTTCAGATATTTCTGACCGCTCATCAAGCTCTGTTACCTGAACCTCAAGACCCTCATCAACGATTCTCTTAATCATTCTCTCCTGAGTAGGTTCATCTACGCAGTGAGACTGTAATCCAATACCATTACAGAATACAACGCCATCTGTTCCATCTGTTACATTACAAGCCTTATTAATCCATTTTACAAGACCGATCTGTGTAACCTCTGCTGTATTGTAATCGTTGTATATAAGTGATGGCTTAACAGTATATCCATACTGTGCCTGATACTCATTAAAGTACTTCTCAATAGCCTTGTGTGCATAGTAGTATGAAAGGTAAAGATAATCTGTACCCATTGTAGCATACCAGTAACTGTCGTTAGCAGGAACACGTCCGTTCTCACGGAATGACTGTTCAACCTCAGCAGGACTTGAATCAACTGTTATTGCTGCTCCACCATTCTTGCTCTTTCTGATACCACCGTTAGTTCTAAAGCACCACTTTCCATTACTTTCAGTATTCTCTGAACCACCTGGTGTAAGAAGATCCTCTACGTTTGTAGCTGTTGTATTCTCATCAAATGTATACTTGAAGTTGTTACTGCCTTCTCCGTTTGTTGCCTCATTAATTACGTCGTAAGCGTATACAACATCACCATATCCGTGTGAATAAATATACTTGATAACCTGACTTATGTAGCTGTTAAGTCTCTTCTTCATTGTCTCAGCATCAGCAAGCTTGTGATAGTTTGATGTATCCCATCCCTTAGCAGCATACTCTTCAACATCATAATCTGACCAGTTGTAATCCTGAAGGAAGAAATACTCACGAACCTGTGAATGCCATACAAATGCATGATAACGAAGTTTAAGATTGTTAGCCTTACAATAGCTTAACACCTTCTCAAGTGTCTCATAGTCAAGAATAACATCTCCTTCTCCGCCTGTTGCATAATAGTTATCAACATTAGCCTTGCTTATTCCTTCCGGATGCTCTGTAGTAATATCATCATTAACAATGCTTTCCATCTTAGTCTCATTACCCATTGTTACACTGTTGAAATGATATTTTACAAGAGATGCCTTCTCACCACTTCTAAGACTTCCAAGGTTTGTACTGATACCATTCATGAAGTAATCACTGTACACATCCTTGATCTTAACACCTGCAGGCTGTTTCCAGAGGCAGTTAGCATAATTATCATAATCAAATGTTGGTGTTGGTGTTGCAGTTGCATTAGGATCAACTGTTGGTGCCGGAGCATTAGAAGGCCGTGAAACCTGTGGCACATTTGTTAGGTTAGAAACAACAGGTGTTACTGCCTTCTTAGCTCTAACAGTAATCTTACATGTAAGCTTAACCTTCTTGGCACCATTCTTAAATGATGCTGTAACCTTTGCCTTACCCTTTTTCCTGGCAATAACCTTAACTGATTTTTTCTTAACAGCAGAAAGCATTGCTACTGAAGTCTTGCTTGACTTCCATGTTACCTTCTTCTTAAAGTTTTTTACTGTGATAGTCTTCTTCTGTCCAACTGTCATAGAAAGATTCTTGTTGCTAAGCTTAGGTGCTTTCTTAGCAGCTGAAACAGTATCGACTGAAAATGAAGTTGCTGCAGCTGAAACTGTCAAAAGCATTGCCATAGCAGCACAAAATTTTCTAGAATTCTTCATCCCATAAACCTCCTCTTATTAATTAAAATTTTTCTCTTTTGCTGAAAACAGCTTATTTAAAATTATAATATTTTTTTCATAATAAATCAAGGATTTATTAGTTTTTTTACAGTCTTAGGAACCAGTAATCCACGCACAATAACAATAAGAATAAAATACACCACAAAGGTTACTGTAGGGAACACTACAAAACCATCTGTCACAATAACTCCTATGGCTGCTGTCAAAGCAAATAATACGCCTGTATATCCTGCATTACGAAGAATTGTATATTTATTCATATCGGCCTGTTTAAGACATTTAAACATCATTATTAACTGGATCAATATTGTAACAAGCTCCATTAAAAAGAGTAAAACCTGCCAGCACATTGAGAAAGTAAATATTACCTCTCCCTTTGAAATTGTTATAATGTTGTACTCAAACAACACAATAGCGGCTGTAGTTATCAGTGCATAAAATATAAGAAGCACTTCCAAAAAAATATATATAGGTGTTACTGTTCTATTATCTGACTCCATAATCCATCTCCTGTTTTATCTTATATGAGTTCTATTATATATGAACTGTATTTCATATAATCTATATCTCATATGAACTGTACTGTATTTCATATAAGCTATATTTTATGTAAACTATATTTCACATTACATATATTGCACATTGTCAGTATTTTGTTGGTTATATCCTACATTATTGCCTGACCCTGCCAGAGTCCCACCGTGTAAAATACAGCAAGAAGTCCAAACAAAAGCGCAATAATGCCCTTTACGTACTTATTATCAATTACGGCATATACAATATACATTGTAACGCATCCCATCATATATCTTGGTCCGCTTATAAGCCATCCGTGAAGAAATGAAAGGAATATATGTGCCCCACCGAAGGCAATAAGGGAAGCTGGCACCTTCTTTTTAAGTCCATAAAGCAAGAGAATAATAAGTGCAAAATAAAGGAATATCTGTATCCAGTATATTTCAAGTGCCAGAGTATAATTGGTCATTCCCATACCAAACTGCTGTGATATATTATCCGCAATCCAGTTAGATGTGTTATACCATGGCGCCTCACTTTCATATTTTGCAAAGGCAAGGAAATCACCAAGAACAAGCTTATTTATCAGCAGGTACATAAGCGTTCCGCATGGGATAAGAAATACTGACAATGTTTTTATGTCAAATTTCTTCTTGTTCTTCATATAGATAATTGCCTCATATACTGCCGGTACTAAAAGTGCAATTCCCTGTGACTTTGAGAGTGAAGCAAGCAGTCCCAAAATACCTGCCACAGCCCATTTTTTCTTACGTATATAGTAAAGGCACATTATAACAAGCATCATGGAAAGACCTTCTGTAAATACAAGCACCATAAAAGCTCCAAAAGGGTACAGTACATATATTATAAAGCTGTCCATTGCCTTAGATGCTCCAAGTTCCTCCTTGGCAAGTCTGTACATATAATAACCTGAAATACCCATACACACATTTGAAATGAGCACACCAGCCACAAAATAGTCTCTTACAAGGAAGCCCACTATTTTCATAAGCAGTGGAAACAAAGGATAAAATACTATAAGATTAGCCTTCTCCCCTGAAGAAGCATACCAGTTTTCGGCAATATACATATAGTGAGGTGTATCACCTGTTTCCGTAAATTTGTTATAAAAATCCACAAATATGTTTCCATCTTCACCTAACAGCCAGTACGACAGTATCACCACAAGCCAGTGAATAAGAATTGTTCCAAAAAACAGTTCAAGAAATAGTTTTACATTCTTTTTTTCAGCCATGTTTTTCTCCTTTTCAATAATGCCCATACATTCTATAAATTAATATTGTACATGAGACAAAAGCCGCTGATAAGAACCACTACTGCTATCAAAGGCTTGTATATTTCATCCCTCATAATAAAATCGCTTTTTCCCATAAGACAAACTCCCGGGAACAAAAGTCCAAACCACAATACGGCACCCATTCCCCCTCCAACAGCCACACATACAAGCAGTGCAATAAGCTGTCCACAGGCGCAGGCTATGAATGTAGCAAGTTCCTTATATTTTTCAGATATGTTATTGAATAAAAGATCTGCTATCAAAAGGCATATTGTAATAATGCCCGCCAAATGAGCCGCCACAGATAAGAGGGCAAATATAGCCGCAAGAATCTTTTTACCTTTTCCTGCCGAATATATATACAACATGAAAAATGCCAGAAACATTGCATATGGTGCTGGGAGAAACATTACATAGGCTCCCGGCAGACACATATAAAAAATATAAAGCTTTCCGGCCTTATCCTCATCATACATATCATTAAGAATGAGTCCGGCTGTAACACTTGTTATAACCGCACACAATAATCCGATATATAAACCACATGCCTCCACCTTACCAAATAAAGCCAGGGCAAACAGACCTCTTAAAAGATAAAATATGGAAGGAAGACTGCCATATTCATAGGCTCCGGACTTCCATATTGCAGTAAGATTAAAAAGATTGGCCCTTGCATCATCGCTGGCATAAAAGTTATACATTATGCCGGCTGCAAGCATCTGAACAAATATAAATCCCGCACAAATCAGCGCATATCTTTTTACAAGAACCTTCGTTTTTTCTGTAACCGGAACAGAAAGCTCCATTAAAAATGTCCAAAATAAAACAACTATCAACGCAATCATAAGTATACCGGCTGCGTTCCCTACAAAATTCTCCACACTTAAACCCCTTTCTATTTTCAAGCTTATCTCAGTCGAGAAAACTCCCACTTCTGCAAGAAGAATATGTCAGCTTACGCTGACCAGAATCAGGCACCAGGTCTCACCTGCGTTCGACTTGAATTTAATTTTCTCCGACACACTAAAATAATACACTAAGTTTTACATTTATTCAAGAAACATATGATATAATGCCATGATTTTGTTATTGTAAAAGCACCAGAGATTATATATACTTAAAAAGTATTTCAAGTTTCATATCAGACTACGGAGGTTATTATTAATGTACAACGATTTATTTTCCATAGGGCCGGTGACAATTCACGGCTATGGACTTATGATAGGTATAGGAATTGTGCTGGCTTTCATAGCCGGAACATATCTTGCAAAGAAAAAGGGAATTGATGCAGATGAACTTTTTAATCTTACCACAATATCTGTTATCGGTGGATTTGCCTGTGCCAAGGTCTTATTCTGCATAGTTGAATGGGACTCATTTGTTAAAAACCCACTTGGAACACTTGGTTCATCAGGTTTTGTTGTATACGGCGGCATTATTGGCGGTATACTATTGTGTGCCTTGTATTGCAAAATGAAGAAGCTTCCTTTCTGGAAGTATTTTGATACGGTGCTCCCTGCCGTTGCAATTGCACAGGGCTTTGGCCGTATAGGATGTTTTCTTGCAGGCTGCTGTTACGGAAGGGAAACGGACTCATTTGTTGGAATAGCTTTTCACAATTCGAAGTTTGCCCCAAATGATGTTAAGCTCATACCAACCCAGCTTTTTTCAAGTGCAGGTTGTTTTATAATGGCTGCAGTATTATTTGCATACAGCCGTAAAGAAAGAAAAGACGCCAGAACCGGCGCCCTTTATCTCATTATGTACAGTATTGGAAGATCAGTTATAGAATATTTCAGAAATGATTACCGTGGTGCAATAGGAATTCTGTCTACATCTCAGTTTATATCCATATTCATCCTTATTGTAGGAATCATTTTATTCGTAAAACCCGATATACTCGTCAAAGATGTTAAAGAGCATGTCGCCTGAGCATACCGGAATCTCTGCAAGATCAGGATTGTCCTTATCAATAGGGACGTATTCATAAAGATCTGTGGCGCCTGTCAGTACGAGGCCTGATATTACCTCGTACTCAGGTCCAAAGAGTATCTCAAGATACTGATTGTACTTGGCTGCCTGGACCACATCATCATCTTCTATTTCATCCTTCATTTTAAATTCCAGTGAAAATACATACTTTTCAGTTATGACAAGCACATCAGCATATATTCTTATGTGTCTTGCCTTTTTTATTCTTAGTTCAAATACTATTTCCCAGGAAGAATAATCCACAACCTCTTTAAGGTCCTCAAATAATGCACTCATAGTTTCATGTGCATCTTCAAATGAATGAAAAAGACCTCTTGTGTCATTCAGGTTACGGCCTATATATTCACAGCCTGACTTCAGGGTTTCCAGCCATATGTTATAGGGGGTTTTCATAAATGTCTCAACATCACTGTAATAACCGCTGAAATCCTCCAGACCATAATGTGGTCTTCCCTGTCTTATAAGTCCATGCCATCTGTATTCATCATCCTGGTAGCAGAGTTCTTTTATATATGGTGAACCGTAAAGATAATGGTTAATTACAGAGCGTTCTTTTTTTATTAAATGGCCGATTTCCTTTGCCTTGATTCCATCATTTTTACAAATTACTGCGAATATATCACGTTCTGTTGTATCCACCTTGCTCACCCCTTTTCAATTCGAATCCACGTGAAATCTGGCGCAGAATTCCGGTCAGCACATGCTGACATATTCTTTTAGGAATCGCTGCGCTCTACTCTCCATTTCAGTTGGTGCAAAACCATTGTCTACCGGACACTGTGCGCCCTCGCGGATTGTTTATGAAAGATTTGTATTCATCATCACATATTGTCATAATATATCGTCATTCTATATATCATCACGGATTAAGATCAGCTTCATAAAATATCTTGTTGACGAATATGTTGTAGTTTCTAAGATTATCTGACTTCTTGAGCATCTTAAAATATTTCTCATTGTCAGCAAATAAATCTATCATAAAGCACCATATTTCCTTCATCTTAAAGAGTATAATCTTCTCCTGTTCAAGATAAGATTTGTAGGCATTATATATATCATCATGGAACATACGAAGAGTTTGCTTGTCCACTACGTATTCCGGCCCACTTTCATGAGAACTTATACTCTTAAGAATAGCCGGATTGCGAATAAGTCCCCTGCCAATCATAACAGCCTGAAGCTTATGGTATTTTTCTGTTATTTCTTCATAATCAGCTACATTTTTGATATCTCCGTTATAGCAAACCGGATTAAGGCTGTTTTCATATATATAAGAAAAATACTCCATTCTCGGACTACCCTTGTAGACATCCTCTCTGATACGGGGATGAACTATAAGCTCATGTATCGGATACCTGTTGTATACCTTAAGAATCTTCATACATTCCTCAGGATCCTTCAGTCCTATTCTCGTCTTTACAGATACCTTCATATCAGGAAGTGCCCCATACACCTTATCTAAAAATGAGTCCAGTTTGTCGGTATCCCCAAGCATTCCGGAGCCTTTACCCTTAGAAACAACGGTTCCCGAAGGACAACCCAGATTAATATTTATCTCTTCGTAGCCGCGATTCTCTATAAGTCTTGCAAATCTCACAAAATTATCCGCATTGTTGGATATAATCTGTGGTACTGTATAGAGACCCTTATTGTTTTCAGGCGCAATATCCTTTATCTCTTTATTTTTCATGCTTCTACTGCCTTCAGCAGCAATAAATGGCGTAAAAACCTTGTCTGCACCGCCAAAATATCTGCCAAATGCCTGTCTGTATATATACCCTGTAAGACCCTCCATAGGTGCCATATATAATTTCAATTTTATTTCCTCCAAGTCGCCACAGTCCGGCGGATAGTTTACAATTTCATCTTGCGTACCATATCCATATAGATTCTGGCTGCCTTTGAGTCCCGTTCATTATATTCATATCCAAGCTTATCACCAACGAACAAACCGATTTTATCAAATAAATCAGCCATGACCTTAAGCGCATGATACATTTCTCCTGCAAGGCCTCCCGAATATGTTTCAAGAAGCATTTCGTAATCATCGTCCAAAAGCCATTTGTTCATATATTTTCCGGACTTTCCCACACTTACCGAAAAATCCGTAAGAATACCCACCTTCCAGGAAAGCATCTTAAGAAGCATAGGTCTTACGTAATAATTCATCATGTCCTGTGCATAGGTAATCTCATACCTTTTAATGCCTTTGACAACATTATTTATACACCACCAGAATTCATTGCAGACTGCAGCATACTCCGCTTCAGATGGTTTTTTTACCCATCTTGCCCTGTCATCAGAGACTGGCGCATTGGCAAACCTGCCATCCTTATCAAGAAGCACCCTGTATACTCTGTCACCGGTAATATCGGCCTTTTTCTCATTACATACGGTAAGATCTATTCTGTTTCCATCCGTGTATATGACCAGCCACGTATACTTCTCATTAAAATCAAGCTTTTTACCCACTGATGCATCAAGCCTGTCAGGCTCCTGCATATACAGAATCTCGCCAAACCTTTCCATATAATGTGAATCCTCATAAAAAGGCTTAGTATCCTTAACTACATATACAATGTCATAATCTGCCAGCGCATCATTCGGCACATTGCAATTGACCCTGGAACCGCTCATATATACTGCCCTGATTCTGTCATCTTCATTGGCAGTCTTTACAATCAGTTCAAGCATCTCGGTTTCATTTCTCAATTAAGTCCCTCCATAATACCAGACATCTGTCCTGTGTATATAAAATAAAACATAATCAGACATCCTGTCACAAATAATGCCGCTGCAATAACAATTGCAGCAACAATCGATATAATAAGCTTTTTCTTGCTTTCCTCAAGCAAACGCCTCTTACCCTTTAAAAGCATTGATCCACCTAACATCAGTAATGGCGCCACACATCCGATTACACAGTATACTCCAAAGGCTACAGGAAGTACGCCTGAAAGCTTATCTGCCACCTGGTTTGTAGCATCATTTGCCAGGCTGTTGGCACTGTACAAGGATATTACCTCAGCAAAGAGATTATTCACAAAATGAAAGAGCATATTGTAAAAGAAATTATCCGTTGTACATAAAATATATGCCATTACGCCGCCTAAAAAAGCAGTACCTAAAAATCTGTAGAAGTCCATGTGAAATAAGCCAAAAAATAATGCCATAATAAAGCTAACAAGGAACTTGCTTTTAACCTTTGTCATAATACATCTCTGTATAAATCCCCTGTGAAGAGTCTCCTCACATATTGCAGGCATTACAGAAACAACAAATAATGCTGCTCCTGCCGGCCATGTGCTTGTAAAATCATTTAATTCGGCATTCTTAGTAATGCCACCGGGAAATACACTGAAAAGTGCAAGGTTAATAATCAATGTACAAAGTAATGAGCCTCCCCACATCATAAGTGTACCGAAAAACTCATTCACCCTTATTCTTTTCAAAGGAAGCATCTGCTTAATATCAAGGCCTACAACTAAGGCTGCTATAAGCCCAATGAGCAGACATCCTATCTCTGTAATCACCAATCCCCACATTCCCAGATAATACTGTGCAAGGCTGAAGCCATAAAATGCCATTACAAGTTCAAATGCCATTACTACTATAGCAGCTACCGGCCCCGGCTTTGGAAATTTGCTCTCTGTATCATTCATTTTTCTTCTCCTTTACTCCCATCAAATACCTGTTCCACAACTCTTTTGGATGCATTGCCGTCTGACACATTACAAAAACGCTTACAGAAGGCAGTGTACCTGTCACTGTATTCTTCAACTATATTATCAATATATTTAACTGCTTCAATAACTTCATCCTCAGTATAAAGAAGGGGACCAGGCACCTCATTTTCCATGCTTATATAAAAACCTCTCAGGGTGTCCTTATATTTATCGAAATCATATACATAAAACAGTATCGGACGCAGGAGGTTGGCATAATCAAAAAATACAGAAGAATAATCCGTAATGCATATATCAGATACAATGTAAAGCTCTGCAATATCATCATATCTGCTTACATTATAGGCAAAATCCTCAAGTCCTCTTGTATCAATTGCATCAGCTATGAAATAATGGGTTCGTAAGAGAATTACATACTCATCCCCTAACTCCTCCTTCAGGTGCTTTAAGTCAAACCTAAGGGCAAACTGATACTGGCCCGGTCCGTAATACTCATCATCTCTCCAGGTTGGAGCATACAAAATAACTCTTTTATCCAAAGGAATTCCAAGCTTTTTCTTAACAGCTGCTGCCCTTTCTTCCCTGTCATCTGCATATAGAATATCATTTCTCGGATAACCCGTTTCAATAATCTTCTCTTTAGGATAAAGGAAGCATCTTTCAAATGTCTCTGTTGAAAATGAATTGTCTGATATCAGATAATCCCATTTTCTTGACTGCCCATACATATCCATCTTATAGGACTGGGTTGCCGCATGAATATCATCCATATCAAAAACCAGCTTTTTAAGAGGGGTTCCATGCCAGGTTTCAATGAAAACCGCTTCCTTTCTCTTGCGATACCATACAGGCTGTCTCATATTATTCACATAGTAACCACATCTTGATGAATAGTAAAACCATCTGAGAGAAAGGTACTTTACCTTGGTAACATTACCCGGAATACTGGTATTCTTATCATTCACCACCCAGATATACCTGTAGGCATCCCCCTTGTTGCAAAGAAGATACTCGTAAATGTACTTACAGCTGTCACTATAGTTTTTGCCAAGAAAGCTCTCGAATAATACCCAGTTTTTCTTCACAGGCAGCTTTGAAAAAATGAATTTTTCAATCATACGGTACAAAAATGTTGGATGTTTGAAAAAGTTGCCAATTCGCGTTATGCATTTTTTCCTGTAAGCTGTTTTTTCCTGTCTGTATATATCCCTTACAGCAGTCGCAACGTCATCCTTAAGGGAAATGACCCTGCACAGATTCTCATGACCCGGATTAACTTCAATATTATCTTCGTAAACTGTTTTATTATCAGCAGCCCAGGCAAGAGCCTTATCATATTCCGCCTGACGTTCATTGCCCCTTGCAGACACCTTTAACTGACTAAGAGCAGGGAACATGATGGCGTCATTATGAATCCTTTTCATGTATACTGAACTACTGTCTGTGATTATACAGGCATTTTGTGAAAATAATTTTAACATAAAGCCCACATCAGGATACAACTTCACATTTTCATCAAAAAACACCTCATTATCCTTACGATGAATAAATTCTCTCTTTATAAGAGCATTAAGTACAGAAAAATCATGCTGAGCAAGACGTTTTCTAATAAAACTGTTATCCCTTAAATTTAAACTGTTATCTGTTAAATTTAAACTGTCCTTCCTTAAATCCTGTGGCGAAGAAATGTTTTCTTCACAGGCTTCCGAATATTTATAATAGGTTGTTTTTATGTCTCCAAATACAATGTCTGCATTCACTCTCACAGCCTTCATGGCGAGCTTTTTAATAGTGTCCGGACGTACATAATCATCACTATCAAAGAAATATATATACTCACCTTCAGACATATTGATTCCAATATTGCGAAGTGATGCCACGGTTTGCTCACCCTTTGTAAAGACCGGCTTTACATAAGGCATTTCCGGATATTGCTGTCTTAAATCATATATAAGCTCTTCCACTATTTTCCGGAACTCTTCATCTGAATAAGACTTGTGTCCCGGAAAACTTTTAACCTCTTTTCCATCAGAATTATCCATTACAAGCAGCACAACAGGCCGCAGGTCTTCTAAAAGTCCTTCAACGGAAGTTTTAAAATCTGATTTTGCCAAACTTACAAGGGCATCCTTCAAAAAATGAATTCCCCTGTAAAAGGGCATAACTATGTCTATCTGCATACCATATCACTATTCTTTCCTGATCTTTTGCGCCCATTATAACACTACATGATGTGTTTGTATAGTAATCACATCAATATATATCCTGTAAAATTATATGCTTATTATTGCAAAAGGCCCCGTATATTTTCAAAATATACGGGGCAACAAATGCTATATCCTATATTCTATATTATTATACTGCTACAGTTAAATCTTTATTTTTTGGCTTTAACTGTCTTAACCTTTGAATAATTGCTATATACCTTTTTGTTATCAGATACAGTGTATGCACGGGCTTTTACGAAATATTTCTTATTGCTCTTAATGCCTTTAATAGTTCCGCTTAACTTTGAAGACTTAAGCTTAAGAACAACCTTATATTTGCCATTCTTCTTAGTAGCAACAGCTACCTGATAACCCTTTGCGCCCTTAACCTTTTTAAGTTTGACCTTTATTTTCTTTCCGGCCCTCTTTATGCTCTTAATCTTAGGTGCTGCAAGTTTAACTGGTGCAACTGTTGCAGGTGTTTCTACAGCTGGTGCCTGTGGAGCCTGTATTGGAGCAGCACTCACATTATTGCCTGTCTGCACTTTATTGTCAGGTACAACACTAGGTTCTGGTGAAGGAGAAGGAAGAGCCTTGGTTTCAAACTGCCATGTATCAAAGTTAAATAACTTAGCGTTATCCTTGCCTGTAAATACAAATGTCATATCATGAACACCAGTTATCTTCTCGGTAATATCAATCTTCTTCTCCTCATACACATTAGTTCCGCCTGTGTTAGTAACATCAATTGTACCGATAAGCTTCTTAGCATCTTCATTATCATAATCTATCCAGATTTCTATAGAACCTCCTACAGTATCTGCATCAGGATTATATTCCTTCTTGAGGCCTGTCTTATTATTTACAAATTCTTTTCCATTCCAGTCAAGGTATGGATCTGGCAGAGGTGTTCCCTCTCCACATGCAACACTTGCCTTAAATGCGATAGGTCCTTCGCTGCCAAAATCTATATTACGTACTCTGATGAAATCATCATTATCAATATCTGTTACAACAACACCATACATTGCTGCTGATTTCCAGAATGCCTGCTGTCCTGTTACTTCATCAATATCAGTACATATCTGCTTTGACTTAGTCTTAACTCCTAATGGAGTTCCGTTATATCCACCTTCCGGACCATTAAGATTAGATTCCCAACATATTGTCTCTGCCTGGTTAAGCTCATATGGATTAAGAGTGCCAGTTGGGTCAACACTGAAATATGGGTTACCCTTTACAAACTTCTTTCCTTCCGGATCAGTTTCTTCAATTCCCTGATCGAAAAGTGCATCTTCATCATCAGGTGTTTCCTTCTTAATGAGATTATTCTCATCATATGTAAATTCTTTTACACAGATATTTCTGTTAGAACCATCTCCACCTATAAGAAGGTTATTAAGATAAAACATATAATTATGTCCGTTCATCTCTGCTACACCAGGATGAATGCAGGAGAAGTTCCATTTTCTATCAAATAATGTTCCTCTGTATGTCCAAGGTCCAAGTGGAGTTGGAGCTGTTGAATACTCACATGTTTCAGGAAGACGTCCACCTACAAATACAAGGAAGTAATCATCTGTTCCCTCCTTGCCGTCATCATGCTTGTATACCCAAGGTCCCTCTTCGAAACATGAACGTTCTTCTGTTACCTTATCAACAGATTCTGTTGGGAACTTATACATATTCTGATTATCCTTAGTGATCTTATCCTTCTTAGTTGGCTCACCAAAGGCCTCATAGGCTCCATCACCTAATGTCTTAAAGCTGTGAAGACCATTCTTATATTCTCCCATTATTGTGTTGTCCTGTCTGTCAAATCTTGGATCTGGAGCAGCCTCTACTTCATCAATAACACCATCTCCATTAGTATCAGGATCAACATCCTTAAGGTCGTTAGTCAGTTTACAATATCTTAAATAAGGATTACCCCAGTAAAGATATACATCATAGTTCTCATAATCATCTGGATTACCATGATCTTCTATGTATACTGTTGGGTCAATGTTTCCACCACCCCAGCCACCGTCAATAAGGTATTTGCCCGGTGTATAATCTTCAAATGGTCCCCATGGGTTGTCAGCAACCGCAAGGTCAATTTTTGTACCATTAAATGGTGCGCAAAGGAAATACTTCTTAACCCAGTTTCCGTTCTCATCCTTAATTGGCATCTCAAATGCCTGCGGAGCCCAGGCTCTCCAGTTTTCATTATTCTTATCTTCCTTGTCAAATGTCATTGCATGAGCAATCATACCCATATCAGTATAATTGATCATATCCTTAGTAGCAAAACAACGCCACTCATTCATGTAACTCCAGTCATCAATACATGACTCTTTAAGGTCATCCCTTGTAGTATAAACATACATTGTGTCACCTACAACAAGTGGAGCTGGATCTGCAGTATACATTGTCTGAACAACAGGATTCTCAGCCTTCACCAGAGAAGGAACTGTCACTGATGTAGCAGCCACTGCCATAACAGACATCATTGTAACTGCTTTTTTAAATATTCTACGTTTCATACAAAAACCTCTCTTTCAAAAAGCAATGTCTAATTGATATATTGTTATTATATATACAGGGGCATCCATAATACAATGATTAATCTTAATATATAAATTGATAGATTATAAGATTTTGTATTTTTGCTTTTAATGTTTCCGGCATATATCTTAAGCTTCCCTTATGATCTACATAAAAAAGACCCTTTCAGGCAATGTCATTAAGTTAAGATGACCAATCAAGATCTTAGCATCAGAAATGATGCTAGCAATGTCATTAAAGTTGTCTATCATAGCCTTTGCTAATGCTTGATATACCAAGTAGCATCATTTACGTTAAAATGTCAATCGAATGTCTTCCACGATGACTTCTTTCACATACATCATTTCTTCTTCGTCCATCATTGCATAACTGCTTGGCATTACTAATGCTCCATTGTAACACATTTCCATTATATGTGTCCTCCTTCATAATTTTAATTGTTTTCCTCCCCGTTTGCAACCAGATTGGAACATTTATGTAAAAGATTTTTACAACACTATTATGTATAAACTCATAATACCTTCATCATCTTCATCTATTTCATAAGTCATTTCTTCCTCGTTAGGCTTAGCAATTATTTTGAAATTTCCTTGTTGCATTTCCCACAGACGATAATAATGTCCTTGTAATTCCAATAATTCTTCATGACTTATGGGCACCTATCTTAACCTCATAGCCAAGCTTTTCCATAAGAAAAATAAATTCTTCAAAGCTTTCTGCCTTATTCCTGCAATACTGCATATCTCCCGTGATAAAATCGCCCCAGCTCTGCTCCTTTTCCCACTGCTTGCGGTTCATATTCACAGGGTCTTTGCTGTATTCTTTTTTTGTTATCTGTTTCTCCATGTAAAATCCTCCAATTATTCAAATAGTAGCTACACTCCTTCTGCCCGCAGAAATCTCCTTTAACGCTACGAACAGAATTTCTTTCAGATAAAAACTGCAAGATACGGAAATCGCAATGCGTTTCCAATCTTGTTAGGGGCAAAAGCCCCTAAAACCCCGATATTTATACTGATATTTCGCAGAAATCCACCCTTTCAGATAAATTTTTGTAAAACAAAAGGCAGGACTACCGACGAAAATGTAATACACTTTCTGTCAATATCCTGCCTCTTGTTATACAAACCGTTATACAGATAAAAGGGCAATAAAAAAACTGTCAAACACATCCGGCTCATTTGAACCATTTTGTTTCACAGTTTTTACGCTTTTTCACTATTCTGTTTTACGATTTGTTTGACAAAAAACTTATCTTCCTTTTCTGCTTCTGACACTTTCCTCCGTTCTTCCGGTCTTAACTTCCTGCTTTATAACAAATTCATCTGCATTCAGACCGACCTTTCGATGGTCCGGTACAGCCATTTTGATTTTATGAAGGTCCTGACCCAATTGGAATGCCCTGAATAATTCTATTTTTCTCTCGTATCCCTCTCCAACAAGGCGAATCCTTCTTTCATCAATCTGTGAATCCAGTCCATAAAGACCTTCAACCAAAGAACGTGACGGCAGTTTTGTAACATCCAACAGATTTCTGTCCGATACCAGATTAAGAAGTTTTAATTCATCACCTGCAAAACTTTCCGTTTTTATGCTAAGCAACCCTTTGTCAGTTGACGGTACACTGTCCTGTACAAACAGACACTTCCCACTGTCATAAATAGGAGCAGGCATCACAAACTGTAAAGATTCGGCATCTCTCAAAACGGACACATTACTAAGGTGACGGTCTCTTCCTGAAAGCACAAAATCAGACAAAATCATATAGTCAAGATAATTCCTGAGTATTCCTTCATCCAGTCCATGTTTTCCACACACCTTTATAAAATGTTCAAAGTAAGATACATCATTACTCCTTTTTTCGGAGCAGACTACATCATATGCAGATATAAGTTCTAATTCCTGAGACGTGAAAAGCTTTGAATAACAACCATAATCATAACTTCGCCCATTAATCTTAATAAGCTTATATTCCGTAAAATTATCAAAATTTTGCATCTGATGCATCTTTGAGGCTATCACTTCATTAATACTTTCAGAAGATAAATGGTCCCTGTTTCCTTTTAACAGACCACGTTCCCCATTTAAAATTGTCCAGCTCTTTTCCAGTGTTCCCTGCAGGGAACCGTTTGGAGTATAGTGTGGGATCTCATCACTGTCTCCCCCCGCTTCACCAAGTAAAATATCCCCATGGAAATCATTATCAAAAAGATTAACTTCATTCCATGTCATTCCTGAATCAAGCGGTGAAATCCAGTAATAATCCGTCAATGATAACCCCAGATTCTTTAACAGATAATCTTCCGGTCCAAGCAGTCCTTTTTTTTCAAGCATCTGCCTGATATTACCCTGACTGATGGGAACAGACCTTCTTTTCCACCATTGTTTTAGCCAGTCAAAATTACCCGCATCATGTAGCGGTGCCAATTCCGGATTTATAAATTTTTGATGAAATTTATAAACGCTGCCATCATCTGCAAAATCTATAACCGTTATAATTTCATCTTTACGCTTTAATACATAATTCATACATTTCCTCCATTTCCTGTTTCCGTATCATCTTTTCCATTTGCCATTCCGCTATACTGTCAATAAACAGGGTTGCTTCCTTTTTTACCGGACACAACTCCTCCTTAAATACCCTGTTGTGGTATTGAAATTCCAGTATATACTGTTTATTTTTGACATATACCGACCCGTTCACCGAATATTCCTCTGAATAAACAGATATCTGCCTAGTACATAATCCATATAATTCATCCATTGAAAGTCCCAGTATTCCGGCAAGCTTAAATACAATTCCTGCTCTGATGTTAGCGATATCCACCTTATGATTCACAATATCATTCAATGTGCTGTAAGGTATTCCACTTATCTCTGACAATTTATACAGAGACAGTTCTTTCCGGCATAAAAATTCTTTCAGCATAATAATCACCTCTTCTGCTTAAATTATACCGCTATATCGGTATGTTTTCAAGATGATTTTATTTTTTCCATATCCTTACAGCTTTAATCATCATCCCCAAACATTGCCTCCATAACAAAATATCTGCCTAACGATAGCAGCGGAACTCATAGAACTCTACACTGTTGCCCTGATAAACTCCGGCACACTCAATGTAAAAATACGGTTCTACTTCCAATACCATCATTCCGGCTATGTAATCTGCAATCTCTTCCTCACTACAAAGCCTTTCCCCACTAATGGTTGACGCAAGGTTTAAATTCGTTTCCACAAATACAGAATAATAACCGAAACCATCAACACACTACACAACACCAACATAAACCATACTTTCTTTAACATAGAAATCGCTCCCTTCTACTGTGGTACTGCTGCTTTTGCAAAAATCAGAAAGACCCTTGCCACCAGCACAAATAACAACAAAAACAACTTTGTTCCGCAAAGAACTGCCTTTAATACAAAAAGCACACTTTTCAAAAGAAACTTCACTACAGCAATTAAAATGCTTCCTAATCCCATACAGGACCTCCTTTCCGGGCATTCCCCTTACAAGTGACCAAACTTAAGAAAATGCCATCACTACTTGCTCCAATGCAGCCACGCATCGGAGGGGTAAAAAAATACACCATCCCAAACTAACTTCTTATTGAAGTCTAAGCTTAAGATGGTGTAGTCCATACCCACTCTTGGTTTCATATTCAGTTTTTTTGGTGCCTTTCTCCACCAATTTTACCGTAACTGAGTAAAAAGATATAGTTGGACTAACCTCTGAAACGCCCTATTTATAAGGCTTTCTTAAGCTTGTCACTATTATATCTCAATCCCCTGTTTCCCATCTTGATACAGACCGACGAGATACATTAAACTGTTCTGCAAACTGTTCCTGAGTAAGCCCTTTCTCTTTACGAAGTTCTTTCAAGAATTCTCCAATTTTTATTTGATTCATATTATACCGACCTCCCTTGAAAAACATCGTATCTATTATCCATCAAAAAGTACAGGACACAAAGCGAGCAATGCCCTATTTTATTTGATGGGACACTTAATGTCTCATACATTATCCATTAAGAAAATTCCGATTTAACTAAGCATATCATCCATGCACTTAGTTTTCAAGACAAAACAGGGCGGTGTTACCCGCCCCTACAATCTATACTTTATAAATAATGACTTATATGAAGTTAATGGAAAAACTTCCCTCTTCTTCTTATTGTTGTATCCTTCTTTCGACCTTCTTCTTGCAATTCTGTAATAAAGTATGTGTAGAAACTCTTATCTAGCATTGCCGTAGTAAGCCACTGACAGTCAGTAATATCCATAAAGCTGTCTATATGTAACTTATAAGTATCTAAAGTGTTGTCACTTGTATTTTTAGCTTTATGTTCTTCTAAAAATTCCTCAAATGCCTTTTGTACCTTAATGTTTTTTAACTCCATAACTTTCCTTCTTCTCATAGCGTGCTTTCTCCTTTCGATTTAGCACGCTAGACTCTTTTTGGGTGATGTCTCTATTTTATTACAATTTACCAAATAAAAAAAAGACCTTTCACCTTAATAAAATTAAGATAAAAAGTCTCTAATACTGCGGATAACAGGACTTGAACCTGCACGGGGGGTTCCCACCAGAACCTAAATCTGGCGCGTCTGCCAATTCCGCCATATCCGCAAGCTAACTCTCGTTAAAATAACATTTTAGCCTGCTTTTGTCAAGCGCGAACATCATAATACTCTCCCATATATTACAATTCTCCTTATTTGTCAAACCAGATAAGAACATCACTTTTTAATGTTAAATTTAAGTATAAATGCAGGTAATTGTTTAATCAAAGAAACTGCATAGACCTGTAATTAAGTGTTGCAATTGACTTCATTTCAATATATGTTATAAAATACATTTAGCTGAGTCATAAAAAAGGAGAATAACATAAAACTATGAATAAAAAAGAAATATCAGAAATCAAAAAACTCATAAGCAGGAAGGACAGCCAGATTGTACGCTTTTGTGGCTGCTATGTTGATAATGAAAAAAATATACGAACCACTCTCAAACAGCCTTTTCTGGCTCTTGAAGAGGATGAGATGTTTAAATATATTAATATATTCAGACGTTCCCTTTCAGGTACATTAGGAAAGAACCTGCTGAATCTTGAGTTTCCCCGTGAGCAGGAGGAAGAAGGCGGTACACAGAACTTTCTTATGAAGCTTAGGGACAGTAAGCTTTCAGATGACAATCTTTTACAGGAGTTCTATGAAAAAGTAATTGAAAACTACGAATTTCCTGAGAATTATTACATAATACTTGCATATTCAGCCTATGATATTCCAATGGTTACAACTGACGGAATGGAGCAGGATGACGCATCTGTATATGTATATGACCATATAATATGTACAATTTGCCCTGTTAAGCTTGAAAAATCCAATCTCTGCTACAATGCTGAGACTAATATGATTGAGCCTAACATAAGAGACTGGCTTGTAGATATGCCTGCACATGGTTTCCTCTTTCCTGCCTTCAATGACAGAAATACGGATATTCATGCCATGCTTTATTACACCAAAAAAAGTGAAGAACCTGCTCCACAGTTTATGGACAGCATGTTTGGCTGCACAAAACCATTAACAAGCAAAAGTCAGAATACTGTCTTCAAGCAGATTATTCAGGATTCTCTTGGTGAAGAATGCGACTTTGAAACCGTAAAATCCATTCATGAAAATATAAATGAGCTCATTGAAGAGCAGAAGGATCTTCCTGAACCGGTTGTTCTTAGTCACGAGGATGTTAAAGATCTATTTACCCATAGTGGAATCAGCGACGAAAAGCTTGAGGTTTTTGACAAAAATTATGAACACGCCCTTTCTGATAAAGGAGATGTCAGCGTAGATGATATACAAAACACCTCATTTGTTGCAACCAATATTACTAATCCACGTAATCTTGAGATAAAAACCGCTGATGTAGTTATAAAGGTAAGCCCTGACAAGTCTGATCTGGTTAAAACAAAAATGATTGACGGTATACCTTATCTTATGATACAGGTAAGCGAACACATCGAATTAAATGGTGTTCCGGTCAGACCAGACATGACTAAGGAATAAGTATTACAGAATCATTTTCCACTTAAATAGTATACGGCGAGTCTTGTTCTGTCTCTAAGCTGGAGCTTTTCAAGAATTGTACTAAGGTAATTTCTGACTGTTCCCTCAGATAAGAACAGCTCGTCTGCTATCTCTTTATTGTTATAGCCTTTGGCAACAAGCCTTATGATATCAAGTTCCTTTTCATTTATTCCACATTCTGCAAGCTTTTCTTCTATCCTTCCCGTCTGCTTATCCATACTGTCACAGGAACAGCTATCAGGCGAAGAATTCCTGTCCTCTGATGACACTAAAAGCTTTGGTATTTTTTCCATAATGTCACCACCAAACACAGTCTGTCCTCCTGATACTGCTAATGCAGCCGGAGCAATTGCCGTAAAATCCTGCTTTAATATATAGCCTCTGGCTCCTACCTTGAGAGCCTTAATTATGTATTCGTCATCATTAAAGGTTGTAAGTAAGAGAATTTTTGCATCCGAAAACTCTTCAATTATTTTCTTTGCTGCTTCAAGTCCCGAAACATTTTTCATCTGTATATCTGTAAGAAGAACATCCGGTTTAAACTGCTTATACAGTGCTACAGCATCTTCTCCATCGTTTCCCACAGCAACAACCTCTATTCTTCCATCCACTTCAAGTATCGTCTTAAGTGACATTGATACAAGGTCATCATCATCCACAATAACTACTTTAATTTTATTCTCCAAACCATAACCCCCCTGAACATTTTTGGCTATTTCATAACCGATACATTTATTCGGAAACCATCATCCGTATTTATATTAAATGAGCCGCCTAACTTGCGCACACGTTCTCTCATATTTTCTATTCCTATTCCACCGGAATAATCCTTGGAATCCACTCTTCCATTATCTGCTATAATAAGCTGAAAAAATCCCGGCTGTTCACGTATGATAATTGTAATTTTATCACCATTGCTGTATTTGGCCGCATTATTAAGTCCCTCCTTAATAATAGCTATAAATGCAAACTTGATCTCCTTTTGTACTTCTTCTGAAATATCATATGTAAAACTCGTTTTAAAATCCGGAAATGCCTGTATTATCTCCTCCACAGCTTTTTTAAGGTTAATGGAATCATCATGAAGATTGTGAACACTTTCCCTTATATTATTCATAGCTGTATTAAGTGTATCTCCAAGTATATCAAGTTTCTCCCTGATTACCGGCTCATTTTCAATAGCACTAACTGCCCCTGTAAGCAGAATGGCTCTTGTAAGCATATGGCCTACATTATCATGAATCTCTCTGGCAATTCGATTGCGTTCCTTTAAGGTTGCAACATGAATCTCGTAATCCTGTTCAGCCATAAGCTCCCTGTTCTTATTCTCAAGCAAAAGCTTGCTTTCCGTCTCCATGTCGCGATACAGCCTGTACATATCATGTACTCTTATATACTCAGAACTTATGCGCTGCAGGGCAAATGATACGCAGACAAATATAAGATTTATAACAATTCCCACAGCCATTGGTATCATCCATACACTGACTGCACCCTTTGCTGCCAGGTAGAGCATATATCCGTACACAAATATTGCCACACCCATTGCACCCTTATACTTTTTAACAAATACATCATATAGCAGACATGGCAGGTAAGACATAAATGCCGGAAAAAAGAGGGCACATGCCATATATATAATTATTATTCCTTCATACAGCCTGTCATCTATGGAAAAAACCTGATTCAGACAGACAATGATTATTGAAAGAATACCGGCAACAACAAACCGGGCCGACGTTCCAAAAACAATAACCATAATCATACATAAAACCCATATAACAATATGGTCAACTATACGGTTAAACATTTAGTATAACTCCTGTTTCAATAATGAATATAACATACTCATTTTAAAACATATAAACAATGTAAGCAACTATATTATTCAGGTACAGCCTGCTGCAAAATGCCAGTTGGCATTACTGACTACCTGCTTTGTTACGTTCCTGCAATCCACCTCCCGCCTATAGCAAAAGAAGAATTCCTGCTAATTCTCGTTAAACTCCCCTTGGAATAATGAAATGACATTTGTCACTTCACATTTCTTACATTTTTCACTTATATTTCCAGGTCGCATTTTGTATCATATAGTCAGCAGCTAAGGCAAAGGCTGACAGAACTATTTGTATATGGCGAATGAACAGCATATATACAGGGAACAAATATACAAATATTCTGTCAGTATAACAGGGAGGGAATTTTATCATGTCAAATGTAATCGAAATCAACAATCTGGTTAAACGCTACAAGGAACTTGTAGCACTTGATCATCTAAGTCTTGAAGTAAAAGAAGGCGAAATCTTTGGACTCCTTGGTCCGAATGGTTCGGGAAAAACCACAACCATTAACTGTATCCTGTCACTTTTAACCTACGATAAGGGTTCAATAAAGGTATTTGGAAAAGAGATGACACCTTCATCCTACGACATTAAAAAGCAGATTGGTGTTGTAATGCAGAATGTAGCCGTGTTCAATGAGCTTACAGTCTATGAAAATATTGATTATTTCTGTGGTCTTTACATAACCGATAAGGAGCTGAGAAAAAAATACGTTGAAGAAGCAATTGAGTTCACAGGACTTTCAGACTTCAAAAAGTTTCGTCCCGGCAAGCTCTCCGGCGGTCTTTTAAGAAGGCTTAATATTGCCTGTGGTATTGCCCACAAACCTAAGCTCATTTTCTTTGATGAACCTACAGTTGCAGTTGACCCACAAAGCCGTAACAAAATACTTGAAGGAATAAGCAAGCTTAACAAGGATGGTGCCACAATCATATACACTTCCCACTACATGGAAGAGGTTGAACAGATATGTTCAAGAATAACCATCATGGATAAGGGCCGCAGTATTGCAAACGGAAGCAAGGATGAACTCAAAAAAATGATTACAGTTACCGAGCACATCTCAATAGAGACCTGTAATCTCTTAGATGAGCACATTAAGGAATTGTCAGGTCTTGTCCACGTATATGAGGTCAATTATAATGACAACCTTCTTACAATCTCATTTAGCGGTGGAAAACATAATATTGTCCGCGTACTTAATTACCTTCAGGAAAAAAACATCTCATTTGGAAGAGTTTACTCAGAGCTTCCTACATTAAATGATGTATTTCTTGAGATTACCGGTACACAGTTACGAGACAGTTTATAGAAGTTCGGAGGGATAGAAATGCTTTTTCATAATATAAAATATACATTTTTAAATATGATAAGAACCAAAGAGGTTATCTTCTGGTCTCTTGTATTTCCTTTGGCCCTGGCAACATTTATGTACCTTGCCTTTGGAAAAATAAATGAAGTAACCGAGAATCTTGAAACAATTGACGTTGCAGTTGTTGAATCAGTTCAAAATGAAATGTTTGACAAGATTCTTGTTGAAGTCTCTAATGGAGAATCCCCACTTCTTAACCCCATGAAAATGAATATTCAGGACGCTGTATCTACACTTGATAGCAAAGAAGTTGACGGAATAATCCATGTGGATGACACCATAAGCCTTTCAGTAAGAGAAAACGGACTTAATGCAACTATATTGTCATCATTTGTTGACAGATATCTGCAAAATGAAGCCACTCTTACCCAGATTGCCAAAAACAATCCCCTGGCTTTAAACTCAGCCATTGAAGCATTATCAGATGATACTTCATATTTCAAAGAGGAAAAACTGACAGACGGTAATACAGACAATCTTTCCAATTATTTTTATGCCGTATTTGCCATGAGCTGTCTGTTTGCAAGCTTTACAGGAATATCATCCATGTTTTCCATTCAGGGCAACCTTTCACCCCTGGGACAAAGACGCTGCGTGGCACCTACAAAAAAGCTACATGTGGTTCTCACATTATTTTTAACAAATGAGATAGTTCAGTTTGCAATTGAACTTATAACCTTTGCATACATGTCACTTGTTTTGGGGATTGACCTTAGTAACAAATATCCGGCACTGTTTCTTCTTTTATTTGTAGCCTCCTCATTTGGACTTACCATGGGAATGTTCATCGGTTCCCTTAAAAAGCCTGTAACGGAAGGTGCCAAAATGGGTATTGGAGTTGCTATTTCCATGGCTTTAAGTGTTATGGCTGATCTTTGTGTCAGCGGACTCATGAACACCATTGAACACACTGTACCTATTATAAACCGTCTGAATCCTGCTGCACTTATATCTGATTCATTTTACGCACTTAACACATATTCAGATTACAGCAGGTACACATCAAATATGGTTAATCTGTCAGCAATGACACTCATACTGTTCACACTGACAATTTTAACAGTAAGGAGAAACCGCTATGCAAGTATTTAAATTATATTTTAAAATATTAAAAACCATGCTTGGACAGGTGCTTATGTACATTGGAATCTTCACAGGTATATCTGTATTACTGTTCAATCAGCAGAAAAATAATGATCCCTTTGACTATAAGGAAGCTTCCCTGAAGATATCCATTGTTGACAATGACAATTCTGCTGCGTCACAGGCTCTAAACAAAAATCTTACTGCATCAAATGAACTTATAGAACTTCCTGATTATGAGTCAGACACCATTCAGGATGAGCTTTACAACCGTAATGTATCAAATGTCATTATAATTCCTAATGGCTTTAGTGATGCCCTTATTAAAAATGAGGCAGGTGATATGATTACCGTTTACAATCTTCCAGGTACAATGATGGCAAGCATTGTAACAAATAATATTAATAACTACATCAAAACCCTGCGGGCAAACCTTGTCAGCAGGCAGAATGTATCAGAAGCTGACATGAAGGAGTGTATAAGTCTTACAGATACGGCACTGGCAAAAAAAGCTGACGTGGAGATAACCTCGCACATTGACACTAAGCTTTCTCTTATAAGGGACCTCTACCGTTACCTTGCATACCTTTTTATTGCCCTTGCAGTATCAAGCGTATCACCTATACTTGTATCCCTTTATAAGAAGGATGTAAATGTAAGACAGAACTGTTCTGCAATTAAACAGTCCTCCTACAATATGCAGCTGTTTTTAAGCATTTTACTAACCGGTGTAGGCTTTTGTTCAGTATTCGTAGTACTGGCTCTTGTTCTCGCAGGACCTGTAATCTTTTCTCTTAAGGGACTCCTGTATATTCTCAACATGGTCATTTTTATGACAATTTCCCTTGCCATAGCATTTCTTGTTGCAAACATTACTTCAACCATTAATGTCTTATCAATGTTTGCCAATATTATTGGACTTGGCTGCAGTTTCCTTGGCGGCGTATTTGTTCCAATTGAAATGCTTAGCGACGGAGTAATAAAGGCTGCTCATTTTCTTCCATCCTACTGGTACATTGCAGGCAATAACTCAATTCTTACAATGGGAACTCAGACAAGTGTAACAGATACATTTGCAAAGCTTGGCATTGAAGCCTTATTTGCCCTTGCCATAATACTTGTGGCACTTACAATACAGAAAATAAAACGTACAGCCTGATTAAGCATATTTGCCGGATTTCCACATAAATTTAATAAAACCATATTTTATGCAAAAGGAAATTTATGTGCGGAATTACTGGATTTTATAATTATAAGGCCTCCTATATGTCAAATGAGCCCTACTGGGGGAATGTAATTGATTCAATGATGAAAAAAATTCTCCACAGAGGCCCGGATGACAATGGCACCATGCACTATGACAAATGCTTTCTGGCACACACCAGATTATCCATTATTGATCTTAAAACAGGACACCAGCCCATGGCGAAAGGAAATGCCTGCATTGTTTATAATGGTGAAATCTATAATTTACAGGAATTAATAAGAGATCTGGAATACAAAGGACACTCATTTGACACCACATCGGATACCGAGGTGTTACTTGAGTGTTTTCTTGAATACGGACCTGACTTCGTAAGCAGACTAAATGGTATATTTGCTATTGCAATATATGATATCAGCCATGAAACCCTGTATCTTTTCAGGGATCATATGGGAGTCAAGCCTCTTTACTACACCACATATGACAATTCTACATACAAGGGAACATTTATATTTGCATCGGAAATGAAATCACTTTTTGAATTTCCCGGTGTCAGCCCACATATTACAAGAGAAAGCTTCTGCGAGGTTTTTGGCACCGGTCCTGCAAAGACCAGTGGTAAGGGCGTATTTGCAAATGTCCGTGAGGTCCTCCCTGCATCCTATCTTGCAGTAAATAAATACGGAATCAACACAGTTAAATACTGGCGTCTTAAATCAGCACCACATTATGATTCTTATGAGGATACTCTTGAAAAAATAAGCAGTCTCGTATCTGATGCCATAAAACGACAGATGGTATCTGATGTTCCAATAGCTGCTTTTTTATCCGGAGGTCTGGATTCAAGTCTGGTAACCTCAATCTGTGCAAGAGAGTTAAAAAAGCGTGGTCAAAAAATCAATACATTTTCATTTGATTTTATAAAAAATAATGAGTATTTCACACCCAGCTCATTTCAACCTGCCGAGGATAGGCCATACGTGGAAACGATGGTAAAATACACAGACTCAAACCATCATTTTCTCGAATGCAGTACAAAAACCCAGGCAGACCTGCTTTTTGACTCGGTTATATCAAGAGACCTTCCTACAATGGCTGATGTTGATTCTTCACTTTTATATTTTTGCAGCCTTGTAAAGGACTACAATAAGGTTGTCCTGACCGGAGAATGCGCTGACGAGATATTTGGCGGATATCCATGGTTTCACAGGGATGAATTTCTACACCCTGCAGGAGGCGAAACCTTCTGCTTTACTCCAACACTTGCGCCACGAAAAGAACTTCTTAATAAGGATTTTCTTGACTGGATAAATCTTGATGAGTACGTTAAAAACGCATATGAAACCTCTGTTAAGGAAATTGATATTCTTCCTTCAGACAATGAGACAGAAACAAACAGACGCAAAATATCTTACATTAATCTTCGATGGTTTATGCAGACACTGCTTGACAGAATGGATAGAACCAGTATGTATAACGGGCTCGAAGCCCGTGTTCCATTTGCAGATTACCGAATCGTTGAATATGTTTTCAATGTTCCCTGGAGCATGAAAGCACGAAACGGTGTTGTAAAAAATCTGCTAAGAGAGGCTGCAAAGGATTACCTTCCTGACGAAATCCTGTACAGAAAAAAAAGTCCTTATCCAAAAACCTACAATCCTGAATATGAAGAACTTTTAGGTAATCGTCTAAAGGATATTCTTCACGATGCCCAAAGCCCGCTTCACTTTTGTGTTGACAAGGATAAGGTCCTTACCTTTATTGATAAAAATAAGGATTACGGCAAACCCTGGTATGGCCAGCTTATGGCAGGTCCCCAGATGATGGCATATCTTATCCAGGTTAATACATGGCTGTCTCTGTACCGATAAATACAGACATTAGAATCTGCATATGATACGTAAATGATCTGCATATGATCTGCAATCTGTCTGCAGTATCATTTATAATCTACCAGACCTTATTTGTATTCTACTGAAATTCATCTGCAATTTAATTAGATCTACTTCTTATTAGAAATTACCGGTTGCAGCTGTCTGCCCTCAAGTGCCGCCTCAACTGCATCCGGTATTTTGCTCATGTCTCCAATCATGGATTTTGGTTTTTTTACCGGATCATCCTGCCCGAATGGTACAAAATAAACATTTTTCATGTTCATAAGATATCCGATGTTCTTAAAGTTGATTCCAAGAGCATCATTTGTAGAAACAGATATTACAAGTGGTCTTTCATTGCGAAGATGTGCCTTGGCAGCCATAAGCACCGGACTGTCTGTAATGCCTGCGCATAGCTTTGCAAGGGTATTGCCTGTGCAGGGTGCAATTACCATTACATCAAACAGGGCCTTTGGGCCTACAGGTTCAGCCTGAGCAATCGTTTTCATGCCGGCTTTTCCACATATTTTCTCTATTTCATTTACAAATTTCCCTGCATCTGCAAATCTTGTATTTGTGATCTGCGTATTAAATGAAAAAACAGGTGTTATATCAGCCCCCGCTTCTGCCATTTTTTCTAATTCATTCTTTACCCGTCCAAAGGTACAAAATGAGCCCGTTATTCCAAAGCCTATTTTACATTCATTGAATTTCACTTATATCCCCCTTTCTGCCATTATAAATGATGTTTAATACTGCATTTCCAAGTATCCATCCAGAGGTTTTAGGCGAATATTTTCCCGGAAGTCCAAGACTGTGAAGGGCCTTTATTCCCTTATTCTTACAATAGGTAAAATCTGTTCCTCCAGGCATTGTTGCAATGTCAATAATAACCACATCCTCACTAAGCTTATCAATCTGTGGTTTTCCAATGACTCTTGCAGGTATCGTATTTACCACAAAGTCATACTCCCTGTAGCTGGCCCTGTCAAATATATCGCTGATATCCATGCCATGAAATGCTGCATCCTCTCTTTCAGCTGCATTTCTTGCCATAACAGTAACATTTACTCCAATCTGGCGCAGCCTTGCAGCAATTTCCTTACCACATCTTCCATAGCCTGTTACAATACATTTTGAACCCGTGAGATTGATAACTCCATTTGTAATTATCTCCGCAAGTGTTCCCTCAGCTGTTGCAACTGCATTTCTAAGTGCCACTTCCTCCATTTTTCCAAAATCATATCTCTTATAAGCTTCAAATTCTTTTGGTATATTCCAGCCAAACACCAGAGTATTATGCCATAACAGCTCTGACACATAAAACCATTTTTCAGAAACCGGTGTGGGAAGTACAATTGCATCGCACTTTTCTATTGCCTCATTAAGATTGTCACTGATGGCGTATTCATATTCTTTTAAAAGTCTGCCCGTTTCCTTACATTCAAGCCCATACACCTTAACAAAACAACCAGCCTCAAGCAATGTCTTCGCAAGATAACACTGACGTAAATCTCCACCTACAACTGCAATTTTCAATATATCGCCCCCTCTTAATTCAATATATGATAATCCTATTGAAAGGTGTTTCCATTACATAAAAAAGGCAGAAGCCACATTATGTGACTTCTGCCTGATAAATGCTATTTGAAATCCTCTTCCTGCTTATATAAAATATATACAGGAACACTTGAAAATTCTATTAAAATTCGAACAAGTCGAACCTGGTCTGTACCACCCGATCTGTACTACCTGATTGTGCCACAGGATTGTAGCACCTGGTCTGTACTACCTGATTTGTGCCACAGGATTGTAGCACCTAATCTGTACCACCCGGTCTGTACTACCTGATTTGTGCCACAGGATTGTAGCACCTGATTTTACTACTTGCGTGGCTCCATGTATTCTGCCTTATTGTAATAATTACCAGGGTATAATGGAATATCCTTTGCAGCGAAAAGCTCTGATACTGATACAATCTGGAAACCTTTTTCTGCAAAATATGGAACAAGCTCCTCAATAGCCTCTGTTGTGTTCTTCATAGTCTCATGGAAGAGAATAATATCTCCATCCTGAGCCTTCTGTGATACTTCAATGATATGTTCCTTAGATATTGTTGTCTCCCAGTCATTGCTTATAACATTACACCCAATAAGAGGTACATTACAATTATCCTTTACAAGATCATTCTGTCCAAGGTTTGGTGGACGAAGAGTAAAGTTACTTATTCCTGTAAGATTCTCTAAAGTTTTACGTGCTTTTTCAATTTCAGCTGCAACAGCTTCTCCATCAGGAAATGCAGATGTATCGGACAATGAACTCCACTGTGATGTGTGGTTAGCAATTTCATGACCTGCTTCCATAGCTGCAAGAATCTCATTCTTCATATCATCAGTATTGATCTTGCTTGTAACATAGTTAAATGTTGCATGGAACTTGTACTCGTTAAGAGCCTTCTGAATTCTCATACTGTTGCTTGTATCTGATGAACCAACCGGACCATCATCAAATGTAAATGCAACCATTGGTTTTTCAGGATCAATCCATGAGATATCAAGCTTATCATATACAAATGCGCCCTCACTCATATACTTAGGTGTTGCTGTTGGTTCTGGTTCAGCTGTTGGCTGTGTATCTGGTGTAGCTGTTGGAGCAGCTGTCTGATTAACTGGTGCTGCTGTCTGTGCAGTTCCAGGTGCTGGTACTGCAGTCTGTGTTGCTATAGGTGAAACAAGTGGTTCGTTAGTTGTTGCTACATTCTTCTTAGACTTATTGTCTCTTACAGTTACCTTACACTTCATTGTCTTCTTAGCCGCCTTTACAGTAATCTTTGCTTTACCCTTGGAAATTGCTTTTACAACTCCCTTTGATGATACTTTGGCAACAGACTTTTTAGATGATTTCCACTTTACGCTGCCCTTAAACTTACCTTTAACCTTAAGCTTAAGTTTGAAAGAATCTCCTGCCTTCATAGTAAGCTTAGTCTTATTAAGCTTAATTGATGCGGCATTAGATGCTTCACTTGTTACGATGGTTCCACACACAAGAGAAAGTGCAAGGACACCAGCCATAACCTTTTTTGTTACATTTGCCATATTTCTTTTCCTCCTAATAATCTGTCTGGTTCTTAATAAGCACCGGGATATACCCTAATAAACTATCTGGTTCGTACTAAATCCCCGGGTATACTCTAATAATCTGTCTGATTCCTACTAAAAACCAGGATATACCCTATAGTCCCGCAAGGTATATCGCTACAATTTGCACGTGGACAATTATATATTTTTTTAGGTGATTTTGCAAGCAGTCCATCTGCGAAACTGAATCCAAACAGAAAACCAATTCACCCCAAAAAACTTCTCATCCTGCAACAGAAAACCATCCATCCCAAAAACTTCTCACTCTGTAACATACCAGCCGGATTAACCTAAAAACCTCTCCATCCTGCAACATACCAGCCGGATTAACCTAAAAACTTCTCCATCCTGCAACATACCAGCCGGATTAACCAAAAAAAGTGATTCTATCAGTTCAGGTGCTGTGAACCCCGTCGGCACTTAATAAGTGCGTAGCACGAATTTAGTGCCGTTACGGGTGAGCGTACCTGAAATGATAAAATCACTTTTGTTCCTTACTTATCATAACGTTCATCATTTATAGTCTCAAGCTTCTGATACATTGATTCCTGAACATCCTGTGGCTCAAGAGGTTTGCTTCTGTATACAAGCTTAAGAAGAAGTGGTGTGATAATAGTTGTAACAATAACCACGATTACGACTGGTCCCATAAGATTATCGCTTATAAGGTTAACCTTAAGACCCTTGTCTGCAACGATGAGGGCAACCTCACCACGGGAAATCATACCTACACCGATACGTACACTGTGTTTCATCTCATAACCACATGCAAGAGCACCGGCACCACAACCAACAATCTTTGTAAGAATAGCAACGACTGTAAGTACAACAGCGAATATAATTATCTGGGCTGACATCTTTGGAAGAACAACCTGTAAACCAATACTTGCAAAGAACATTGGTGAGAAGAACAGGTATGATAAAACGTCAAACTTTGATTCTATGTAATGAGTTCTCTGTGTGCTGGCAATGATAAGACCTGCAAAGAATGCACCAGTAATATCTGCAACACCAAAGAAATACTCTGAACAGTATGACATAATAAGGCACATTGCAAGTGCCATGATTGAATATCTGTGACGTCTCTCTGTAAGTCTGTGCTCAAGCTTCTTGTATCCGAAATAACCTACAAATGCGATAACACCAATAAATACGAAGAAACCAACAATCTTAAGCATTACAACAGAAATCTTAACTGATGTATCTGCCATACTTGTTACGATTGTAAGACCAATGATACCGAGAATATCATCGATGATAGCTGCTCCAAGAATTGCATTACCTGACTTACTCTTAAGCTTACCAAGCTCACGAAGTGTCTCAACTGTAATACTAACTGATGTAGCTGTAAGAATGACTCCAATGAAAACATCCTGAATAATTGTTTCATCAAGTAAGAAATAAGCTACTGCAAATCCACCTGCAAGTGGAACAAGTACACCGCAAAGTGCAATGATAAATGCTGCTTTACCACATTTCTTAAGTCCGTTAATGTCAGTTTCAAGTCCTGCACTAAACATAAGAATGATAACACCAATTTCAGCAACACTCTTGATGAAATTAGTATCCTTTATAATTCCTAAAAATGCTGGTCCAAGTAAAAGACCTGCAAGAAGTGATCCTACTACCTGAGGCATGTTAACCTTTCTTGACAAAAGACCCAGTGCCTTAGTAAAAATTAAGATTACCGCTACGTCTAATATGAACTGATATGAATCCACATTTTCCCCTCCAGTTATTATTTTCTATTTTTTATTTTCCACAATGAATTATATATTTTTTTCCTTTAATGTCAATATCTTTTTTTATTTTTGATTCCAAATGATTCAACACATTTTTTGTACAGCTAATATTGAACCTGACAGTTATATCGATATTTAATCATGCCTTAGCTGCATTGCCAAGCTCTACAGCCCTTGCAAGAGCTGAATCAATATGCTCACAGAAATTATCAGCTCCAACCATCTCAACAAATCCTGCCTTTTTCATAATGCTCATAGGCTGTTCATTTACATGAGAGAAAATGACTGTTACCTTATATTTCTTACATACATCAAGTATCTTTTCAAGTGTCTGGACACCTGTCGCATCTATGGCAGGAACACTTCTCATTCGTATAATAAGGAAGTCTTCTGAAGTATCCTCAATAATATTCGTAAACTTATCAGAGGAAGCAAAAAACATTGGTCCGTTAATCTCGAATACCCTTGTATTAGATGGTACCTTCTTATAGAAGATATTCTCATCATTTGCCTCTTCATTCATGGCTTCAGGATATACCCAGCCGTTAACATCTGTTACTTCTGCCATACGTTTCATAAACAGCAGTGAAGCAAGGACGAATCCTACAGCAATAGCCACTACAATATCAAATACAACTGTGAGTACAAGTGTTGTTACAAGAACAATTGTATCACTCTTTGGTGATGTCTTTATCTGATGTGCAACTGTTCTCCATCCACTCATATTATATGCAACAATAAAGAGTATTGCTGCAATTGCAGGCATTGGAATAAGTGCTGCATATGGCATCATAACAAGTACTATTAAAAGAAGTGTAACTGCATGTACCATTCCGGCGATAGGTGTTCGTCCGCCGTTTTTAACATTTGCCGCTGTTCTTGCAAGAGCTCCTGTAGCAGGTATTCCACCAAATAATGCTGATACAATGTTACCGGCACCCTGGGCAATAAGCTCCATATTGGAACGATGTCTTGAACCTATCATACCATCTGATACGACACATGATAAAAGTGACTCAATTGCTGCAAGCACTGCAATGGTAAGTGCATCCGGAAATAAGCCCACAATGTCACCAAATGTTGCAGTTGGCAGATGAAATGATGGCAGTTCGCTTGTTACTGTATATAAATCCCCAATTGTGTTAACCTGAAGATCCATAAGCTTAACCATTGCTGCAGTTACTATAACTGCTACAAGTGATGGTGGTATAATCTGAAGCTTTTTAGGCCAGAAAACAAGTATTGCAAGAGCAATCATACCTATTATAAAGGCCTGTAAACTAAATGTGCCTATTGACTTTCCTATTTCCACAACCTTTTCCATAGTCTCAATTGGTGATTTTTCAAATGTGAGACCAAGGAAGTCCTTTATTTGCCCTAAAAATATTGTGATTGCGATTCCCATTGTGAATCCCGAAGTGATAGTTGCCGGTATGTAATTGATAAGGGAACCCATTCTTATAAATCCCATTATCATCAAAAGAATTCCTGCCATAATGGTTGCAACTACAAGACCCTGCATACCTTTTTTGGCAACGATACCTGCAACAATTGTTGCGAATGCAGCTGTTGGACCTGCTATCTGGACCCTGCTGCCTCCAAGAAATGATATTACAAATCCGGCAGTAATTGCAGTAAATATACCTTCCTTTGGTCCAACGCCTGATGCAAGGGCAAGGGCGATTGAAAGAGGAAGTGCAATAATTGCAACAATTATTCCAGAGATAACATCATTAACAAACTGTTTCTTAGAATAATGCTTCATAACAGAAAATAACTTTGGTTTTAATTTTTCCATGAACGTTTTCTCTCTCTTCTTATTTCATTCTTTTTATAATTTTTCGTTTTAATAGCCACCAAATTTATAATCTATTACAAATAGTTTAGCATGTCAACTAATATTTATTTTATTACGGATTACATAAACTGATTTTATGCATTTTAGATTTTTGTAATCTTTTCTTTGAGTCTTTGCTCAACCACCTCTGGTACCAGGGCTGATATATCAGCTCCATAATACGCTAATTCCTTAACTACCGTTGAGCTTAAAAATGAGTATTCCTTGCTTGTTGCCATAAACATTGTCTCAATATTTTCATCAAGATATCTGTTAGTCTGGGCAAGCTGCATCTCATTTTCATAATCTGTGACAGCTCTGAGTCCTCTTATAATAATGCTGGCCCCAAGCTCCTTTGCACAGGAAACAGTAAGCTCTTCAGATTTAATGACACTCACATTAGGAATGTCCTTCACAACTTCCCTTATAATATCCATTCTTTCCTCCATGGAAAATACCGGATTTTTGCCACTGTTTACTGACACAACAATAACAAGGCTGTCAACAACATTGGCAGCCCTTCTTATGATATCAATATGTCCGTTTGTAACCGGGTCAAATGTTCCCGGATAAACTGCTTTTACCATATAAACTATATCTCCTTAAATCTTATTAGATATTAGTGAACTACCCCTTATCTAAAGCAAATGGATAAATCGTGGTGCATGTGCTGCAAATGTATTGCATAAACATGCCACTGAATATTTAAAATGTCACATTAAATACATCCTTCTCTATATAATATAGTGAGATAATACAGGCAATTTGTCAAGAAGTTTTATAGATATAATCCTTTCAAAGTGAACGTACTTTAGACTTGGTGCGTAATTATAGTCAGCGTAAGCCGACATAGTCTTCTCCGAATCACTGCACTCTACACTCCGTTTCGGTGGTTGCAAAACCATTGTCTACCAGACAATATGCGCCCTTGCAGAGCGTTTATCTCAGTGTGAGTACAATCTCCGACTGAGATAAAATACAGGGTAATAGAATACTTTATATTTTTTTTATTTTCTTTGATATATTGCTTGAATTTTGTAACAAATCAGGTATAATTATATTATGTTTTTATTTTATAAATTGGTAATTATAATTGCAATATTATAATTGGAAAGGGGAGTTCTTATGAAAAAGCTTTTTAAATTTACTGTTGGGGTTGCTTCTGTAGCTGCCATTATAGGTGGTGGATATTATTTCCTTAAGAAGCATGTACTTGATTACATCAAAGATGACTTTGATGATTTTGACGACTTTGATGATCCAGAGGATTTTGATGATTTTGAAGAATTTGACATTGATGATGAAGGTGATTCAGATGTAGTTAATATTCATATCGAAGATGGTGATGCTGAAGCAGAAGTTCCTGAAGCTGAGGCTCCAGTTGAGACACCAGAAGCAGAAGAACCACAGGATGCAGCCGAGGCAGATTCACCACTTAATGAAATTTAATCTGGTCTTTGAATCCAAGCTTTGAATCCGAACTTTGAATCCAAGCTTTGAATCCGGTGTTTGGATACAAGCTTTGAATACAATCTTAGGGTAGACGAACATTGAGACATTTTTCTCACCACCTGTGAAGGTGGTAGTCTTCTTCTATAAAATAACAAAAGGGATGCCGCAAGGCATCCCCTTTCATTTTATTACATTTATTTTATTGCCTTTATTTTATTATTTCACTTTATCAAATAATATACCTGAATTCCTGACCTTATCCTATCGTGAAAGCTTATGTATAAGCTTATCAAAATTATGATCAATAGTCTTCTGCATTTCCATGGCAGCCTGAATTGAATAATCAGTGAATTCTCCGTGACAAAATGCAACTACACGGCTTGTCTGACCCTGATGTAAAAGATCAACTGCTCTTGAGCCCATAGCTGAAGCATATACACGGTCACGGCAGGTTGGACTTCCACCACGCTGTATATGTCCGATTATTGTTGCCCTTGTATCGATTCCTGTTTCTTCCTTGATTCGCTTTGCAATCTCCTCAGAATGACCTATACCTTCAGCATTAACAATAATATGATGTCTCTTACCAATCTTAGTCTTTTCATTTATCTGGGCAATAAGCTTGTCTATCTCGCTTTCATTGTAGGTTTCAGGAAGAAGTGCATACTCTGAACCATTGGCAATTCCGCACCACAGAGCAATATGTCCGGCTGTACGTCCCATAACCTCAATGATGTTACATCTTTCATGTGAACCTGATGTATCTCTTAACTTATCAGCTGCCTCCATTGCTGTGTTAACAGCTGTATCAAATCCAATAGTATACTCTGTACAGGCTATATCAAGGTCAATTGTTCCTGGAACAGCAATTGTACGGATTCCCTGCTCAGCTAACTTCTCAGCTCCCTTAAATGAGCCGTCTCCACCGATAACTACTACTCCGTCAATTCCATGCTTCCTGCAGTTTTCAGCAGCCTTTTGCTGACCTTCAAGTGTCATAAATTCCTTACATCTTGAAGTATATAATATTGTTCCACCTCTTGAAATGATATCCGATACACTCATGGCATCCATTTCAACAAAATCTTCCTCAAGAAGACCAATGAAACCTCTCTTAATTCCAACAACCTTATGTCCGTAATCACAGGCAGTTCTTACAACGGCACGGATAGCCGCGTTCATTCCAGGTGCATCTCCTCCACTTGTAAGTACTCCAATAGTCATTTTCTTTGAAGACATAACACAAATCCTCCTTATATGATATATTCAATTTCATTCAATAAAATAAAATGATAAAAATACAAAAACATTTTTCGATAAGTTTAGCACTTTTACGCCTTATTTTCAATCTTCTTTTGTACAAGCTTTACGTTGTCTTTACCAAACTTTTCCCTTAGTGTTACAAGAAGCTCCGTGTCTGCACATACACTCTTACTTCTTGGCATGTGTTTAACAGCATTTTCTGTAACAAGATATATGCTTACCTGGTCATCACCATCCGAATTCCATATGACATTTTCAATAAACTGCTCATTTTCAAGATACTCCTTCTTATTGTTGAACTGTATCCACAAATGCCTTGGCAAATGATCAAATGGAATTATTCTGCTGCTTATAACCTTGCCCGGTTTATCCTCTTCAAGATTAACACGTCCGCATATAAATACCTTGCTGTCAAGATCAAGATATTTCTTGCATTTTTCGAAATCCTTTGGGAATATAATAACTTCCACACTTCCGTAGAGATCTTCAAGTGTAACAAATGCCATCAGATCTCCCCTTCTTGTGGTTTTAATCTGCTTGTCAGTTATCATACCACCTACAATAACGCTTTCATTATCATTTACAAGAGGCTTTACTCCCTCCTCTGCCGGTATGAAATCTGCTGTTGTGTGGGTAACGTTTTCCCTCCACATTTCTTCATATTCTTCAAGAGGATGTCCACTTACATATATTCCAAGTATTTCTTTCTCACCTGCAAGTATTTCTTCCTTTGAAAATTCTTCAAGCTCAGGAAATACAATTCCACCTGCAGAAAGGTCATTGTCATCATTTTCATCCTTTACAACGAAATCAAACATGCTCATCTGTCCGGTGAGGTTATTCTTTCTGTCAGTATTAATATCGTCTACAAGCTTTGAATATACCTGGAGCTTCTGCCTTCTGTTGCCTGGAAATTCATCCATTGCTCCTGCCTTTATAAAGTTCTCAATGGCACGCTTATTAACGTCTTTTCCTGAGGTACGTTTAATGAAGTCCTTAAGGTCAGTAAATTTTCCATTCTTTCTTTCATTAACTATGGAGTCTATCACCGGTTTTCCAACGCTCTTTATAGCCAAAAGTCCATATCTTATACCCTGCTCACAGGTTGAAAAGCTTCCAAAGCCCTCATTTATTGAAGGTGGCAGCACTTCTATTCCCATTTTTCTGCAGTCCATAATATATGCCGCAACCTTGTCCGTTCTGTCAAGAATAGAGGTAAGCAGGGAGGCCATAAATTCCACTGGAAAATATTTTTTCAAATAAGCTGTTCTGTAAGACACAACTGCATAGGCCGCCGCATGAGACTTGTTAAATGCATACTTGGCAAAGTCCGTCATCTCATCAAAGATATGCATAGCCTTTTCTTCAGATATTCCATTATTTTTACAGCCCTTAACCTGCTCTTCTTCATTTCCGTTAACGAAATTAATTCGCTCCTTCTCCATGACATCTGCTTTTTTCTTTGACATGGCTCGTCTTACAAGGTCGCTTCGTCCGTAGCTGTATCCTGCCAGATCCCTTACTATCTGCATAACCTGTTCCTGATATACCATACATCCATAGGTTGGTTCAAGTATATGCTCAAGCTCCGGTGTCTCATATTCTATCTTATCTGTATTATTTTTACCGTTTAGATACTTTGGAATGAAATCCATTGGGCCTGGACGATATAATGATATTCCGGCAATAACATCCTCAAGACTTTTCGGTTTAAGCTCCTTCATGAAGTTTTTCATACCGGGACTTTCAAGCTGGAATATTCCCTCGCATTTTCCCTGTCCAATAAGCTCATATACGGCGGGATCATCATAGTCTATATCTTCTATGGTAAACTCATGATTTATCTTCTTTAAGAGTTCCCCTGTTTCCCCTTCCTTAAGGTGGGAGAAACCATTTTTTATACCATAATTCACAAGATTAATGGCATCCTGTATTACTGTAAGGGTCCTGAGTCCAAGGAAATCCATCTTAAGAAGACCAAGCTCCTCCAGAGTTGTCATGGTATACTGGGTTGTAATAGTGTCATCTGATGCTCTTGAAAGTGGAACATAATCTATGGCAGGAGCATTACTTATAACTACTCCGGCCGCATGCATTGATGTATGTCTTGGAAGACCCTCAAGCTTTCTTGACATATCTATAAGATTTTTGCATTGGTCATCTGAATCATACATGGCAAGCAGTTCACGATTTATCTTAAGTGCTCCATCTATTGTAATTCCAAGTTCGTCAGGAATCATTTTGGCAACGGAATCCACATAAGCATATGGAAGATCAAGAGCCCTTCCAACATCCCTGATTGCATTACGTGCCTTCATGGTTCCAAATGTTACAATCTGAACTACCCTGTCCTTACCATATTTTCTAACTACATAATCTATAACTTCCTGTCTTCTCTCGTAACAGAAATCTATATCTATATCGGGCATGGTAAGTCTCTCCGGATTGAGGAATCTCTCAAACAGAAGATTATATCGTATAGGATCAATATCAGTTATGCCTAAGGAATATGCAACAATACTTCCTGCCGCCGATCCTCTTCCCGGTCCTACCGGAATTCCATTCTCCTTGGCATACCTTATAAAATCCCACACTATAAGGAAATAATCCACAAAACCCATGCTCTTTATAGTGTCAAATTCGTATTCCATTCTTTCTTTGTGCTCATTTGCCCTGTCACCGTATCTCTTTACTATTCCCTCTTCACAAAGCTTATGAAGATATTCTACGGCGGTGTAGCCCTCTGGCACATCAAATTTTGGCAGCTTGTAATTGCCAAATTCTATCTCCACGTTACATCTGTCAGCAATGAGACCTGTATTATCAATCGCCTCTTGTGCATACGGAAATAAGGCAGCCATCTCTTCTTCGGATTTTATATAATACTGGCCACCCTCGTAACGCATACGATCTTCATCATTTACCTTTTTCTGTGTCTGAATACACAGGAGAATGTCATGTGCCCTGGCATCCTCTTCATATATATAATGGGAGTCATTGGTAACTACCATAGGAATTCCTGTTTCATTGTGCAGCTTCATAATGCCCTGGTTGACATCTGCCTGCTCTGGTATTCCATGGTCCTGCATCTCAAGAAAGAAGTTGTTATCCCCAAATATTTCATTTAAGGTTAAGGCCTCCTTAAGAGCCTCCTCATAAAAGCCCTTTCTCAACCTGCTGGCAACTGCACCTGCAAGGCAGGCGCTAAGAGCAATAATTCCCTCATGATATTCTCTTAATATCTCATAATCCACTCTCGGTTTGTAATAAAAGCCCTCAAGAAATCCTTTTGAAACTATTTTCATAAGATTCTCATAGCCCTTATTGTTCTCCGCAAGAAGTACAAGATGATTGTATCTCTCATCAGAGTGCCCTGTTTCCCTGTCAAAACGTGAACCCGGAGCAACATAAACCTCGCACCCAATGACAGGCTTTATCCCTGCCGCCCTGCAAGCCTTATAAAAATCAATTACCCCATACATAACTCCATGGTCTGTTATAGCCACACTGTCCATTCCCAGTTCTTTTACTCTGGCCACAAGCTCCTTTATCTTACTGGAGCCATCCAAAAGACTGTACTCTGTATGCACATGTAAATGCCTGAACGCCATACGCTCCTCCTAATCCAAAAATACCCGGTAAAAACCGGGCATTTTTTACTCTATATATATGCTGTATTTTCTATATATATTATTATGTACTTAATGCTGTACCTGCTCCTGTCAATACTAAATGAGTCTCTACTGTGTTAAACATCAGATACTCTGAAGACATTTTTCGATATCCTGTATAGCCTCTGTTTCATCATCACCATCCGCATATACAACTACATCTTCTCCTGGCATAAGTCCAAGTGACATCATACCCATAATGCTCTTAGCATTAACCTTCTTTTCATTGTACTCCACATCAATGTGACAGTTAAACTTACTGGCAACCTGTACAAGTACCGCAACTGGTCTCGCACCTTCATTTTTTGCAATGTTGATATTAATCTTCTTTGCCTGCATTTTTCTTCTCCTCCTTATGCTCCCGTAATTCGGTCGCAATAGCACTCAGTTTTCGTAACCTGTGATTGACACCTGACTTGCCAATAGGCGGATGTAACATTGCCGCAAGTTCCTTCAGGGACGCATCGGGATAATCAATTCTGCACATGGCAATCTCCCTTAACTGCTCCGACAGATTATCAAAACCCATATGATCTCTGATATACAATATGTCCTGCTGTTGTCTAAATGAAGCTTCTGAAGTTCTTGTAATGTTAGCAGCCTCACAGTTTACCTTACGATTAATTGTGTTGCGCATCTCTTTAAGTATTCTTACATTCTCAAGTTTCATCAGTGCAACATGAGCTTCCATAATGTTAAGTATATCTGATATCTGTGCCCCTTCCTTAACATATACGACACAGTTATTCTTACGTACCATGCACTTGGAGTCAATATCAAATGAAGTGAGTATCTCCTGTATACTGTCAGCCCTCTCCCTGCTTCCCGCAACAATCTCATAATGATATGACTTGTTAGGATCTGTTATGGAGCCGGCTGCAAGAAATGCTCCTCTTATATACCCACGCTTACAACATACATTCTGTACTAACAGACCATTCACGGCTGCCTCGGTAAATTCACTGGCATCCCTGCTGCTGTGATGACAAAGGCCATCCTTAGTCAGCTCTTCTTCGCTTATAATCTTAACTGCCATCAGAACCGACTGCACCGTTTTACTGTCAGTAACAATTATCTGATAATTATATGAGCCGTGACTGTTTTTTACAGTCACTTCAGGTCGAATTTTGAATGTTTTCTCTAATAAGATAAAATATTTACATGCTACTGTCAAGTTATCAGTAGATATTTTAACATAATCCGAACCCTCTTCCCCATATCTGTAGCTTCCGCAAAATGACAAAAGAGCCGCCAGCTCAGCTATCCTGCAATGTCTTGCCTGAGGAATCTGCTTTTCTAATTCCTCCTTAACATCCATTGAAAAAGACATCCATCTACTCTCCTGTGTTTATTTACTTTTTAATTATTCTGACTTCAGGTTCGAGCTTAACCTTCTTAATCTCATAAACCATTTCCTGAACGTGTTTTATAACCTCAAGTATATCCTTTGTTGTTGCATTGCCTGTATTAACTACAAAGCCCGCGTGCTTTTCTGATACCATGGCATCATTAACCCTGTAGCCCTTAAGACCACATTCCTCAATAAGTGCCCCGGCAAAATATCCTTCCGGACGTTTAAATGTACTTCCTGCACTTGCATAATTTAAAGGCTGTTTTTCTCTTCTTCTGCTATTATAGTCATTCATCGTTTCCTTTATATCTTCCTTGTCACCATGACAAAGCTCAAAGCAGGCTTCAAGAACAATATAAGGTTTTTCCATTATTATACTTTTGCGATACTCAAGGCACAGTTCCTTGTTGCCAAGTATCTTTACTTCCTTTGATTCACAGTCATAAACTGTGGCAGTCACTATAACATGTCTTATTTCTCCACCATAAGCACCTGCATTCATAACAACTGCACCACCAACTGTTCCCGGTATTCCTGATGCAAATTCAAGTCCTGTAAGCTCGCCATCAAGTGCTTCCTTTGCAAGCCTTGCGAGGGTAACTCCGGCTCCTGCAACTAAAACATTATTATCTCTTATAAGCTCAGTCATATTGTCACAGGTAGCAATAATTACTCCGTCATATCCTTCATCATCAAATAATACATTGCTTCCATTACCATGCATATGATATTTGACACCGGTTTTATTACACAAATCTATTATCTTTGCAATCTGTTCACCATTTTCAGGTGTAAGGTAATACCATGCCGGTCCACCTGTTTTGAAGGTTGTATGCTTTGACATTGGCTCATTTGTCTTTACATTCTCCGGGCCAAGCAGGTCTTCAAAATACTTTTTCAGTTCCTTTATCTCAACTTTTATGTTATCCATTTATTATACCTGTTTCCTTTAACTTTACTTTTATCTGCCTATAACCATCTTTATTGCACCATACATTCCTGCCATATTACCAAGCTTTGCAAGCCTTGCCGGTATGTCTCTTAAAGCATACATGGAGTTTTTCTCATAATATTCCATAACCTTTTCTATTATGATATTTCCAGCCGCTGATACTCCGCCACCGATAATAAATATTTCCGGGGCAATTACGTTAGCAATGTTAGAAAGTGCTGTTCCAAGATATGCTGCAAATATATCTACTGTTTTAAGGGCCTTCTCATCTCCAGCCTTTGCAGCATCAAATATATCCTTTGCTGTCAGGTTTTCCTTACAAATTCCAAACCTTTTTTTTGCAATGTCGACTATTCCGGTTGCTGATGCATACTGTTCAAGACAGCCTCTACAGCCACAGCCACATGCTTCGCTTTCTTCCGGCTCCACCGTAATATGCCCGATTTCTCCTGCCGCACCTCTGTGACCGGCCCTTATATGTCCATCAATTACTATACCGCCGCCAACTCCGGTACCCAGTGTAACCATTACTGCATCCTTATATCCTGCTGCCGCACCCTTCCATATCTCGCCAAGGGCTGCTACATTAGCATCATTACCTGCTTCAACATTCTCTACGCCTGTAAGTTCTTTTATTATTGTAGTCAGATCCACTATATCCCAGCCAAGGTTTGCACATTTAAGTACTTTGCCATCTGCCGTAACAGGTCCTGGAATTCCTATGCCTATTCCACTAACCTCACTTATTGACACTCCTGCCTCAGCTGACATTTCCTTCATTTTTCTAACTATGTTCCCTATAAGGATATTCTCATCCTCATTTTTTATACTTGGTATACTGCAGTTTTCAACCATGCTGTCCTCTTTTGATGAGTATAGGCTCATTTTTACTGCTGTTCCCCCAACGTCTATTCCAAAATATAATCCGTTACCCATGTTTTCTCCTCTTTATTATGTGATTTCCCTGTACCAGACACTCAATTGTTCAGTTTATTTTGGTTAGTCGTCTTTCCTTGTATTCATCATCATATTTTCGGTTACACGGTTATACATTTCTCTGGCAGCGTTGTAGCCCATCTTCTTCTGTCTGTAATTTACTGCTGCGCATTCGCATATAATCGCAACATTTCTTCCCGGTCTGATAGGTATTGAGTGACAAACCACCTTATTGCCAAGGAATTCTGTGTATTTGTCCTCAAGACCCATTCTGTCATAATCTGTATCCTTGTTCCACTCTTCGAGCTGGATTACAAGGTCAATTGACTGGGTATTTTTAACTCCTTCAACACCAAATAAGGTCTTGGCATCTATAATTCCTATTCCACGAAGCTCGATGAAATGTCTTGTAATATCAGGTGCAGTTCCTATAAGTGTTTCATCGCTCACCTTCATAATCTCAACTACATCATCTGATACAAGACGGTGTCCTCTGTGAATAAGCTCAATAGCAACCTCACTTTTTCCGATACCGCTTTCACCCATTATAAGAACACCCTCACCATATATGTCAACCAATACTCCATGCACTGATATCCTTGGTGCAAGTTCAACTCTCAGCCATCTGATAACCTCTGCCATAAATGCAGATGTTGTCTCCTTACTTCTAAGTATAGGAACTCCATATGTGTTACCTAATTCAACAACTTCATCTGATATTTCAAGGTCTCTGCAGTATATAAGACATGGTACCTGATATTCAAGTATTTTCTTGATCATTGATACACCCTTGTCTTCATTCTGCTGCATATAAGTATGTTCTACATGTCCGATAATCTGTATTCGGTGATTATCAAAGTATTCAAAAAAGCCTGTAAGCTGAAGTGCCGGTCTGTTAACATCATATTCCTTAATAAGAATCTTTTTGACGTCTATATCCGGTGTGAGATTTTCAATCTTCATTTTTTCAATCAATTTACTAAGTTTAACATAATCCATATATCTACCTCCCTATTTAGTGTTTATATTTAATACCTGTAGTATTCTTAACCTTATTTTACAGGTTTGGTTTTCTAATTGATATTATCACATTATACTGACGATTTGTCACGTACTTTTATTACTTAATCGTATTTATATGGGGAGAATCACGCACCAGGTCTCACGTGCCTTCGAATTGAACTGTTTATTTCAGATGGAAACAGCCTGATACCCCACCGTGGTATACCTTGACAAATCACCCCTTAAAGCATAAAGTATTAGCTATATGTATAAAATGAATTAAGCGGAGGTTTATTTATTATGAGTGAATGTACACATGATTGTTCTTCATGCAGTTCTGACTGTTCTGACAGAACCTCACCACAGAGCTTTCTTGCCGAGCCAAATAAAAAGAGTAACGTAAAAAAAGTTATCGGAATAGTAAGTGGAAAAGGGGGCGTGGGTAAGTCTCTTGTCACAGAATTACTTGCTGTTGCTACTGCAAAAAGTGGCAAAAAGACTGCTATCATGGATGCTGACATTACCGGTCCTTCAATTCCTAAGGCATTTGGACTTACAGAGAAGGCTAATGGATCCGAAGATGGAATATATCCTGTTAAAACTAAGCTTGGAATCGACGTTATGAGTATCAACCTTCTTCTTGAAGACATCACAGATCCTGTAATATGGCGTGGACCTGTTATCGGTGGAACTGTTAAGCAGTTCTGGAGCGATGTTATATGGGAAGATATTGACACAATGTATGTTGATATGCCACCTGGAACAGGCGATGTTCCTCTTACTGTTTTCCAGTCACTTCCTATTGATGGAATAATTGTTGTTGCTTCTCCACAGGAGCTTGTATCCATGATCGTGGCAAAAGCTGTTAAGATGGCACAGCTCATGGCGGTTCCAATCATTGGACTTGTGGAAAACATGAGTTATATAGAATGTCCTGACTGTGGCAAGAAGATTGAAGTTTTCGGAAAAAGCCATATAAGTGAAGTTGCAGCTGCAAGCGAGCTTCCTTTACTTGGACGTATACCTATCGACCCTGCCCTTGCTGCAGCAGTTGATAATGGTGCTATTGAGGATTACGAACAGAACTGGCTTGATAAAGCTATTGAAGCAATTAATGCCATTTAATATTTTTTCGGGGAGAAACATATGAAGCATAATATTGATGACAAAATATGCTATCTGGTGGGTGCCGGCGATAATTTCAAAAAATTTGCGCCGGCAAAGCGTGATGGCGACTATATCATAGCAGTTGACGGAGGCTTGGACTTCCTTTTGGATAATGATGTCACTCCTGATATGATAATAGGTGATTTTGATTCAACCGGTTTAAGAGAAAAATATAAAAATGAGATTACTTTGGCAGACAAATCAGAAAGCACCAGTCTTTCAGGGCCTGAATTCAAAGTATATCCTGCCGAAAAAGATTATGCTGATATGTTTCTTGCTGCCGAAGAAGGCTTCAAAAAAGGCTACACAAAATTTGTCATTCTTGGCGGTACCGGAAAACGCTTTGCCCACACCATGGCCAATATCCAGCTTTTAGCCCATATTGCCAAAAAAGGTGGAATAGGCTATCTCCTTGATGATACATACGTATCATTCGTTATATGTGATAATGTCTACGAAATGAGCCCTCGCAACTCCGGTTATATATCAATATTCAGTCTCTCTGACACATCAGAGTCTGTCACAATAAAGGGATTAAAATATGAAATAGAAAATACTAAGATAAGTAATCTTACACCATTTGGTTTAAGTAACGAGTATATAGGTCAGGCAGCAGTCATATCTGGCTCAAACGCTTCTCTTCTCATAATCACAAGCCATGAGCAATAGAAAGCTGCCGTGATATGCTACAGAATACCGTAAGGTCCTATATTTTATTAAAGCTCTGCATTTAGTTAACATTCAACATTTTATTAAAGTTCAACATTTTATTAAAGTTCTATATTTCATTAAAGCTCTATATTTCATTAAAGCTCTGCATTTTATTTGGCAAATTAACGAATGCCCTTGTACTGTTCCTTAATAATCTCCAGACGCTTTCCAGCCTTCTTATGGATCTCATTTTTGTCACCATATTTCAGTTCTTTGACCATGTCCATATAATTTTTAGACTGGGCCGCATCCACAAATGCCCTTGAGACATCATTTACAAGTTCACTCATGTCTTCCTCCGATATCCCGTACTTTTCTGCTTCTTCCCTGAAGGTATCATTTTCCCCATCAAGAAGTAAACCATACAAATAATGCTTTATTGACTCCGGATTATTGTTACGGCTGTAAGCCTCCTTAAAGCCACTTAATGCCTCAGCAAATGAGCCCATATAAAAACAGGCCATGGAGCGATTATGCAAAATGTTGCCATATTGCAGAGGATTAAGGTTAACCACATAACCACCAGTCAGGATTCTGTCGTATTCCTTTCTGGCAGCAGAATATTTTCCGAATTTAAGATAATTGTCAGCCTTGAGCTTGAGCTTGCCATGATATGGCAGATTCTCAATTTCTGATATTATGGTAAGCAGTGCCTTTATGTCCTGTTCCGTATAATAATCACAGGAGCACATTATGCTTATAATTCTGTCCTTAATAGTTCCCCGATTTTCATCAAGAATTTCTAATTTGGAAGCAATAACCTCCATACCAAGTTCATTCCTGAACCAGTCTGTGAGCTTTTTACCAAAGCACTCCTCTGTCATCTCAAAGATATTATGATATATATAGTAGCAAAGCTCCTCCACAGTATATATCTGTGTGTCGGAAACAGGGAATATATAAGGATTCTCTGCCCTTCTTGATGTACATAATATCATTCTGCCCAAACATCTGCACCTTCCTTCTGACTATATGTTGATAATCTTTTCATATATCCTTCTTGATGAAGGACAAAGCCTTCCAAAGCCCTCATCACTTATAGTTATAATACACTTGTGAACACCCTGAAAACGAACCCTGACACGAAGTCTTGTCATCTTTGCAAGCCGCTTTTTTCCAACAAAATCAACTGGGATTATATGTGTACTCTTTTCCCTGGTTACAACATTGGTAACATTTATCTGCAGCTCGTTCTCCATATCAGGAATAATCCTTATGCTGTTATCAACCTCATCCCAGGGTGTGCCGGCCTTTGCAATTATAAGCTCAGAATCCGAAGCATTATAATAAACCTTTGTTGATATATAGGCCTGTATCATATTATCATCAATAAATACCACCTCAGGCATCTTACCGACATGGCTGTTTTTCGCCGCCGCAAAGCATGCCCCCTTAACATACAGATTACCGCCCTTAAACACACGTCTTCCTCTGCACATCTTCTTCATGGTCTCATCTGCCCAATCACTTTCAAATCCCTTTCCTGTCATATAAAGACTGGAAAGAATCTGCTTGTGGGTTGCATTCTGCGCCACATTTTCAAAAATATAGGGAAGCTCCTCATCATTTTTAAATGCTTCCTGGTCATACTTAAGAGTGTCACTGTAATCCTTCTCCACAACACCCACCACGTAAGGCTCCCGGCGTCTGTCGATTACAAGCTGATAATACTTAAGTCCTTCCATATCATAATCAAATAAGCCCACATCATTCTGGCAGCACTCCTTAGGCCCGTTCATGACGTAGTACATATACGCCTGTTTGTAAGTAATAACCTGTATAAGCTCCTTTTTATAGCCAGCATTTGCAAAATAAGCCGCCAGCTCTTCGGCTTCTTCCTTAACATAGGTTTTCTTAGTAATCACAATACAGGTTTCAGATTTATTCTTGTCAGGAAATTTGCTCTGCATAATTTCCATGCAGTGTTTAATGGTAGTCTCTGCAGATTCTGTGGAAATATTTTCTTCAATGCATAATCCATCGGCAGCTTCCTTATCATAATATGCTATCTGGGTATTCTCTTTTCCGTAATCTATGCCAATTATCAGCATTTCATTATCCACAATTTTCCCTCCTTTTTCATCAAAAACTACATTCAATATTTTTTCAAAATAACACAACTCTTTTAAGTCTCACAATTGTCCTGCAAAGCCTCACAATTGTCCTACAAAGCCTCACAATAGTCAATAGCCCTTCAAAGGCCTCACAATATCTTAAATAAACTGTGTGACGCCTCATCAAGCTTCACATATGTTTCAAGACATTCCGTGAGTTTTTCATCATCACCGTTATTGTAATGTCTTATCATTGTATTAATCATATCAAATCTTGTAATATCTCTGCCGCTTATTCCCTCATACGAGATTGTTCCGGAGCCAAGCAAATTCTTTTTGCCATTCTTGTTGGTAAAGAATTCGTATATAACCTTCTCATTTTCAAAAATAACCAACTCATATATATACACGCCATAATAGCTTTCCTTCATAGGCGCGATTTTGATGCTTCCGCCGGCATATTTGTAGCGGATATTTATATCCCTGCCGGAAGGCCATACGCACATAATGATCTGTCTGCCATCCAACTCCCCAGGCAGTCTGAAATATTTGGCAAATCTCAGGAAGAATGGGAAAATGATTCCCTTCTTAACAAACTGGTTCACCTTAATATCGCAAAATTCCTTTTCATCATCCGTAATATTATCTGCAAAGCTTAGTCTCTTAATAACTGCCAGGGTACATATAATATTATATTCCTTAAGAATATTATTCTCTATCCAGTTCCAGGCAGTTTCTGACAACTCCTTGTCAACCGTAACATATCTATAGGCAAGATAAGATATAAAGCCTTTCTTCAGGACCTTATCAGTACCATGCTTAAGATAATAATCAAGCACATCCTCTGTACCTTCTATATCTTCTTCGGCAAATAAGACCTGGGCTAAGAGCTTCTCAGATATCTCATCACATTTTATATCAAATGCCTGTGCTGTCTTCCATATTGAATACATGTTTTTTGACGGACCCATGTAATATTTTGCCAGATAGCGTATTATCTTATCTGTGTAGCTGCCCTTTTCAAATACATAGGCTGCCGCCTTGAGAAGCTTATCATTGTCCTCTAACTCCTCCGGCGCATTAATCATTTCTTCACATATTCTTGCAAGATGCCTGGAATCATCCTCTTCTAATTCATCAAAATCAGTAGAAGCAAGGGCATCATCATACATGCCTCTAAGCACAAGGAGTTCATTTCTTTTTCTCTTTGTACGCTTGTTCAATCTTCTCTCTCCAAGCGCACTAAGCAGTTCATCAAGATATTCACCCTCTGCATGCTCATAATAATACTCTAAAAGGGTCAGATAATTCTTCTGCTCATATGAAAATCTAAGATGCAGCTCCTTCCACGCCTTCCTTCTGATGGCAACAGAGCGCTCCGAATCGTTGTATTCCTTCTCGCACTTACAGTACATATAGGCAAGGAGCTTGTCATTATCCGGGGCAATCTCATAACATTTTGCTGCAAATGAGTCCATATGAAGCATTTTCCTTGTGGTATAATAACCCGGATGTGTGAGTCTGTTATCATTTTCATCAACAATAACAATCTTATAATCATCTGAAACCACATCCACATATGCCACACCATCTTCAAATGGCACATACACCTCATCTTCAAATTCCCTACAGGTTACTATCACGCCTTTAACACTGTCAATAAGACACTGTACCTTTATCTTGAACATTACTTCCGGCAAATAAACTGCAATTGTTTCGTCAACTGTAGAAAGACGAATACTGTCCTCATATATAATGGCAAGAGAATCATTTAACTCGCCCTTCTCAAGCTGTTTTCTGGCAAAATTGGATATCATAACTCCATAAGCCCTGTAAATGGATGGATTCCTTGTTTTATCCTTAATAACTGAGGCAAATAAAATCTCTTTTTCCCTTTTTGGCAGGCGGTTTCCGTACATAAAATATCTTGTGACCTGCTCTGGAATAGTCTTGTCATACGTGCTGTTTAATGAACACATATAGCTTTCATATATATTCGTTATCTTAAACTGTTTTTCAATTCCAAGCTCAAACCACCTGGTGTACCTGCTATCACATTTTCCAAGTCTGACAAGCATCATGCATATGGTTGCAAGAATGTCATCATTTTTATATGTATCATACAGCCTTGAAAGACTCTTATATACTGTAAGATTAAATGTTTTTGTTCTACTGACGTGGAATGCAAATGCATCACCCATTTCCTCGTCTACAATATCATTCTTAATTCCCCAGGCTAAAGGATATATCATGGAATCATCCCACTCATGGATAAATTCCGGATTTTTCTTGATAACCCGGCAAAGGAGCAGATACAGAACCGGACTTGTGCTGCCTGCTTTAATGTGTCTGAGGACTTCATCAAATAAGACCTTATCCTCCTGATAGGCCGGATCCATAAAGAGTAACAGCCACAAAAGCAGGACATGCCGGCATCTCCTGTTATACATATCACGCACCTTGTCAACAAGCAAAGCTCTGCTCTCTTCACCATCACTATTCATGGCAAGGTACTTAACATATAGAATAGCCACGTAAAAAATATAATCCCTGTCACTGCGTTTTACATTATTCTCATATAAGGTAAGGTCATTGATAAGTCCCTTTACGGAATCAGTTTTTCCACGCATAATTGCTACGTAAACCTGACATATGGTAACAATATCATCTGAAAGCTTCCTTTTATATTTCAAAAGAAGCCTGTCAATCTCATCCGTATAATCCTTCTCCCCAATTTTACCCTTCTTAAGTTCAAGGAAAAGTCTTAATATTTTTCCTAAAAATCTGCTTCTGTCTTCTTTTCTTATCTCGCCCTCATCATGCTTAAAGGCGCTTATTTTTATCTTAAAATGCTGATTGCTGGTTTTAACATTAATATAGCCTGTATTAAGGCCCCTTTTCATATTGGCAGCATCTATAATATACCTGACAACCATAGACCCCTTGTTAAGGCTGTCTCCATCACATTCAATCACATTGTGCTCTATTCTTATAAATGGTGCATCTGTCTGCACATGAATTTTCGTAAGACCCCATGTGTTGGCATCAATATGTACCTCATCTTCAAATGGGCTGTAACAGTCCTTATATTCAATATTATTCCTGTCTACAGCTAACATAACCCTGGTCTTTTTGTGGATTGCCACAAGAAATTCTTCAACACTGGCAGGAATATCCGGTCCTTTTTTCAATGTTTTATACAGCATCTGCTTTTCGATATCCCTATAGAGGAATACCTTTTCAAATGAATCCGACATGAATATATCGCATGCCTCATCCTTATTTTTACTTGCAAACTCTGCAAAGCCAGCCAGATCGCTTATCTTAATACCGGCCTTTGTTGTAACACATGGAATTGTTACAACCGCCTCCACCGGCACTGTAACAGCACCAAGATTAGTAATGATGTCTATATGACCTGTTACAGTTTCCCCTGCAGTAAGCTCCTTAGCCGAAAATGTATAGTTAACCTTTGCCTCTTTTCCGGCAAACTGATCGTTCATTACAGATAAATAAGGGCACGAAATATAGAGAAGTCCCTTTAACATCAGATTATCTTCGCTTCCAATGTAAATGCTTCCCTGATATGTTTTTCCTTCTTCGACTTCAAATGATATCTGCTTTTCAGACAGAGCAATTACTGCTCCTGCCTCTGAAAAATCTCCTCTTGCAAATCGCAGAATCTTGTCCTTCATAAGCACACCTGCCCATTATTAGTTTCAGTTAAATTCATGTACATCCTGTCATGTCTGTAATAGTGTAATTCCATTTAAATTCAGATGCATCCTGTCATGTCTGTAATAGTGTAATTCCATTTAAATTCAGATGCATCCTGTCATGTCTGTAACAGTGTAATTTCATTTAAATTCAGATGCATCCTGTCATGTCTGTAATAGTGATATTATACTCTCCAGGGGTTGCAAATGCAAGAATATAAGGCCACACCTAGGACTTAACAAACTTAACTGTTTTTAATTTTTCCTTGGAAAAATAAGTGTTAATTGTTGCATACTCCACTGACTCAAACAGTACAATATCCGGTTTATATCTCTCCACAAAATATTCAAGATTAAAAACATTTTCATAACTATGTACAAAAATGCTTTCAGAAAAGCTCTCTGTCATAAACTTCTCTCTTCCAAGAAAATAACTTCCTCTGAATATAAGAATGCGAGGAAGCTTCTTATGTTTTGGATTTACATAATGAGAGAAATCATTGTACATGGGATTGATGCGTACATCTGTATCCTGTGAACTAATATCTATTGCCTCCGGTTTATTGCGGGTAAGAGTTACTGTGGGCTCATTTATCTTAAAATATGAAAGTGGCAGATATTCATTTACACTTTCTACAGCTGTATAATCTTCCCGCTTATTTTGTGGTATTGAAGGGTCATATTTTGCAAGCTCACTAAGGATATTGCTCATGCCCACATAGGCTCCGGTATCATTCCAGTGTCCCGCATCATATTTTATGTTGAATACCTGTTGGCTTTTGGCTGCTTCCTCAAGCACAGGAACATTGTCCATATAATTGACCCCGTATTTGTCTAACATCACACGCAGATAACGCTGTCTAAAATATGTAAGATTAACTCCCGCCGGAAGATACTCACTATATATCTCTGTTTTATCAGGATTGATGCAGTATAGAAAATATATATCCCTTTTGTTGCAGTACTTCTGCATTCTTTTCGTAAATCTGGCAAATGCCTTAAGATAACCTGTATCCTGCTTTTCTGCCGGCATCTTAAAAAAAACGTATCCCTCTTTACCATACTCATACTGGGGATGGATAAGCATATTAAATGCCTTGTCATTAACGTCAATATACTTCGTTAACATCCTGTCACGAAATCCTATATGCTGTGAAAGATAAACCTCCGTATCATCAGAAAGAGAATTCACCTTTCCAACCTGATCCGCATTCATAAGTATTGTATTGTCGATTTCTGATACCTGATTGTCCTTCCTGTTAATAAATATAACAGGCACAATTAAAAATGCCAGAAAAAGCATTATCTTTATTACATTAACTACAGTTGTAGATTTTCTCATAATGTCACCTTAATTTAAAATCTGAACTTCATCATTTTACTTGTAAACCTAAAATCTGAAATATATAAATGGATTATACGTTTCATTCACCACGCATATTATACTCAGGGCAAATAAAATAAATATGACTGCCAGCTCACACAGGTCGTACACAATCGTCGATACTGCATTTTTATAGCACAGCTTCTTCATTTTGCCACAAATGAAGCTAAATGCAGGTGTTGCAAATATTACGCCTGCAACTATTGTCCATACTATTCTTCCATTTATATTATACTTGAATGTCTGATGCAGCATCCTGTGAAATGCCTGGTCTTTTCCCGCCAGTATTTCAAAATAACTAATTGCCTGTCCCATGTCGTCGGCTCTGAATACTACCCAGCCTGCCATGACTATTGCCATGGTAACAAACCATCTGACTGATTTTGGAATAATCCTGTCAATTTTCGTTAGCATGATCATTTTCTCAAAAACAAGCAGGACACCATACCAAAGCCCCCACACTACAAAGTTCCAGGAAGCTCCATGCCATAAACCGGTCACAAAAAATACTATCAACAGATTAACACTCTGAAAGCCCTTTCTGTTACCACCTAAAGGTATGTACAGATAATCTCTGAACCAGGTGGACAGAGAAATGTGCCACCTTCTCCAAAATTCTGTTATAGAGATTGATATGTAGGGATAATTGAAGTTTTCAGGGAATGTAAAGCCAAACATTCTGCCAAGTCCAACGGCCATATCTGAATAACCCGAGAAATCATAATATATCTGAAGTGTATAGCATATTATTCCAAGCCAGGCTGTAGGTGTATCTATTCCAGTGCTTATGGATGCGAATACATTATCTGTAGTCTCACCTAATGTATTGGCAATAAGGGTTTTCTTGGCAAGTCCTGTCACAAATTTTTCAATTCCCTCTGCAAAGCCCTTAATACTTGTGCGACGGTCTTTGATCTGTTGTGAAACCTCATTATATTTTACAATAGGTCCCGCCACCAGCTGAGGAAATGATGCTATATAAAGGGCCGTTTCAAACGGATTATAGCAGCATTTGCAGGTCCCTCTGTATATATCCACCAGATAGGATATACCCTGAAATGTAAAAAATGATATTCCCACCGGAAGAAGCACATCTGTAAGTGGAATTGTGTTAACCATATAACCTTCCGGAGTGTTCATCTCATTTATATCATTTATAATACTGATTACAAAATCCGTATACTTATATACCCCAAGCAATGCTATATCAAGTGTCAGACCTGCAGTAAGGGTGCCAAGCCTTAGCAGTCTTTTATTGCTTTTCCATATTATTATTCCAAACAGGTAATTAACCAGTATCGATTCAATTAAAAGATAGAGGTACTGATTCTGATTCCACCAGTAAAAGAATAGACTTGCTGCAAGCAGCGTGTAATTCTTAACAATCCTCGGCGAAATGTAATACAGTAAAAGAGTGAGGGGCAGAAATGCAAATATAAATGTTGACGATGAAAATACCATTATATACCCCCTTAAAGTTACTCCCCTTTATTATACCAAGTTGCTGACGCAATGGCTAGCCCCAGGTACAATTAGATTCCTGCTATTTTAAATCATTTTTAGGACTTATTTTTTCTTTACAGTCACCTTGATTTTCATGGTTTTTGTACCACTCTTTACTGTGATCACTTTTCAAAACGCCCATATACTTCTTTATAGAACATAATTAAATTTCAACAGATTTTTATTATTTGAGTAAGAATAAATTTACTTTTTATTAATTTCAGGCAAAAAATAACCGCGCCAGTTTTAATAACCAGCGCGGAGCGTTTATCTCAATGTAAGACCATACTTCCCACTGAGGAGGATTTGTTATTACTCACCACTTGCAGGAGCGGAAGCCTTCTCGACTGAGATAAAATTATCTGTATATAATATCCTCACGTTTAGGTCCGTTAGATACCATAGTAATGTTAACACCAAGCTCTTTTTCAATGAACTCAATATACTTACGGCAGTTTTCAGGAAGGTCTTCATACTTTCTGATGCCTCTGATATCGCATTTCCATCCATCAAGTACCTCATAAACAGGTTTTGCTTTGGCAAGCTTAGCTGTTACAGGGAAGTCCTTAGTTACTTCTCCATCTATTTCATATCCTACACATACAGGAATCTTCTCAAGATAACCAAGTACGTCAAGAACTGTAAGAGCAACATCTGTGGCTCCCTGCATACGGCATCCGTAACGGCTTGCTACTGCATCGAACCATCCCATACGTCTTGGACGTCCTGTTGTTGCACCAAACTCTCCGCCATCTCCACCGCGGTTTCTAAGTTCATCAGCTTCTTCTCCAAATATCTCGCTTATGAATTCTCCTGCTCCAACAGCACTTGAATAAGCCTTAACAACTGTTACGATTCTCTTAATCTCATAAGGTGGAATTCCTGCACCAATTGCTCCGTATGCAGCAAGTGTGCTTGAAGATGTTACCATTGGATAAATACCATGGTCTGGATCCTTAAGTGTTCCAAGCTGACCCTCAAGAAGTACTCTCTTTCCTTCCTTAAGTGATTTCTGAAGGAATGTTGAAACGTCACATACATAAGGTGCAATCATGTCTCTGTACTCATGTAATGTATTAAGAATCTCGTTCTCATCAATGGCAGGTTTCTTGTAAAGATGCTCTAATATAACATTCTTAACTGAAAGAACCTGTCTGATTTTAGCAAGAAGATCTTCGTCATCTAAGAAAAGTTCTGAAACCTGGAAGCCAATCTTAGCATATTTATCTGAATAAAACGGAGCGATTCCTGACTTTGTTGAGCCAAATGATTTGCCTGCAAGTCTTTCTTCTTCGCACTGATCAAAAAGGATATGATATGGCATAACAATCTGAGCTCTGTCAGATACAAGAATCTTAGGCATTGGTACCCCTCTGTCTACAATACTCTTTATCTCTCTGATTAAATCAGGTATGTTAAGCGCAACACCATTACCAATTATACTAGTAGTATGGTTATAAAATACTCCTGATGGAAGAATATGAAGTGCAAATTTACCATAATTGTTAACTATAGTATGTCCTGCATTGCTTCCTCCCTGAAATCTGACAATAATATCAGACTCCTGTCCAAGCATGTCAGTAATCTTACCTTTTCCTTCATCTCCCCAGTTAGCTCCAACAACTGCTGTTACCATGTTAATCCCTCCAAATCATTTTCATAATTACGTGAAACACAGGGCAGGTTCTACAGACCCACCACAGTCTACGATTATACAACACAATGTATGTGTTTTTCAAGTATTTTTCATCTTTATATTTCAGATATTAATATTATACATTAATCTCTGCTTCAATACCAAGTCTGTCCTTATTGGCATCAAGTACAGGTTTAACATACTCATCTATAAACTCAACAACCTGTGAAGGAGCACGTCCAACATACTTTGATGGGTCCATTGCCTTCTCAAGTTCTGCAAGTGTAACATTAAACTTGTCATCTGCTGCAATAAGCTCAAGAAGATTATTGTCAAGACCCTTCTGCTTAACGTTAGCGCCTGCTTCCATTGAAAGACGTCTTATCTCCTCATGAAGCTCCTGACGGTCTCCACCTGCCTTAACAGCATCCATCATAATATTCTCTGTTGCCATAAATGGAAGCTCTGACATAAGTCTCTTTGTGATAACCTTATCATTCACAACAAGTCCTGTTGCAACATTCATACAAAGGTCAAGAACTCCGTCTGTTGCAAGGAATCCCTCTGCAATGCTAAGTCTCTTGTTGGCTGAGTCATCAAGTGTTCTCTCAAACCACTGTGTTGCAGAAGTAATTGCAGGGTTAAGGGCATCTATCATAACATATCTTGAAAGTGAAGCAATTCTCTCACTTCTCATTGGATTTCTCTTATAAGCCATAGCTGATGAACCAATCTGATTCTTCTCAAATGGCTCTTCAACTTCCTTAAGATGCTGAAGAAGTCTGATATCATTAGACATCTTGTGGGCTGATGCAGCTATTCCGGCAAGTACATTCATAACTCTTGTATCAACTTTTCTTGAATATGTCTGACCTGAAACAGGATAGCATCCTTCAAAGCCCATTTTCTTAGCAATAAGCTTATCAAGTGCCTTAACCTTCTCTTCATCTCCACCAAAAAGCTCCATGAAACTTGCCTGTGTTCCGGTTGTTCCCTTTGAACCAAGAAGTCTCAGAGAATCTGATACATACTCAAGATCAGCAAGGTCCATAAGGAACTCCTGAATCCAGAGTGTTGCACGCTTTCCAACTGTTGTTGGCTGTGCCGGCTGAAAATGTGTAAATGCCAGTGTAGGCAGATCCTTATATTTCATAGCAAACTTTGAAAGATCATCAATAACTGTAAGCAACTTACCTTTGATAATATCAAGTGCTTCCTTCATAATGATAATATCAGTATTGTCACCAACATAACATGAAGTTGCTCCAAGATGTATTATTCCTTTTGCGTTAGGGCACTGGAGTCCATATGCATAAACATGTGACATAACATCATGACGTACAAGCTTTTCTCTTGCCTTGGCATCTTCATAATTAATATCATCAACATGTGCCTTAAGCTCTTCAATCTGTTCCTTAGTTACTGCCGGTTTTCCATCTTCTCCAAGGAGACCCAGCTCATTTTCTGCTTCTGCAAGGGCAATCCAAAGTCTTCTCCATGTACCAAACTTCATATCCGGTGAAAATACTCTCTGCATCTCCTTACTTGCATAACGCTCTGAAAGCGGACTTGTATAGCTGTCTGTACTCATTATTATTCCTCCAAAGTTTTATTATTCTTAGTTTTACGTCAAAAAATCAACGCGCACCTCTATTATATCAGACCTTACTGTAAACTTCCAGTACTTCTGTCAGTCTTATACGGTCCGGCTGTTACTTATCAAATTCGCCTCTTATATCCTCTTTTGGCGGCTCCACCGGATAATTGCCGGTAAAGCATGCGTCACAATATCCCCTGCATCCGCCAATCAGCTCATTTAACCTTTCACCGTCAAGATAGCCAAGAGAATCTGCACCAATGCATTTGCATATTTCACTTACTGTGTGGTCATGGGCGATAAGCTGGTCACAGCTTGGCACATCTGTTCCAAAATAACATGGGAACAAGAATGGTGGTGAACTGATTCTTACATGCACTTCTGTAGCTCCGGCATTCTTAAGCATTCTTACTATTCGCTCTGAAGTAGTTCCTCTTACTATGGAATCATCTACCATTACGACTCTCTTGCCTTTTACAACTTCCTTAAGGGCATTAAGCTTTATCTTGACACTTGATTCTCTTGCCGACTGCTTAGGCTTGATAAATGTTCTGCCCACGTAAGAGTTTTTAACAAATGCCATTGCATATGGAATTCCTGATTCCAGGGAATAACCAATCGCCGCTGCATTACCTGAATCAGGCACAGGTGCAACTATATCAGCCTCAACCGGATGCATCTGGGCAAGTATTTTTCCTGCCATAATTCTTGAGTTGTATACACTAACTCCGTCTATATAGCTGTCCGGACGGGCAAAATAAATATATTCAAATATACATTTTTTATGGTTGTCATTACACATGGATGTGTCTGACTCAATTTTGTCTGATGTAATGGTAACGACCTCTCCGGGAAGTACGTCTCTTACAAATTCAGCACCAACTGCGTCAAGGGCACATGTTTCTGAAGCAAACATATATGTGTTGTCTCTCTTACCTATAACAAGTGGTCTGAAACCAAATGGATCTCTTGCTCCTATAAGCTTTCTTGGACTGCTTATAACAAGTGAATATGCTCCCTTTAATTCTTTCATGGCCTCTATTACCGCATGTTCAGCATCCCTGGTAACAAGTCTTTTTCTTGCAATAAGATAGGCAATTACTTCCGTATCAATTGTAGTCTGGAATATTGCTCCTGTCATTGCAAGCTCTTTTCTTATGTCAAGGGCATTAACAAGATTACCATTGTGGGCTAACATAAGTGTTCCCTTTACATAATTAAGAACAAGTGGCTGAACATTGTGTGAATTACTGGCTCCTGCAGTGGAATATCTGACATGACCAACTCCGATATTACCCTTAAGCTCTCCAAGATTCCTGGCATTGAACTGTTCATTTACAAGGCCCATTCCCTTTGAAACGCTTACATTGTTCATAGGACCACTGGTATCACTTACTGCAATACCACAGCTTTCCTGTCCACGATGCTGTAGTGCAAATAATCCATAATATATCGTACCTGCAACATCTCCACCATCACGGTCATACACTCCAAACACTCCACATTCTTCGTGCATTTCTTCCAAATCGTCAAAAACTCCTTCACAAGCATTATCCTTCATGAAATTACCCTCCTATAGGTCCAAATGAGCCGTTTTGGGCTCACATTTTCATAAGTCATCCAGTATTTTATAGGTATTACACCTTTTTATAATATCAATGCAATTCAATATGTCAATGTAATTTCTCTAAAAAATTTGTAACAATGACATGCCCACACACATATTTTAAGACTATAAGATAATTATAGGAGGCAACAAAATGAGTGATGTAGCAGCAACAAATTGTGGTGGAGGTTGTTCATGTGGAGGAGGCAGCAACAACAGCTGTCTTATCATAATTCTTCTTCTCCTTTGCTGTGGAGGATGTGGCGGTTTTAACGGAGGATGCGGCGATGGCTGTGGTGGTTGTGGAAATGACTGCGGAGGCAGCAGTGCTCTCTGGATCATAATTCTTCTCTGCTGCTGTGGTGGATGCGGTTTCTAATTAAGCAGGAATTGCAGGAAACAGTACTCTTCAGTTTTATGGGCATGGTAATGACAATTGCCTGCCCACATTAAAAAATGTCAGGCAGCTTTATTTAACTGCCTGACATTTAGGTTTGTCAGTATCTTATATGTTTTTCTTCCTGCATTCATAACAATCCAAATCAATTTCATAGATTGTCGTATCATCAATTACAAGCTTTGTAGACTTTGGTTCAGGCTTTTCACCCTGAACAGCTTTGCCTGTATCATCTTCCGGTCTCTGTCTGCCCGGTGCCAGGCCTTCCTTACCATATCCGCCATAAAATCTCATATCATTACCTCATTCAAATAAGATTATTCTTATTACATTATATGAGTATATGTCGATTTTTGTCACATATAATAAGCTGTTTTACTTATAATTCATTATCTTCATTATCACTTTTATGTGCATATGACAGATTACATCATTTGTCATAAACCTTTTTAACATTATCAATATTAGCTGTCATATTCTTCAAAAGCAGGTCGGCTATTACAAGACCTGTCATGGCTTCAACTACAACGACTGCTCTTGGTACAATTACAGGATCGTGTCTGCCCTTAATGTTAATATCAATATTCTCGCCATCCTTATTAACTGTGTGCTGGGTTTTTGCGATTGAAGGAGTCGGTTTAAATGCCGCTCTGAATACAATGTCGCTTCCATCACTCATTCCACCAAGTACTCCACCGGAATGATTTGTTTCTTTGGTAATTTTACCATCATTTATCCTGAATGAGTCGTTATTCTCAGAACCACTCATGGCAGCCACCCTGAAGCCTTCGCCAAATTCCACGCCCTTAACAGCACCTATTGACATAATGGCCTTTGCAAGCTGGGCATCAAGCTTATCAAATACAGGATCACCAAGTCCGGCTGGAACACCGTTCACAACACATTCAACCATACCGCCTGCTGAATCCATATTTTCAGTCATACGACTTAAGTAGTCTACAGCATCCTTTGTCTTTGCTTCATCAGGCATATAAATTTCACTATTCATAATAGCCTGTCTCAATTTTAAAAGATCAGTTGAAAGAGGATTATCTATAGCCACTGGTCCAATCTGTCTGGTGTATGCTGTTATCTCAATGCCAAGCTCTTTAAGAAATGCAAGGGCAACAGCGCCTCCCGCAACTCTTCCTATGGTTTCACGTCCTGAAGATCTTCCGCCACCACGATAATCGCGGAACCCGTATTTGCAGTCAAATGTATAATCTGCATGTCCCGGTCTGTAGCATGACGCAATCTGTGAATAATCCTTGGAATGCTGGTCTTCATTGAAAACAAGCATGGAAATAGGTGTACCTGTTGTACGGCCTTCAAAAACACCTGACATTATAGTAATCTTATCAGCCTCATTTCGCTTGGTTGCAAATCTGATTGCTCCCGGTCTGCGCCTGTTCATATACTCCTGTATAATGTCCTCATTCAGCGTGATTCCGGCAGGACAGCCATCTACCACAACTCCAAGTCCCTTTCCGTGAGATTCCCCCCACGTTGTTATTCTGAATATGTCACCAAATGATGAGCCTGCCATAATATCAGTATCCTCCCCGTCTAATATTCTTATCTGGTATTTCTATCTGGTATTTCTTACGGTTTCCTTACCTGGTACTTCGTACGGTTTCATTATCCTGTATATCTGTCTGGTAGCTTATCTGATATTTTCAGTAAGACCCACTTTTTTCTTGACCTTTCTAAGTGTTTTCTGTGAGAAATAATATGCCTTCTCATCATTCTGTTTTATCATCTTATCAAGGTATTCCTTATCTTTTATGAGTTCCTCAAATCTTGTCTGCATTGGTGTAAGCATAGCTGCTACAGCATCACCAACTGCCATCTTGAAGTCGCCGTATCCTTTGCCGGCAAATTCCTTTTCGATTTCATCTGTTGTCTTGCCTGTTGTAGCACCATATATATCCATAAGGTTTGAAATTCCCGGTTTATTATCCCAGTCATATCTTACCTCTGCCTCTGAATCTGTAACGGCACGCTTAAATTTACGTCTGACTGTGTCAGCATCATCCATTAGATATACACTGGCATTAGCATTCTCATCTGATTTTGACATTTTTCTTGTTGGGTCCTGAAGGCTCATAATCTTAGCCCCTGCCTTGCCCATATATGCTTCCGGAATTGTAAACACGTCACCATATATGCTGTTAAATCTCTGGGCAATGTCTCTTGTTATCTCAAGATGCTGCAGCTGATCCTTGCCTACAGGAACAACATCTGCCTGATACAGCAGAATATCAGCTGCCATAAGTACAGGATATGTGTATAATCCTGCGTTTATATTGTCAGCATGCTTTGCTGCCTTATCCTTAAACTGTGTCATTCTGTTAAGCTCTCCCATGTATGTGAAACAGCTTAATATCCATGAAAGCTCGGCATGGCTTGAAACGTGTGACTGGAAATATATACAGTTTTTCTCCGGATCAAGTCCTGCTGCCACATATAAAGCAAATAAGTCCCTTGCTCTTTTTCTAAATTCTGCCGGTTCCTGACGTACAGTAAGTGAATGAAGGTCCATTACTCCAAAGAAGCACTCATATTCTTCATTAAGGGTCATCCAGTTTTTAAGGGCTCCCATATAATTACCAAGTGTAAGTTTTCCTGTTGCCTGCATACCGCTGTACAGTATTTTCTTTTCGTCTGCCATAAATGTTACTCTCCTTTTGTTTATCTCTCATATTTAAGTAATTGCCAAATGCAAATTATATATAAATTACAAAATATCCAAAGCCGCTAATTATTGTCTTTTTTCATGCTGGCAAAGGTTTTTGCAAACATTTCTGCCTGTTGTTTTTCTTCAGGACTCATATTACTCGTAAGTATATTCATCATGCACTCAGACTCTGCCCTGTCAAATGTAAGGCCATCGTTGTTCATCCGTCTGACCGCCATCATAATTGCCGGTGCACAATCCTTAAGCTTTCTGCCATTTGTATTTTTTACAAGCTCTTCGATAATCTGTCTTTTCTTCGGATGCATATTTTTGTATACATCTGAATTCTCATAACTGTTACATTTACCGGCACCACTATTGTGCTTACTGGCACTATCGCCTGTATTGCTGCCAGCATGACTGCCATTATTGTAATTACCGGTATTATGACTACCATCATTATAATTACTGTTATTGTTATGATTACCAAAAATATTCTGTCTGAACATATACGCCCTCCATTAATTACCACCAACAGACGACATCTGTTCAAACATGTTACGTTGTTCAGGGGACAGCTGTGACATAAGAAATTCCATCATTCCACCGGCTTCACTACCCTGGACCGTGCCCTTATAATTGCGATAACACTGATATATCTTCTGGGCCCTTACAAAATTAAGCACCATGTCAAGCATATCACGCTCCCTTGGATTGCAAAATTCCCTTATCTGCTCCATCATGCCCTCCACATCACCTACGTGATCCAATCCGCAGGCATTAACTTCTGATACCGAATCATCACTACGTATGTAATCTGACAATTCAGCTGTCTGGATATACACCTGCAGGGGCTTTCTAAGTGTGGGATTCGTATATGGCATGGCTGCCCTTAACATATCAAGTTGTCTCTTATTCATATTTCTCACCATCTAATAATAATATTTCATAACATTTTATGCAAGAGATGGTTTTTGTATACTTGAATCTGTTCAGCTTATTCTGGATATACCAGACGTTCCTCAGTAATATTATCGAGCACTTCCCTTAAATATTTATCAGCAAGATAATTAGCCATATTAAGATTCATATCAAGATAATTGCCGCATTCTTCCGGTGCAGCCCCTGGAACCTCATCCTTAAAGTCCCTGATAAATATAAACATATCTGATAATAGCTTCACTATATCCTTTGATTCATAATCTCCAGCCAGAATAAGATAAAAGCCTGTACGACATCCCATTGGTCCAAAATAAACTATTTTTTCACCCCAGTTTTCATCATTACGAAGATAGGTTGCTGCAAGATGCTCAATAGTGTGCATCTCCGCTGTATTCATAACCGGCTCAAAATTCGGTCTGGTCATTCTTATATCAAAAGTAGTAAGAATATTCCCATTAACATTATCTTTTCTTGAAACGTATACCCCTGGTAACAGTTTCATATGATCAATTGTAAAACTAGCAATAAGTTCCATTCTATAACCTCCTGTTCTGCATATCATTCATTATGTAAATCTGCTTCCTTCCTGCTTCCTATGGCAAGCACATGACTGCCTGCCATTCCAATTCCAACAAGCACGGCAAATACCGGTGTTACACAAACTGTGGAATCATTGGCAAGTCCGCATATCATATAGGCAAATGAGCCCGCAAGCACCGCCATTACAAGATACTGCACAGCTGACATCTGCTCTTCATTTTGCAAATATATTTTCACGCTATTGATAAAGTATAACACATATGCGGCAAGAAATAAAATCAAAGATATTACACCGGTCTGAATTCCCATCTGAATATACATATTATGGGGTCTGGTAACAACCTCGCCTGCGTAATTATTGTTTAAAAGGCCAACATAATCGTCATTTGGAAATTCAAAAACATAATTATCCGGTCCGCATCCCCAGAGCACATTTTTCTTTAGAAGAGGCAAAGATCTTGACCAAATAAATCCTCTTCCCGATGCAAACTGCTCATGATTTTTGAAAAGATCATTTTCCCTGTTACTGATCTTATCCGTCATTTTGCCAAATATATTGTAGTACATATATCTGCCGGTGACAGGATCCCTTGCAAAGCTATATGATTTGTTATCGTAGCAAAGGGAAAACCCAGACCATTCATTCGGATATTCTGCACTCTTTATAACAATTCCTGCAAAACAGTCATCCTCTACCAATATGCCGTCGTAATCAGCATCATATACGCCAGGCAGAGTGTTTCCACTGGCATCCGAAAGTTTTATTACTCCGTCTTCTCCATTTTCATTCAAACCATCATCCAAACTAATCAAAAGCTTTTCGCCCTTAAATCTCACACATACACAATCATTTTCAAGCCAGATTCCATCTATGGCAAAATTGTCATCCTTCGGTATGTATTTTGAAAATGCTTCCTTTATCACATTCAGATTAACGGCTGCCATTATAGTCGTAAGCACCACAAATGACACGACGGGCAGTATCATTTTTTTCATATCAGGACCTGTTTTTATCCTCTTTGCATTAATAAAAAATACCATGATGGCCGTAATTATAAGTGCAGTCATACCAGTAGTTGATGCTGACCCTATAAGGCACACCACGAGCATCAGACTTGTAAGCAGTAACATGCATTTCCAGAAGATACTTTTCATTATCCACAGGCCAGCGCATACAAGGGGCAGGACCATGCTTACGTATGTTCCCACATAATCCGGATTATACAGGGTCAGATAGACCCTTCCCTCTCCAAATTTCAATGTGACTCCGGTGGGATCAATATCACTGAAAAATGTTATTATTCTCTTTCCTGCCATGCTTGCAAAAAAATCATGTCCAAAAAACTGAAATACACCTAAGAGCGCCATTATAAAAACCGCCGCCATAAATAGCTTATAAAAGCTCAGGATAGCCTCTTTGCTGTTAACATAAAAGTATGTAAATATCATGACTATGACGTATGAGGCTAACACGAAAAATGGCTGGTGGTTGGTATAACCACCCCAGAAGGCATATTCCTTATTTTCCGCCATACAGGAAGAAATAAGGGCAGTTACAATATAAAGAACACTACATACAATAATCCACCTGTTATATGAAAATGACCTGTTTATTTCCCTTTTCCATGCAGGCTCATTTTTACAAAAAAAGCTTCTTGCAGCCCTTGCAAGCATCAATACAAGCATGATGGCAGCGGTCCCAATAAGCCACCATTTCTTCCATATCAGAAAGAAATCAACTTCTCTGCTTCCTTTGGAAAACCAGTCGTATACTGAAAGACCACTATCTGATAATACCAGCTCAACTATAAAAGGAATAATTCCCGCCACAAAAAAAGCAAGAAAAGCTCCTGTTTTATCGGTACCACACACATTGGCAGTACTCTTATTTTTACTATTTTCCTTCATATATCATCACATCCCCAAATTGTAAACATCTGTACTGTCAAAAAGCTTTATAGATATTAAGCCTTTATCTCGGTCGGAAATTGTACACTCACTTAGAAAGATTTGTTATTACTCACCACTTGCAGGAGTGGGATTCTTCTCGACCGCGATAAACAAAAAGAGACTTCAACAGTTCTGCCATTGAAGTCTCCAATCATATAAGCTAGCAACGGGAATCGAACCCGTGACCTCCTCACTACCAATGAGGTGCGCTACCATCTGTGCCATGCCAGCCTGTATAAACACAAGCATGTTGCTATGTGTATATATCCTCTACTCGATAATCTGCATACACTTGCTCCTTATACGCTGTAGTGCATTATCCACAGCCTTAGGACTCTTGCCAAGCTTCACAGCTATCTGCCTGTAGTCATCACCCGAAACATATCTGAAATAAACTTCTCTTTCAAGTTTACTAAGGCGCTCTACAAGTTCAGATTCTATCATATCTGCATTCTCTTTGTCAATAATAAAATCTTCCGGATTCGAACCAACCGGTGCCTCCATGGCAGCTATAAGCTCGACACCTTTTTCATCGTCACCCTCTCTGCCAGGCTGCATAAATACCTGATTAAGAGATATATAGTCATTCAGAGGCACATTTTTCTTTCTGTTATATGCATTAATCGTATTGCACATATGTCTGTATATTATTGTATCGGCAAATGCTGCAAATGATACATTTTTATCTCTCTTATATTCGAGAATTGCCTTGTAAAGTCCTATCATGCCCTCCTGGATAAGGTCTTCTGTCTCCCCACCTACAAGATAAAGCTTTCTGGCACGTTTACGAACAAGGTCCTTGTGTTTTTTCACAAACATATCAAGAACACTCTCTGACTGCTCATCATCTAATCTGATTACATCTATAACATCTGCATCATCCATATTACATATCATATCATATGTGTATGTCATCCCGTATTATCCCCTAAATCCGCCAAAGCCTTTTAAGCCTTAAGACGCTGTCTTACAATCTCATATGCGAGAACACCTGTAGCAACTGATGCATTAAGTGAATCAATATCACCCTTCATTGGAATTGCAGCTATAAGATCGCAGTTATCCTTTACAAGTCTGCTTACACCCTTACCCTCATTACCAATAACAAGACCAATAGGACCTGTAAGATTAAGCTTGTACATCTCCTGACCATCTGCTGCCGCACATACAAACCACATACCTTCTTTTTTAAGCTCATTAATAGTTTTTGATATGTTTGTTACCTTTGCAACCGGTGTATAATTAATGGCACCAGCTGAAGACTTGGCAACAGTAGCTGTAAGTCCGCTTGCATTATGCTTAGGTATAATTACTCCATGTGCACCTGCAAGATTGGCAGTTCTGATTATGGCTCCAAGATTATGTGGATCCTCAATTCCATCAAGAATAATTATAAATGGTGGCTCACCCTTGGCTTTTGCAGCATCAAGAATATCAGAAACCTCTGCATAATCATAGGCTGCAACGTAAGCTATGACACCCTGATGCTTCCCTGTCTGTGACATGGAATCAAGACGTTCCTTCTTTACAAAATTAATTATGGTATTTTTCTTATTGGCTTCGCGGATTATAGTCTGAACAGGGCCATCATGACAGCCCTCCAGCACAAATAATCTGTCTATGGTTTTTCCTGAACGATATGCCTCTAATACCGGGTTTCTACCTTCAAGAACTGACTCTTCATATCTCATACTTTTTTCTCCTCTATTTCAGGCAGCACAAGCTCATATATACGTTCCATATCTCCCTTAAGATACAGCCATCCGATAAGAGCCTCAAAGCCTGTGGCTATGTGATAATCCTTAACACTGGCATTCTTAGCTGTTGTATAAGACTTTGCATTCTTGCCACGTCTGTATATACCCTGCTCTTCCTCAGTAAGTTTATCATATATATTACCCATGCATACCGCCTGGGCAGTAGCATTAACTACAGCACTTGCCCTCTTGTGGAGCTTATTCACAGGAGCATTCCCTGCCATAATTACCTTTGTTCTGACAATAAGATCATATATAGTATCTCCTATATACGCCAGTGTCAGTGGTGAGTATTCCCCGGCATCATGCTTTTCATAACCATAGGCATTACAAATGATGTCAGGAATGTTACTCATCCCTTCAACTTCACTACCCATTAAACTCTCTTCCATCTTACTCCTTCTCTTGTATCCTCTAACTGGATACCCTTTGCAAGAAGTTCATCTCTTATCTCATCTGCTCTGGCAAAATTACGGTCCTTTCTTGCCTGCTGACGTTCTTCTATCATTTTCTCAATATCTTCATCAAGAATCTCTTCTTCTTTTTCACATATAATTCCAAGTACACCACAAAGCTTAATGATAAGCTCCCTTGTTTCAGTAACAAGCAGCTTTGTACTATCTGAATTAAGGGTCTGGTTAGCAAGCTTAACTATCTCAAATATTACAGAAATTGCATCTGCAGTATTGAAATCATCATCCATTGCATCCTCAAATTTTCCTATAAATTCAACAAGCTTGTGGAGATATTCCTTATCATCATCTGTAAGATCCTTATCAGCTGCAGCTTCTTCAAGATGCTTAAGATTAAATACTGCTGTACATATTCTGTCTAATGAGTTTGCTGCTGCCTCCATAAGATCATCACTGAAATTAAGGGGACTTCTGTAATGTGCACTTAACATGAAAAATCTAAGCACCTGAAGTGGATACTTCTCGGCAATATCCTTAACAGTAAAGAAATTACCTGCTGACTTTGACATCTTATGATTATTGATATTAAGGAATCCGTTATGCATCCAGTATCTTGAGAACTCAACTCCGTTAGCCGCCTCACTCTGTGCAATTTCATTCTCATGATGTGGGAATATGAGATCCTCTCCACCTGCATGAATATCGATCTGCTTGCCGAGATACTTATTGCTCATTGCTGAACATTCAATGTGCCATCCTGGTCTTCCTTCACTCCATGGTGACTCCCAGAAAGGTTCACCCTCCTTCTTAGGCTTCCATAACACAAAGTCCATAGGATCTTCTTTTTCATCATCTACTGCTATTCTTGAACCTGCCTCCAGATCATCAAGATTCTTACCTGACAGCTTGCCATAATCCTTGAACCTTCTTGTACGATAGAATACTGTTCCGTTCTTCTCGTATGCATAGCCCTTATCTATAAGTATTGAAATGAGCTTTATCATCTCATCAATCTCTTCTGTTGCCTTAGGATGCTTAGTTGCAGGCATAACATTCATGCCTTTCATATCTTCAATGCATGCATTAGTATATCTTGCTGCAATCTCTGCTGCAGTAACACCCTCTTCATTGGCCTTTTTAATTATCTTATCATCTACATCTGTAAAGTTAGATACGTAATTAACTTCATATCCCTTATATTCAAAATATCTTCTGACTGTATCAAATACTATCATAGGTCTTGCATTACCAATGTGTATAAAATTATATACGGTTGGTCCGCACACATACATTCTTACCTTGCCTTCTTCTATTGGAACAAATTCTTCTTTTTTACGAGTCTGTGTGTTAAATATTTTCATCATTTTTACCTCCGAAATAACTCTTTTAATTCTATTATCTGCCATATATTTTGTCAAGAAAAATGAGCCTGCGCCCTGCTGCTGTATGAGAACCTACGCCCTGCTGCTGTATAAGCCTACGCTCTGCTACTGTATAAAAGCCTACGCTCTGCTGCATCCGGCACAGCCCTGGCATCTTCCAGTGCCTTCTGAATCTGCCACCGTAACAGCTCCTTCATACACCGACTGTATCATGCATATTGCCTGTGCAGAAATTCCTTCTCCTGACCCGGTAAAGCCAAGCCCTTCCTCTGTTGTAGCCTTAATATTGACCTGATTCACATCTATACCAAGGGCTCCTGCAATGTTCTCCTCCATTTTCTCAATGTGAGGGCGCATTTTGGGCTGTTGGGCAATAATAGTAGCATCAATATTACCTACCACATACATATTATCTTCAAGAATCCCTGCAACCTTTTCAAGTAAAAACATACTGGATATACCCTTATATGAATCATCATTGTCAGGAAAATGTTTTCCAATATCTCCAAGTGCCGCCGCTCCAAGAAGTGCATCCATAATCGCATGAATAAGCACATCTGCATCTGAATGTCCAAGAAGACCCTTTTCATATGGTATATTAACACCGCCAAGGATAAGCTTCCTGTCTTTTACCAGCTTATGCACATCATAACCCATTCCAATTCTCATATCTTTATTTCCTTTCATCAATCTGTCTCTATAAAAAGGACAAGAAAAAAACAGGGCTCTTATCTTTTATTCTATACTGATAAAAACTCTGCCTTCACACCCCCATCAATTCTTTTATTTCACATCAGTTTGATAGTAGCACAGGGAACATTTAATGTCAACGAAGCTGGTGGCTTTATATATTTTTTTCAGATTTTATGGTAAAATAAGCACATGAGACAATTTCATGTACAGAAAAGAGGTATGCATATGAAAAGATTATTTCTTATTGTTCTTGACAGTGTCGGCATCGGCGAGCTGCCGGATGCTGCCAATTATGGCGATGTGGGAAGCAATACCCTTAAATCCGCCTCAAAAAGCAGTTCATTTAACGGTATGCCCAATATGAGAAGGCTTGGGTATTTTAATATTGATGGTGTTGACATAGGCGAACGCTGCAGTCATCCGGCAGGAGCATACGCAAGACTTATGGAGGCTTCAAAGGGCAAGGATACAACAATCGGCCACTGGGAAATAGCCGGAATTATATCTCCTTCTCCGCTGCCTACTTATCCTGATGGTTTTCCTGATGATGTAATCAACCGGTTCGAAGCAGCAAGTGGAAGAAAGGTACTATGCAACAAACCATATTCAGGTACGGAAGTTATAAAGGATTACGGTGAAGAACACATGAAAACTGGTGATCTTATTGTATATACCTCGGCAGACTCTGTATTTCAGATTGCTGCCCACGAGGATGTTGTGCCTGTGGAAAAGCTTTATGAATACTGCAAAATTGCAAGAAAACTACTTACCGGAGAACATGGTGTTGGCAGAGTTATTGCAAGACCATTTGTTGGTAGTCCCGGTAATTTTACAAGAACTACAAACAGACATGATTTTTCAATTGAACCACCTAAAAAAACAATTCTTGATGTTCTAAATGCCAAAGGATTTGACGTTCTCTCTGTTGGAAAAATTGTGGATATATTTACAGGACGGGGCATAACAAAATTTGTACGTACAACAGGTAATGCCGACGGAATTGATAAAACTCTTGAATATATGGATGAAGACTTCTGTGGCTTATGCTTCACCAATCTCGTTGATTTTGATATGCTTTACGGCCACCGCAATAATGTTGACGGCTATGCCGCCGCTCTGTCATATTTTGATGACAGACTTCCGGAAATACTTGACAAAATGAGGGATGATGACCTTCTTATGATAACAGCTGACCACGGTTGCGACCCTGGAACTGCCTCAACTGATCATTCAAGAGAATATATTCCTCTCGTAATGTATGGCAAAAATATCAAGGCGGATATTAATTACCATACAAGAGAAACATTTGCTGATATAGGTGCAACAGTTCTTTCTTATTTTGGAATATCTGATACAGATATTTCAGGAACAAGTATACTGTAGTTATCTGATTCACTCTCTATCATTTTAAGAAGATTAATAATACCGGTTTTACATGAATCATGCCGGATACTTATGCTGTATTCACTGTTATTCATTGTGAAGCCGGTTATCTTTGCTCCGGAATCATTAATCGCAGTAACTATGTTGTCAGGAAAACCCTTATATGTAAACCTTACTGTAACTGTACCTGCAGACAGCATTGCAGCTTCTGTATCTGCAGGAGTATCCTCATTCAATATTCTGTACTGGTACTCTCTGCTTATAAGCATCACCCTTTTTATAAGTGCCTCATAATAACCCTTCATATCCTCATCAGCAGGTTCACTAAACTTACTGATTACCTGCAGTTCTCTGTCAGGTTTATATATACAGTCACCTGTTGACTTCTTGGTACGTGCCACGCACTCTGCAAGTTTCATTCTCTCTTCAAACAACTCAAAAAGCTTTGTATCTACTTTATCAATATTTTTTCTTATCTCTGATAATTCCATAATCTCTATTCTCCTTATCTTTTGATAAGTTTAACATAATGATACCTTCTATCGCAAGAAAAACACAGGCTATATAATTCAAAGATATAAAACATAGGCTATATAATTCAAAGGGCAGGAAATCAGATGTTTTCTTTTACATATTAACATCTGGCCTTCCCGCCCTTTTATATTCATATATACCCTGTCCTACTTACCAGGGAACATACATCAATTATACGTTTACACCAATACTCTGAATAGGTACCCTTGGTGTATCATTATCTGTTAAATCTGGTGATGGTGTTGGTGCTTCTGTTGGTGCCTCTGTAGGAGCCTCTGTTGCTTTCGGCGCCTGTGTTGCTCCCGGTGTCTGTGTTGCTTCTATTGGTGCCTGTGTTGCTTCCGGTGCCTGTGTAGGTGCTTCTGTTGGTGCCTGTGTTGGCTCAACGAACTCTACAGGATCATATACTGTAAGTACAACAGATGATAATACAAGATCATCCATCATTCCATTCCAGCTTGATGCCTTAACCATAACAGCATCACTTGTTTTGTATCCGTCACCCTTATCATCCTCTGAACCAATAAGTTCAGCTGTAAGTTCAAATGTTCCGTCATCTTTAAGCGCTGCCTTAATATCTTCGGAGGTAAATGTTGCCTGATTTGATGTTGTTGCAGCCGCATCACTAAGTCCCTTGCTTGTATCTACAAGCCAGATTCTAAATCCATTCTCACCTTCGTATGTACCTTTAATCTTAACTTCGGCTTTTTCACCAGGAAGGATTGTTCTTCCGTCCGGGAATCTTACGATTGCATTATTAGCTGTCTTACAATGCATCTCATTCTTCTCATTGTCAAAATATGACTCTGTGTTCATATCAGCATATTCTTCATTACCTTTACGAATTCCTACAGGTGTGTCAATAACATTACCTGATGCATCCTTGTAGCTTTCAATAATATTTACATCATCTGCTGATACAATACCAGTACATACTACATTACCCTCTGCATCATAAAACAGGATATTACCATCCTCATCACGTGCTGAGAACTGTGTAGGTACTTCCATGTTTCTATTATTCTCGTTGGCGAAATCAAGTGATATTACCTTTGCTTCTCTCTTAACAGCAAACTGACAGTCACCAAATACCTCTGTTGAATCATAAGGAATCTTGTCTCCTGCCTTAGGATTGGCAAAAAGGTTCCATGTTCCATTTCTGCTTCCGGCAGAAGCATCATTTACCTGAACTTCAATACCTGCAAACTTACCTTCTTCCGGTACCTTATGAAGTGGTATTGCATATTCTGCAACATATCCTGTATCTGTAATCTTAATAGCGTTCTTAATCTCTTCACCATCCCAGTACTGCTTGTCTGTAAGTGCTCCTACTGTTTCAGCTGTAGTATCTATTACTGTACGATACTGGAACTCATTACCCCTGCCCCACTCGTACTTATTGTTATACTCATCGAAGAAAATCTCTACTGAATCTCTGTAGTATGCAGCTTCATTAGTCTCGTCTATTTCAGGATCTTCAACTGTTACAAGAACATATACATTGTTGTCATCCCAAAGTATCTTGGCAATAGCACTCTTTGTCTGGGCTACGCTTGTCTCTGAATCAGGAGTCCAATTCTTAATCTCCATAGAATCTGCAAATCCCCATCTTGCATCAACTTCACCATCCACATTGATAGCCTGTGATGTCTTATAAATCTGAGCATCTGGTGATGTAACAGGTGTTGGTGTTGGTTTAGGTGTTGCAGTCTTAGGTGGCTTTGTTGGAGCCTTTGTCTTAACAGGCTGTGAAGGCTGTGCTGATGGGCTGATGACTGGTGCCTGTGATGCTGATGGCTGAACTGGTGCTGATGATGGAGTGCCAGGCTGTGTACCAGGCTGTGTTGTCTGTGTTACTTCAGCCTTTTCCCTAACCCTGATTGTACAGCTAAGCTTCTTAGTCTTCTTGCCTGACTTATAAGAAGCTGTAAGAACTGCCTTTCCTTTCTTAACTCCTAAAATTGTTGCACAGGCTTTTTTGCCTTTACTGATAGTTTTCTTCTTAACAAGCTTAGCAACCGCCTTCCTGTTAATCTTCCATGTTACTTTAGTTGTTTTCTTAGCGTTCTTAACTGTAATTTTCTTTTTGCTTCCTACCTCAACCTTTACATTTTTACTGCTAAGCTTAATCTTTTTTGCTGCAAATGTAGCATTACTCTGTGCAAATACAGTTGTAAGTGCAAGAGCTGCTGTCATTGCAAACGTAATAACTCTTTTACTCCTCATACTTCCCTCTTCCTTTCTTTTCAGACTACTAAATTCAAACACTCCGCAGTTGGAGTCTTCTTAACTAAAATAATAACACATATTTTATAACTTTTAAATATAAAATATGTGTTATTTTATAACTTATCTAATTATATCACTTAATTATCAATCTCTTACCTTAATATGAACCTCTCGAAGCTGCTGCTCTGTAACCTCATTTGGTGCTCCACACATAAGATCCTGAGCAGTTCCACTCATTGGGAATGGAATTACCTCACGGATATTTTCTTCATTGCGAAGAAGCATGATCATACGGTCAACTCCAGGTGCCATTCCTGCATGTGGTGGTGCTCCAAACTGGAATGCATTGTAGAGTGCTCCGAACTTCTGCTTAAGTACTTCCTCGTCATAGCCTGCTATTTCAAATGCCTTAACCATTATTTCCATATCATGATTTCTAACAGCACCTGATGAAAGCTCAATACCATTACATACGATATCATACTGATATGCTTTAATCTCAAGTGGATCCATATTATTAAGTGCATCAAGTCCGCCCTGTGGCATTGAGAATGGATTATGTGTAAATCCAATCTTCTTTTCTTCCTCATCATACTCATACATAGGGAAATCATTTATATAACAGAATCTGTATGCATTCTTCTCAAGAAGATCAAGTCTGTTAGCAATTTCTGTACGAATCTGTCCTGCATAAAGGCATGCAAGCTTCTCCTTGTCAGCAATAAAGAATATTGTGTCACCAGGAGTAAGTCCTGCCATATCCATAAACTCTTTCTTCATATCATCAGGAATGAACTTGTCGATTGGTCCCTTGTAGCTGCCATCTTCAAGCACTTCAAGATATCCAAGTCCACCCATACCTATTGACTGTGCAAATTTAAGCATTTTCTCATGCTGTCCCTTTGAAAGCTTTGCATGAACATTGATAGCTCTTACAGTCTTCTTGTGGAATGGCTTAAATGTACATCTCTGGAAGAAATCTGTTACATCTATTATTCTAAGTGGGTTACGAAGGTCAGGCTTATCTGTACCGAACTCAAGCATTGCCTGTTGGTAGCTGATTACAGGGTATGGTCCCTTAGTTACTGCATATCCCTCTGGTGCAAATTTTTCAAATGTTTTTGTAAGAACTTCCTCGCCTACCTTGAACACGTCCTCCTGTGTTGCAAAGCTCATTTCAAAGTCAAGCTGATAGAATTCTCCAGGTGAACGATCTGCTCTTGCGTCCTCATCTCTAAAGCAAGGTGCTATCTGGAAATACTTATCAAATCCTGACACCATAAGAAGCTGTTTGTACTGCTGTGGTGCCTGTGGAAGTGCATAAAACTTGCCCTTATATTTTCTTGAAGGAACAATGTAATCTCTTGCGCCCTCTGGTGATGATGCACATAAAATAGGTGTCTGAATTTCCAGAAATCCCATATTAGTCATCTGTTCTCTAAGAAATGATATGACATTTGATCTGAATATCATGTTATCCTTAACTTTTCTGTTTCTGAGATCAAGATAACGATACTTAAGACGTACATCCTCTCTTACTTCCTTAGATGTTGCAATCTCGAATGGAAGATTTGTATATACCTTACCAAGTACATCTACCTTATGAGCCTCAAGCTCTATTGTTCCTGTTGGTATCTTATCATTGTAGGTTTCTTCGTCTCTCTTCTGGATAACTCCTTCTACTGAAAGGCAGTCCTCCTTGCTGATTCCATAAAGAAGTGATGTATCTCTCATAACTACCTGCATTACACCATACATATCACGAAGGTCTATAAATGATACTCCACCGTGGTCTCTTATGTTCTCAACCCATCCGGCAATCTTCATCTCGGCATTAATATCAGCCTCGCTTATCTGGTTCATAAGCTTTGTTCTATACTGTGTTCCTAATTCCATTGTGTTCCTCCTTAAAACTTATACTGTCCGCCATTCATTTGTGAAACAAAAAAAGTCCTGAACATTATATAATGTTCAGGACGAATAATGTCTTCACTATCCGCGGTGCCACCTGACTTACCACACATGGTGTGGCCTCTTGACCCATTGTCATAAACCTTTTGTGAGTTGTTATTCACACTGATTCAACTTTACAGGACTCTCACCAACGCCTGCTCTCTGTGAACGATAATCCGTGCTACTCGTCTCCGTTACGACCTTTGTTTCAGATTATATTATAGCCAAAATAATTTGTCAATGTATGTTTTCGCATTCAGGAATACTCCTTAAGGATATCACACAGGCTCTCCATATTAACCGGCTTTACAAGATATTTATCCATGCCGCTTTCATATGCCTGCTCCATATCCTCTCTGGTATCCCCTGCCGACATGGCGATTATATCAACTTTTTCATATTTACCGCCAAGGACTCTTATAGCCCTGGCAGTCTCATAACCATTCATATCAGGCATTTGGATATCAAGAAATATACAAACTGGAAATGAAGGATCATTTCCTTTGGCATTGTTTTCATTAAGCTGTCTGAGAATATCTAATCCTTCACTGCCTCCGGCAGCACAGATTACTTCAAAACCATCTCCAACATCCTCAATATAATCCTTCATTATTTCCCTGTTGACATAACTGTCATCAATAACCAATATTACCTTGCTCAAATGTATGTCTCCTTGTTATTCAAATGGATTAAAGCATCTTACGTTAACCCACATTTTATTTATCTTTTCAGAGGTTTCCTTGTCAAAATAACGCATTACCGCACATCTTTTTATAACATCAAGTGTAGGATACTGTGCACCAAGTTCACCGGTTTCACTTGAAGCCCCGGCGTGAATCACGTATTTGTCAGCTTCGCTATCGACTTCGTCACTATCCTTGTCATCATCGTCTTCGCTGATATCATCACTGATATCCTCATCATCGCCGCCATTGTAAGCTTCACTGCCATCTTCACTGTTGATGAAGAAGTATGATATATCATAATCAATGTATTCTTCATCGTCTTCAGCTTCATCTGCACTTTCCTCGTAAGTATCCTCGTCGCCTTCGTCTTCAGTTTCATCTGCACCTTCGTCTTCAGCTTCCTCGTCCTCAGCCTCATAATTATACTTTGCATATTCTATAATCATGTCATCATCCGGTGCTCCGGCAATAACTGAAGTATAGCCAATGTAATACATGTTGCGGATTGCATTGTCCGGCCTTGAAAGATAATTGACAAATGCCTGTGCAGCCTGCTGTTTTTCAGAATCTCCACCTATTCCATCCTTTAACATAACCCATCCGTCGAACCACAGGTTGCCTCCTTCTTCCGGCACCTGATAGCTCAATAATATGTCATCCTCAGAAGCCTGACTCATTGTATAAACCGCATCACCTGACCACTGGTAATTAGCAACGACCTTTCCTGTTACCATGTCAGCCTTTCCACTGTCGGTTTCAAATGAATAAGCATTGTCCTTCATCTGGCGCAGTATTTTTTCCACAGCAGCAATTGTTGAATCACTGGTGTCATTCATTTCTTCAGCAAATACTTCTTCATAATTATCTGCATTAACAAATGAGTCCTTAGTCAGAAGATCTTCCTTGTATATTCCAAGTGCAGCAAAATATGCATCTCTTACATTATCCTTAACTGTAATACGTCTCTTATATTTCTTATCTGTCAGAACATTCCAGTGAGCTGCATCTTCATCGGATACTATTTCCGGATTGTATACTACTCCTGTAGTTCCCCACATGTACCCGGCGGCATATTTTCCCCAGGACTCGTCACCTATATAATTAGTATCAAAAATATTTTTAATATAAGGTGATACACCATTTATATAGTAATTATCCTTATTTTCCCTGTCAAAAAAATCATCTGAATAAGGAATAAGTTTGTCCTCTGCCATAAGCTTCATTATCATATATTCTGAAGGGCATACCAGATCAAATGTATCGCCAATAGTAAGCTGGTTGTACAAGTCCTCATTTGTACCAAAGCAGGAATATTCAACCTTTACTTTTTTACCATAGGTCTTGTAATACCACTCTTCAAAGTCCTCATACATAGGATTTACACCTATAACAGACTCGCCATTATCAAGGTCTATCCTCTCATCATCATCCCAGTCGCCTTCATCAATATACTCTTCCCAGTTGCACACCCTGAGAACAGTTTCATTATTATCCTCTTCGCCACATCCGGTAAAAAGAGCTGTAAGGCATACAGTACTAAGTATAATAAGCCCAACAAATCCTTTATCTAAGCACCTAGTCCATCTTCTCATCTGTTTTTCCCTTTCTTCCGGCCATATTCATACTAAGCACGGCAAGCACAACTACTACAAATATTACAGTAGAAAGAGCCCACAATGCGGTTTTTATATCAGTCTGCGCACCCTTGGTGGCATTAACAACATAGGTACTGATAGTATCAAATGTTGCAGGCTTTGTGTATGTGGCAACAAAATAATCGTCTAAGGATATTGTAACTGCCATCATGAAGCCTGACATTATTCCTGAGAAAATCTGTGGTATTACCACCTTAACCAGAGCAGTCAAAGGAGTTGCACCCATATCAAGGGCTGCCTCATATATACTTCCATCCATCTGCTTTAACTTTGGAACTACTGATAAAAATACAAATGGAGCAGATAGTACAACATGTCCTGCCACAAGAGGAATATAAGTTTCCTTACCAATGTTAAGCACTACTATCAGGAAAATACAGATGGAAAATCCGGTTACAACATCTGCATTAACAACAGGAATCTGATTCATTGCATTTATCACACGCTTTGAAAGCTTTCCTGAATAAAATGCACCGATGGCGCCAAGTGTACCAAGTATAGTGGCAATCAGAGCAGAGCCAAGTGCCAGTGCAAAAGTTCCAATTATCATATTTCTAAGGTCTGCCGTTGTAAACAATGTCACATAATTTTGTAGTGAAAACTCTCTTATACTGCCAAGCTGTGGGGATGTTGTAAAGCTATACACTGCAAGCAGCATTATTGGCAGATAGATAAATAAAAGCAGTATTCCCAGGCAGAATGCTGACATAAATTTTTTCATAATACAGCCCCCCTGTCTGCAGCTTCTTCACCATCAGTAAATTTGTTGGTAAATAATGTTGCCACGCATATAATTGCCAGAAGAACTATTGATATCATGGAACCCTGATTCCAGTTATATGCACTGAAATATCCTCCAATAAGACTTCCCATGATATATGTGCTGTTATACATCATATCAAGTATTACATAATTGGTCATAGCAGGTAGGAAAACCATCATAATCCCACTTATAATTCCCGGCATTGAAAGCGGAAGTGTCACCTTAAAGAACACCTCTGCCGGTGATGCACCCAGATCAGAGGCTGCCTCCACATAGCTTTTGTCAATCTTACAAAGGGTTGTATATATTGGCAGAATCATAAAAGGCAGGAAATCATAGGTCTGTCCAATAACCGTATTAAGAAATGGATGATAGGCCAGATTTCCTTCTATAACACTTAACACCTCTTTAAGTGCTGTAAGTCTGAGTGTAAAATTAATCCACATAGGAATAATAAACAGTAAGAGCAGGGTGCTTCTTTTTCTTCCCATCATTTTAGAAAGAATGTAGGCCACGGGATATGCAAGCAGCACACACACGCAGGTTACAATAAGCGCTATAAATAAACTGTACAAAAGTGTTCCCACCGTATTGCCTGAGGTGAAGAAGCCAAGAAAATTAGCCACCGTAAACTGTCCCTCTCCATTAGTAAATGCATAGTAAAGTATTACAATTACCGGTGCAATAACAAATAAAAGCAAAAACAGCACATAAGGGATACACAAATGTTTTCTTGCAATTTTGAAAACCATTATTATCCCTCCTTCTCAAGGAGACTGATTTTAATATCCTTTTTGTCGCAAAGGATACTTACATAATCGTTCTCATTCCAAAGATATTCATCGTCAAGCATATATTCTATTCCGTTCTTTGTCTTTACAACATAATTGTAATGGTCACCCTTGTAAATAAGAGAGATGATGTTACCACAGGCTCCTCCTGCATTGGCATCATCGCTCATTGAAAGCTTCTCAACAGGCATTTCAACAAGGACATTAAGTCCAACAGGATCAACAACTGTTCCATCAGCTTTTACGATGTTTCCATCATCATTTAATACAGAGCCCGGATAAAGCATTGTAAGGTCACACTCAAATTCACTGTCAATAAATGATACGGTATGTCTTCTGCTTATAACACCCTGGTATCTGTTAACGACCTCACCGCTTATCATACAATGTATTCCGTCAGGCTCAATTATAATACCTACCTTTTCTCCAACAGCTGCTGCTCTTGTACGCTGACATACAATCTCATTTTTACCACTCTGGATTGTTACCTCGTAGTGAATTCCCTTGAATACAACAGATATAACCTCTCCGTTGATAATTCCTTCATTCTCACCAACAAGGATTACATCCTCAGGACGTACAACTACGTCAATCAGTGTATCTTTAGGGTAATTATCAAGACATTCAAATTCTGCGCCACAGAATTTAACCTTTAACATACCCGTCATTTTTCCATTAAAAATATTGGACTCGCCAATAAAATCCGCAACGAAAGCGTCTGCAGGCTCGTTGTAGATTTCCTCAGGTGTTCCAATCTGCTTAATATGTCCATTTGCCATAACAACAATCTTGTCAGACATTGTAAGGGCTTCTTCCTGATCATGGGTTACATATATAAATGTCATGCCAAGCTCTTCATGCATGGCCTTAAGCTCAATCTGCATCTCCTTGCGCATTTTCAGGTCAAGAGCCCCTAAAGGCTCATCAAGAAGAAGAATTTCCGGCTCATTTACAATGGCTCTTGCTATGGCTATTCTCTGCTGCTGTCCACCAGACAGTGTTGATACCTTTCGCTTTTCAAAATCCTCCATATCAACAACATCCAAAACATGCTTAACTTTTGCAACAATCTCATCCTTATCCATCTTCTTAAGCTTCAGTCCAAATGCAATGTTGTCATACACGTTAAGATGTGGAAACAGCGCATATCGCTGAAAGACCGTATTTACTGACCTCATATATGGTGGCAGACTGCTGATATCCTTTCCGTCAAGAAGAATCTCACCTTCGTCTGGAATCTCAAAGCCTGCGATCATACGTAATGTCGTTGTCTTTCCACATCCTGATGGTCCGAGAATTGTCACAAATTCTCCTCGTTTTACAGTAAGGTCAATATTTTCTACTACTGTCTCACCGTCAAAACCTTTCTTAATTCCTTTAAGTTCAATTATGTTTTCTGTCTGGTTTTTTTTCATTTACCCCTCTTTTGCCTTCCTTATACGTTTTTTATCAATTAAATAGCACACAGCTACAATAATTACACACAAAATGATACAGCCATAAAATGATATTCCTCTTGATAAAAGCTCAATGTTAATAATATCACTTTCAGGGACCACTCCCCTGAAGCCTTCTAAAAACAGATAATCAGCCACCCCTACTGCTCCCGGAACAGGTACAGCATTAGAGCCAAGTATTACACAGCCCTGTGTCGCAAAAACCCTTGGAATTGCAGCCACATTCCCGCCAACTGCCAGAAATACACAGGCTGTAACACCTATCTGCGAAAGTCTCTGAAGTATATTATATATGAGTATTTTCACGATAATTCCAAATCTGTTGGCAACAGCTGATGAACATTCCTTATATTCTGTTGCAATCTTTTCCAGCTTTTTACGCTTTTTTGAAGCTGATTTTGTCAAATGAAGTTTTTTTGCAACCCCAATCAGCTTATCAAGTATTTTGAAAAGTACCTTATCCTTATACACTACTATCAAAAATGAAGCCACGCACACTATCTGTATTACAAATCCAAGTACTACAAGAACTCTTGACAGTATATCAAAGTTCATATAAACTTCCGGAAAAAATATAACACTTACCAAACCGATTATAATTATGGAAACAGTATACAGTGCTATATTAAGTATAAGTGACATTGCAGTAACAGATGCTGGTATACCATCTGTCATCATAAAAAATGCCGATGCCGGCTGTCCACCTGTTGCAGATGGTGTTATTGCTGAAAAAAATATATCAGCTGCTGAATAGATAAAGCCCTTTCTAACGCTAGTCTTAGTGCCTAAAAATCCTGTCAGACATTTTATGCTTATGCCCTCAAATAATATATACAAAAGCATACAAATCACAGCACACACAATCCAGAAAGGATTGGCCTGCTTCATATATGTAACAAATCCCTCAAAAGTAAATGTTTTGCTGGTAGTTATTAACGTATACAATGTAAGTCCAACAAGCAGGACAAACACTAAAAACCATAATATTTTTTTCTTATCCATTATTTCTCCCTTTTCTATTATCAATTGTTTACCAATTGTCTTACCAATTGTTTTGCTTTAAAGCAATTGTTTCCCTATTAAAACTTTTTACACTTTTTAACACTTTTTCCTGAATTACATTCCCATTTTTATGACATATATAAGCGCTACAGATATAACTATCTGTATAATTGCAAATCTGAATACTGTCTGAGTATTAGACCAGCCATTAACCTTTCTGACCTGGTCATGAAGAGGTGTTCTCACATTCTTAAGAATATGAATCTTGAGAAATCTAAGGAGTGCAACCTTAATGAGACCAAGTCCTCCATCAAGTATAAGAACTATGGCAACTGCAAGGTATATAAATGGACTGCCTGACTTAAGAACTGCCATTGCAATAAATAAGCCCATTGCCCTTGAACCTGCATCTCCCATAAGCAGCTTACTTGGTGTAGCATTGAACCAGAGATAACCAAGTATACATACAACAAATAAAAGCATTAGATAATTAAAATCTGCGCCTTTTCCTAAAAGCTCATTAATCACGTAAATGGACATTACAGTTATGATTGTAAGAGTTCCTGAAAGTCCATCTACTCCGTCAGAGCAGTTAGTTACATTGATTGATGCCCATATAAGAATTACAATAAGTATTCCATATAATACCACCGGAATTGTAACAGACCTTCCACATGTTGCAAATGTCACAATGTTGTCGTTGTATTTAAGATATGTTACTGCTACAAGCACGGCAATTACAAGGTCTAATATTCCCTTTTTATACTCTCCCCATGGTGCCTTGGCTGCATCATCAAGAAATCCTGTCATCATTGCTGCAAATACTAATATGAGATATATCACTATCTCCATTTTGACAGGTGCAAATAACAGGGCACTTGCCAAAAATACCAGTATGAATATAAATCCCGCTCCTCTTGGCTTTCCTGCCGAAAGCTTTCCATCATGAGCATAAGCTCTTCCAATATCCTTTGGAAGATACTGTCCTAATTTACCAATAAAGAAACATGTTGCCACAAATGCAAACATAACACCAATAAATGCCACTAAAGGCAATTGTCCACCTGACAAATAACTAAACAAAATATCTACTTCCTCTCTTTTATACATTTTAATACACCTATCCTCTATGGTATATCTATTTCATCTGATTGTAAATAATTATTTTAAAAAAGCAGACGCCCCATGCTCATTTCTGAACACGGAGCGTCCGTCTCTTATGATAAATAAATTGTACACTGTCCTTATGCAAGGAATTTTATATTAGCAAAGCAATTCCTAAAGTAATTATTCTTCAACAACCTTTTTAACCGAAATGCTTCTTACAGTAAGACTGTCAAACTTCTCTCCCCATGAACCTACCTTCACAAAGATATGAGTTGCAGCTTTATCTGCTTCTACTTCAAGAGTATATACAGTATCTCTTACAACATTTTGATACTGTTCTACTGATGTCTTAGCATCAATTGTATCATTGATAAGATATATTCTTGGTGATGATCCTGTACCTTCAGCATCAATTTTTACTTCAATCTTATCACCAGCACTTAAGGTTTCACCGATTGCGAACATGAATCCATCAAATCCTTTATCACCTGACTTAGCAAATGAAACTGATCCATCCTCAGCT
>DEDL01000008.1:155511-169592 GCA_002349525.1 Lachnoclostridium sp. UBA2905
CTGTTGCTTTTCCATTAACATGTGTAAGGTATACATTGTTAACTACAAGACCATTGATGTAATCTCCATGAATACCCTTTAATGTGAAGTTAGGATATATTCCATTTGAATCATCCTGACTTTCACCAGCCTTAAATGTAAATGTTACATCATAAGCCTTCTTATCATTAAGTTCGAGTTTCATCTCGTTCTTAGTTACACCATCTACTACTGCCGGATACTCACCAACTGCATTCTCTTCTGCAACATCATCTGTTCTAAGAAGAATAGGTGTACATCCACCGCTTGTACCTGTTCCAATCCAGAATCTGAATACCTGGCTTCCGTAGAAGTAACCCTGAACTCTGAATGTAACAAGGTCGCCCTTATTAATTGCTATGTCTTCTGGCATTTTCCATGCACCCTGGCTCATATCACCAGCTTCTGCATCATTGATCTCTATACGATCAAGCTTATCATCATACTTTGCATTACCTGACATAACCTCAAATGTGCTGTTGTCAAGTTTAACTCCTGCAACCTTAGCAAACTCGTTCTCTGTAACAGGCATCTTTGATGGTTCTGGTGTTGGTGATGGCTTTGGTGATCTTGTTGGCCTTGGTGTGCCTGATGGCTTAGCTGTTGGATCAGTTACTGGTGCAGTTGTCTGCTCTGCAGCCTGTGATGGAACTGCTGACTGATTAGCTGCCGGAGCTGATGGCTGTGCTGATGGAGCCCCTACTGGAGCAGTTGTTGCCACTGCCTCTTCAGCCTTAACTACAGATACAACACACTTAACCTTAACAGACTTCTTACCTGTCTTAACTGTTGCAGTAATTGTTGCCTTCTTACCAGCCTTAAGACCCTTAACTACGGCATATGCATTGCCTTTCTTAGTTTTCTTAGTAATCTTTGCAACCTTCTTGCTGCTTGTCTTCCATGTAACCTTTGCAGTTTTCTTTGCATTCTTTACTGAAAGCTTAACTTTTTTCCTAACTTCTACTTATGCAGATTTTTTGTTGAGTTTAACCTTCTTAGCCGCGCCTGCATTATTAGCTGGTACAAGTGATACCATCATAGTAGCTGCAAGAGCGATAGCTAAACATCTCTTGAGTTTTCTCATAATTGAATTCCTCCCATAATTAATTGATTAACAATATCAGGATAAAGTATATCATGTACTTAATTTTTTATAAATTGCATTATGCGCAAATAATATTGCAAACTGTTTTAAGAATTGGAAATTGTCAGAAAATGCCTTGAACAAAAAAAGAGAGCGGGTGATGGGAATCGAACCCACGTATCCAGCTTGGAAGGCTGGTGTTCTACCATTGAACTACACCCGCATATCTAACGATATAAATATGAAATTTTAATCGGGGTGACAGGATTCGAACCTGCGACCTCTTGATCCCAAATCAAGCACTCTAGCCAAACTGAGCCACACCCCGGCTTATCTTGTATCAAGGCAAATTACTGTGCTCCGCCTTGACGCAAGACATATAATACTATAACAAAGAACAAATGTCAACAACTTTTTTCTGAAAAATTTCTTAACGCATCATTTGATCATTGAAACACATCATTTAATAATTAAAACACATTATTTTAAAATTGAAGCGAGCTTTTCAAGGAATGCAGCCATCTCTTCATCTGTTCCGATTGAGATTCTTAAATAATTGTCAATAAGCGGCTTATTGAAATACCTTACATATATATTCTGATTTCTAAGCTCATCAAATATCTTCTTTGCAGGAACTGCTTCGTGTGTTGCAAATATGAAATTAGTTGATGATTCAAGTATACTAAAGCCCATTTTCTTCATTGCCGCAATTGTCCTCTCTCTTGTGGCAACTATCTTTCCAATTGTTTCCTTAAAATATGCATCATCCTTTACTGACTCACTTCCAAGTATTATAGATGGCATATTCATGGTATAGGAATTGTATGAACCCTTAACTGCATTAAGAGCCTTAATAAGCTCCTCATTACCAATTGCAAAGCCTATACGCATTCCAGCCATTGATCTTGATTTTGAAAATGTTCTTACAACAAGAAGGTTATCATATTTGTTTACAAGGGAAAGTGCGCTTTCCCCACCAAAATCTATATAGGCCTCATCAATTATGACTACAGACTCCTCATTTGCACTAACAATCTTTTCAATCTCACAAAGAGGCATTGCTATTGATGTTGGTGCATTAGGGTTGGCAATAACAATACCGCCATTAGGCACCTGGTAATCCTCCGTCTTAATTCTGAAATCAGTATCAAGGGCCTGCATTATGTAAGGTATCTTGAACAAATCTGCCCACACCTCATAAAATGAATATGTTATATTAGGAAACAAGACTGGTTTTTCAGAGTTAAAAAAAGTGAGAAATGACATTGCAAGAACGTCATCAGAACCAACTCCTACAAACACATTTTCAGGCTTTACCTCGTAATAATCTGCAAGAACATCACAAAGCTCTGTAACTTCAGGATCAGGATACAGTCTGTATTTGTCTGTGTCCATCTCTTTAGCAAGCCTTGCAACCTCTGGTGCAGGTGGATATGGATTCTCATTAGTATTTAACTTAATAACCCTGCCCTGCTGTGGTTGTTCTCCCGGAACATATGGTGTAACCTCTCTAACATTCTTCATCCACTTAAAGCTCATTGTCTGATCCTCCTATTTTCCATAGCATTCTGAAAGCTTCTTAAATGCAGGAAGTGATCTCTTAATCATTTCAGGATCTACGCAATATGCAATTCTTACATAGCCTGGTCCGCCAAAGGTTGAGCCCGGAACAAGAAGAAGATTGAATTCCTTAGCCTTAGCACAAAACGCCTTATCATCCTCTTCAAATGCCTTAACAAACATATAAAATGCTCCCTGTGGCTTAATACACTCATATCCCATATCAATAAGATTTCCATATAAAAGCTCTCTGTTTGCATTGTATGCTGCAACATCAACCTCTGCATCAACACATCTTGCAACTGTACGCTGCATAAGTGATGGTGCATTCACGAAACCAAGAATTCTGTTTGCAACAGATGCTGCCTGCACAATATTTTCAAAGTCATCAAGTTCATCAGGCATTACAAGATAACCGATACGCTCACCGGGAAGTGAAAGTGATTTACTGTATGAATATCCTACTATTGTATTGTCATAATATTTTGTAAGATAAGGAACTTCAATTCCATCATATGCAAGTTCACGGTATGGTTCATCTGCAATAAGGTATATTGATGTACCAAACTCCTTCTGCTTATCCCTTAAAACATCCATAAGACTCTTGATCACTTCTTCTGAATACACAACGCCTGTTGGGTTGTTAGGATTATTTATAATTAATGCCTTAGTCTTTTTGGTAACTGCTGCCGCAAGCATCTCAGGTCTTGGAATAAAATCCTCTGAAGGTGGTACTACAACAAGCTTGCCACCATAGTTTGCAACATAGTTTCTATATTCACCAAAGAATGGAGAAAATGTAATGACTTCATCTTCAGGATCAAGCAGTGTCTTAAATATAACATTAAGTCCACCTGCTGCACCTACTGTCATAAGTATGTTTTTCTCAGCAAATGATGTGCCAAACTTTTTATTGAGTGATTTGGCTATGGTATCTCTTACGTCCTCATATCCTGCATTACTCATATACCCATGTACAAGATTCTGATTTTCATTCTGTAATATATCTATCATGGCTTCTCTAACCTGTTTTGGAGGTTCAACGCTTGGATTACCCAGACTGAAATCATATACATTCTCAGCTCCGTAAATCTTTGCAAGCCTTTTTCCTTCTTCAAACATCGCTCTTATAACTGAACTTCCCTTAACATAACCTACCATGCTCTTTGCTATCATATTAAAGCCTCCCTAAATATTATAAAATCAACTTATAGTATACTAGACTAATATTGATTTTACAAGAATACTTTCTGTTAAAAGATTGTTTAGGTGTCAAAATGTTATATAATTCATTTTTATTATTGACATTTATATTGTTTAGGTGTCAAAATGCAATTATCAAATATCATGTTATATTATAATAATTATAAATGGCTGCACAATGTCATGATATTTTATGGTATACATTGTAAATTGCTTGTCCAGGAGGTGAATTTTATGAAATATTATACTATCCCTGTGTCGGAGCCCCTGGGTTATCACATGTGTGGAAAATTTGAAGCTCTTTCTCCGGAATGGAAGCATGCAGAGCTTAATCTTAATGATTATGAACTCTTTATAGTAACCAACGGTGTTTTATATATTGAATATAATAATAACAGTTACAGAATCGAAAAGGGGGAGATGCTTTTACTTCCACCAGTTGCTGCTCCAGACAACGTAAGAAAAGGTTATCAGAGTTCCTCCTGTACCTTTTACTGGCTTCATTTTGGCCTTGAAAACCACGAATATTATTCTTCTATATTAAATGACAATAAAAGCTATACTCCTGACATGATAAAGATTCCATCATTTTCATTTTTGCGTTATCCCGACAAGCTCATCATTTTGATGAAGCAGCTGCAGGACCTTGCAAGGGAGAAGGCACCCTGGCGCACACTCAGCTATATGACTACTGCTATAATGTGCAGATTATATGACGACATAAATGAAAAGGATGCCCCTGAGACCACCAAAAGAACGGGGAAACAGCTTATTAGTGATATTAAGGACTATGTCAATCACAATATTCATACTAATCTGTCTGTTATGAATATTGCCGGCAAATTTGGCTATAACGACAAATATCTTACACATATGTTCAAAAATATTACCGGCGAGACTCTTAAGCAGTACATCATTTCAAGAAAGATTGAAGAAGCTAACAGGCTGCTTACCGATACAAATATTTCAATAACGGAAATTGCCTATATTCTGGGCTATTCCGACAATCATAATTTTATGAAGCTATATAAAGAAAAGACCGGTATGTCACCAAGTGAATACCGCAATGCATTTGATAAACGTGTGCTTAATCATTGAGTCTGGGTACACCCCGTCTCACTTAACTATATTTATACTTAACAATATTTATATGGAAAGGAAACTATAATTATGAAGAAACATTCAACTTCTCTTCATGAAGTGGCATTCGATGATGTATCACTTTATGACGGACTTCTTAAAAGACATGAGGCGGATAACCGTTCATATCTTATGGAGCTTACAAGCGACAACCTTATGTACAATTATGAACTTGAAGCAGCTATTACCCACGATGCCTGCATTCGTCCAGGCATACACGGCGGTTGGGAATCTCCTTCCAGCCAGCTCAGGGGTCATTTTCCTGGACACTGGCTTTCAGCAGCCGCAATGCATTATGCAGAAACTGGCGACATGGAGCTTAAGGCCAAGGCTGACGTTATAATTGACCGTCTTGAAAAATGTCAGCAGGCAAACGGTGGAAGCTGGGTTGCTTCCATTCCTGAAAAGTTCCTGCATTTTATAGCCAAGGGTCATGGAATCTGGGCTCCTCATTATACAATTCACAAGACCTTTATGGGACTTGTTGATATGTACAGATATGCCGGCAACGAAAAGGCCCTTACAATTGCTGATAATTTTGCCGACTGGTTTTTAGACTGGAGTACAAAATTTGACAGAAAACAGTTTGATGACATCCTTGATTTTGAAACAGGTGGAATGCTTGAAATCTGGGTTCTCCTTTATGACATAACAGGCAAGGACAAATACAAAACCCTTATGGAACGCTATTACAGAGCCCGCCTTTTTAATCCTTTACTTAATGGCGAGGATCCACTTACTAATATGCATGCCAACACTACTATTCCAGAGGTTATAGCAGCAGCTGAAGCTTACGAGGTGACAGGCGATGAAAAATATAAGGATATTGTTATTGCTTATTGGAATCAGGCAGTTACAGAACGTGGAATGCTTGCAACCGGTGGTCAGACCAATGGCGAGATCTGGAGCCCTAAAATGTCCCTTTCAAGAAGACTTGGACTTAAGTCCCAGGAGCATTGCACAGTTTATAATATGATGCGTCTTGCTGATTATATGTTCAGATGGACAAAGGATGCCAAATATGCTGATTACATTGAACGCAACCTTTATAATGGTGTTCTTGCACAGACCTACTGGCACTGGGAGCACACAAATGGATATACACCTGATTCACCAGACTCAGGCCTTATTGCTTATTTCCTTCCAATGCGTGCAGGTGCTCATAAGGGCTGGGGCAGCAAAACTAACGATTTCTTCTGCTGTCACGGCTCCATGGTTCAGGCAAATGCCTGCCTTAACCGCTATATGTACTATCAGGATGAAAATGATATATATGTGAACCTTTATTTTGACTCAGACGCCTCATTTAAGGTAAATGGAAATAATGTTAAACTCATGCAGCGCCGTGATCCACTTACAGGCAGCTTCCATCTTTCAAGTACAAGTAATGGCAAGCAGACTGTTAACCGTACAGCTGCTGAGTATCCTAATAATCCGGACACTCTTCAGGTATTCATTCAGGTAGAAACTGATTCTGACAATGTACCACTTAACATTAATGTAAGAATTCCATGGTGGATTACTGAAGCTGCAACTGTTGAGCTTAACAATAAGCTTGTTGCAAGCCAGACTACAGGCGGAACTTTTGTATCAGTTAACGAAAACTTCAATAACGGAGACGTTATCTGCGTCACAATGAAAATGGGCATTACAGCCTGTGGGCTTCCTGATGATGAAAATATGGTGGCATTTATGTATGGTCCAGAGGTTTTAGCCGGTCTTTGTGATGACGAACGCACACTTTACAGCCATGGCAAACCATTTGAATCTATTCTTGTTCATGAGAATGAGCGCGAATGGGGCAGTTGGAAAAATGATTTTAAGACTACAGGCCAGCCTGCAGGTATTCATTTTATACCTTTGAATAGAATTGGTTATGAAAACTACTGTGTATATTTCCCGGTAGAAAAATAATTATTTAGAATTCCACCTATAAAGGTAAGAAATTTATTTCAGTCGATAAGACTCCCACTTCTGCAAATGATGGGTAATAACAAATCTTTCTCTGTGGGAGTACAATCTCCGACTGAGATAAATGCTCCGCTAGAATCACGCACCAGGACTCACCTGCGTTCGACTTGAACCTGACAAAGAAACCCGAAAGGTATTTTACCTTGATAAGAGCCCTCCTTACTGCTTATCCAGTAAAGAGGGTTCTTATCAGAATACCTTCCGGGCTTTTTCTTATTTAAAAGCGAATTTATATTTTATCTTTTTTATAATTCTTCCTGTTGTATGTTTCATTCCCCTGCCTATATTAACAGCCGGACCTATAAGTGTCAGTATAAGCACTATGCCAAAGAAGCCGTTCCAGATCAGGGTAAGACTTGCAAAATCCTCTGTCATTCTACACTCATTTTCCCAGTAGGGATATTTTATTCCCGTGGTTTTCATGGAGCGTCTTCCATAGCTTTTAAGAACCTGCCATAGTGATGCTGTTTTGAAACGGCGGGACATATTTATTATTTCAAGGTCTCTGTCCGAGCCGCCATATGAATATACCGAAGACTTTCCAGAGATTCCAATGAAACTATCGGTGGCATCTGACGATGAGCCATTGGCAGAGTCCCCATTTTCTGAAGATATTCCCAAGGCATTTTTTATCTTATTGTAGGCATAGTTGTTAATCATATCAGGAAAAAGCACTTCATAACAGGTTATTTTTGTACCGTTTTCATTAGCACCATCTACACCAGTTCCGCCTGCATTAGCTGCTGATACACCAGTTCCGCCTGCTCCACTTTTGGCAAATTTTGAAAAATGCATATATATATGGTCCTTCCCACCATAGGCCTTCCTTGCAGCCCTTCCCGATGGTCCTTTCACCACGCCGGTCACATAATAACTTTCATTGTTAATGTAAACATATCTTCCAACTATATCTGAGCTTCCATAAAGATGCCAGGCAGCATTTTCATCAAGCACTACTCCGTCTTTCATAAGGTCATTACCGCTTATGTAGTTACCATACAAAAGCTGCATTGGGTGAAACATAAAATAATCTCCTCCCAGAGCAGTAACATTCATCTTAACTGCCTTTCCCCCAAGCTTTTTTGTTACTTCAATCTCTCCCTCAGTACTGTAGGCCTCCACATAAAGTCTGTTTTTTCCATTGCTTTCAAATGAATCACTTTTAAGATCACTATCATATGTATCTTTAAAGTCAGTGACATCATCTTCTGACAGGCCGTCATTTTCTGAGAAATAAGCTGCCACATATCCTGCCTTCAGCTCTTTGGATGACCATCTTTTATCAGGCTGTTTCATTGATATATCATTTATAAGATGTTCCTTGTATCCAAGCCCCGCAAATATACACAGCAGGGAGATGGCAAGTATTATCAGACGGCTGTATTTAATTATAATATTCCGCACTTTTACCTCCTGCCTTTCCGCTTTTACTCTTCCCCAAGTTTAATCTCCTGCCTTTCTGGTTTTACTCTTCCTTAAGTTTAACCTGCTGACCTGGTGTAAGGGCTTCTGATGCAGTAACGATAACATATTCGTAACCGTAAAGATCAGAAGATATTGCGGCTTTGGCATCATTTTCTGCAAGAACATCAACTTCATGTCTGACAGCAATGTATCTGTTACCAAGAGGAGTGTTTTTCGATTCCAGTGTAAGAACAAATTTACCGTTATTATCCTCATATATACTGCTTTTTGGACAAATGACATCATACGCCTTACTTTCTCCGCCAACTGAAATGGTAAGAGAATCACCGGTATTAATATCACTTCCACTTACGGAAAAGGTAAGAATAGAATAACCCGGATTTTCAGGGTCTGCTTCTATTTTTGACAAAACAGCCTTACATTCGTCTCCATAATAATTCTCAACCTCTGCCTTCTGGCCGGCCTTCACCTTAACTGCCTGTTCCTTTGTAACACTGAATTTTACAGTATAACCCTCTGATGAAGATGCAATAGTTGCGATTGGTGTGTCAGGCTGGGTTGAATCACCCGCTGCAATATCAATTGATGATACAATTCCTTCCTGTTCTGCCTTAATCTCTGTCTGCTGTGATGAAGCCATAAGATCTTCAACAAGCTTCTTCTGTGCAACAAGCTTCTGTCTTGCGGCATTAAGCTCAATCTTATCTGATTCATCAGTGTGAGAATCTTCAGCCTTCTTTGCTTCAAGGTCGGCAAGCAGGGAATTCCATGCATTTTCCTTTTCAGTTACAGCAGCCTCAGCCTCTTCCCTGGTCATAAGACCTGTTTTAAGAGTCTCAAGTTCCCCAGAAAGTGTCTGCTGATTATTTTTATATGTTGTAAGCTTTTTATTGGCTGTGGTACGCTTTGAAGTATAATTTGCAAGGCATGTAATGTTGGCAGCTATTTCATTTACCGTATTCTCGGCGATGGAAACATCATTTTTTGCATTGCTTACTTCTAATGCCTTGTCACGTCTTTCGCGCTCCTTTACAGTTATCTCTGCCGCATCTGCACCGGCATTCTTAAGAGCCTGCAAATCTGCATTGATATCAGAAAGCTCGTTATTAAGTCCTGCCAGAATGCGCTGCTTTGAAAGAAGGTCTGCCTGAGCTGAAGCAGCATCCGTCTTAGTCGCAAGATCATTTATCTTTGTATCATAATCTGTGATTTTTTCCTCATATTTTGCAATTTTACCCTCACAGCTTTTCAAGGCCTTCTGCTTTGCCTTAATTGATTTTTTCTTTGCTTCAATTCCATTTAAATTATCTACTGCCTTATCATATTCTGCCTTGGCAGCCTTAATTGCCATACTGTCCTTGTCGTAATTATGATCTGTCCCAAGAAGCTTTTTCTGGTAATCTGTCTGCAGGTCAAGATATGTTGACTTGGCTGTATCAAGCTCAGTACCATCAGAGGCCTCCAGTGTAAATAAGACATCTCCCGGTTTAACAGTTTGTCCCGTCTTTACATTAACTGACTTAATGGTTCGGCTTTCCTTAATCTTAACCAGATAACCACTTCCAAGCTCCGCATTTCCACTTCCCCTGACGCACTCCTGAAGCTTACCTGACGCTACAGCCTCTGTGGAGACCTCCGGCAGATACATATTCATAATTGAGTCAGAGCAGAAAGTAAATATAAGCATTATTACAAGAAATACGATTATCGCATTCTTAATCCACTCTTTTTTGTTCTTCTTTTCCATTATGGTACCACCCTTATCCTTTCAATCCGCCTGAATATGTAATTCCCTCAACAAGATATTCTTCACAATAGAGGAAAATGAGTATGCAGGGGATCATATATATAGACGCCACTGCAAATGCAAGTCCTACTTCACCCTTATTTATCTGATTTAAAAATACACTCAATGGATATTTATCCGTATCTGACAACATTATAAGTGGCTGTTCGACCATGTTCCAGTAATCTATAAACACTAAAATTGCCACTGATACAATCGTTCCCTTACATAAGGGCACATATATTTTTGAAAAAATATTCCATTCACTGGCCCCATCCATCTCGGCCGCTTCAACATATGCCCTGGGAATTCTTCTCATAAACTTGGTCAGTATAAATACACTAAAGGGCGAAAAAACGCCTGGCAGAATTATTGACCAGTAGGTATTAAGAGTTCCCATCCACTTCGCCACCATAAAGTTTGGAACCAGTGTCACCTGATACGGCATAAGCATAAGGATAATATACAGGAAAAAGGCCAGCTCCTTAACACGCCCCCTGAATCTTGCAAAGCTGTATGACGCCCCGAGGGCTACAAGAATCTGAAATACAAGAATAGGAACAACAAGCTTTACTGAATTCCAGAACTTAAAGAGATACTCCGGACTTTTAAACAGCACAGTAAAATACTGCGAAAATGTTACCCTTGCCGGGCGAAGTATAATCTGCACCTTATCATTTTTATAAGTCGTGTCCTTTTTATCCGATGAATAATTCCACCATTCCGAATTATTGTCATCCTTAAAGACATTTCCGTAATGTGCCATAATCTCGGTCTGTGACATAAATGAATCCGCCAATGTCACAATTGTAGGATAGAGAAAAATAAGTGCAAAGGCTATACAAATCATTGTACCGATAATTCTACCGGCAGTTTTTTTCTTACGCATCTATTCTTCCACTTCCTTTCCAAACTTATCCTCAACAATAAACAAGAGACCAATTATGATTACCATAAAAATACTCATAATAACTGCCGCCGTTGATATCTTGGAATAGTCAAGCTTTTCGAACTGGTTATTCATAAAATGCTGCAGATAATATATATTGCCGTATGGATATCCACCTGTAAGAAGGTATACCTCACGGAATATTTTAAATGAATTTATAAGTGAAATAATCATTACAAAAAAAACAGTGGATGAAAGATAACGAATCTTTATCTTCCAGAATATCTGCCATGAGCTTGCATTTTCAAGCTTTGCAACCTCGATTAATTCCATAGGAATGTCACCTAATCCCGCCATAAAAAGAATCATGTTATAGCCAAGATTCTTCCAAAGGAAAAGACTGAGCACAATAAACTGGTTATATACTGAATCCATCCAGTTTACCGGATCGGCTCCCATTCCCTTTATAATACTGTTCAGTGCACCATTTTTATCAAACATAACCTGCCATACCAATACTACTGATGCCACCGGAACAACAAGGGGACTTATATAAATTGTCCTGAAAATACTTTTTCCCGGTATCCTGCAATCAAGAAGCATTGCCAGAAGGAGGGGCAGGATCACTGCCAAAGGCACTGCAATAACTGAAAATCTGAAGGTATTTCCAAGTGCCTGCAAAAAAGCCTGGTTATGTGCAAGCTGCACATAATTTTTAACTCCCACAAAATTAGTCTGAATCGGATTATCAATAATACTGTAATATACGATTACTAAAAAGGGAATTATGAAAAATGCAAGCACTCCCAGCCCGCTTGGGGCCAGAAATGAAATTGATTTTGTTATTTTAAGTAGTTTTTTCTTTTTCTCAACATTCATAATTCTCACAACCATTCACTACTTATTCTCATTCACATATTTGGTCATTTTATCCTGTAATACTTTAACAACATTATTAATATCCTTTTCATCGCCCTTGAAATATGATGAAATGTCCTCAACGAGCATCTCAATCATATCTGAGTTGGTGTTTTCAAGTCTTGAATGTGTAACCATATCACAAAAGAGTGCTACTTCTTCTTCTGTTGCCGGTCCAATCTTAACCTCAATTTCCTCATATCCATTTGTCTCATCCTTAGGCTCAACCTTATTGCCATCCTCATCTGTATATTCAGTTGTGGTTGTCTCTTTCTTCATCTGCTTTTCAAATGCTTCCTTAGATGCAGGGAAGGCAAAATTATTAGCATCCTTTGCTTTAAGAACCTCTTTAATGAAGTTCCATGCTTCATCCTTATTGTCTGATGTACTTGAAATACCATAGCCGTTCTGTATATTGAAATATGTTCCCTTTCCAGATGATGAAGGATAACCAACCTCCATGTAATCATCATTGAAGAGTTTAAGAGCCATCTGAAAATCAGACATACAGCTGGCATTGATAAGGCTTAAAAGCTGCTTACCATTTTTAATATCCTTGATAGGATTAAAGGATTCATCTGATGGTGTTTCCAGATCATCATCAGAAGGGAAGGTCTTGCAGAACTCTACAGCCTTCTTGAATTCCTCTGAATCAAATGAACATTTTCCTGTATTCCAGTCAATATAATCATCAATATTGTACATAATAAGATTATATAATGCAGATGTCTGTGAATCATATTCAAAGAGCTTTGTTCCCTTTTTCTTTGAATTGTAATATGTCATAAGATCATTCAGGGTCCAGCCATTTTCAAATGAAGCGAGCTCTGATTTTTTGCCTGCCACAGAATCTATGCTGAAACTCTTAACGGCTACATACTGTTTTCCATCAAAATTTACTGCATTAAGAACACCATCTACAAAATAGTCCTTATTAACCGTATCATCCTTTTCATAATAAGGTGTAAGGTCATCTAAAATGCCCTTTGCCACAAGATTTGCTATATCAATATTGGAAAGATTAATAACATCTGCAATATTACCTGCGATTATATCATTCATCATTGCCGTGGATGGATTGTCTGCATCCCCATAATTGGTAAACTCAATCTTATATTTATCACTCTGCTTGTTATAATCCACAATTATTTTCTGAAGATCACTGTCAGCATAAACAGACGCAACCTTAATAACCTTTTTCTCCTGTTGTTCCCCAGTTGACTGCTTAAGAATTCCTACTGAATTACTGTCCTCGCCCTCGTTGTATATACATACAAAACTCTTGTCATCTATTGGTGCAATTGAATCAATATTATTGCTTACAATTCCACTGTCAATCCATTTAAGAACGACATTCTTGGTCTTTGCTTTCTCATCATAGCTATAAAGGCATGTACTATCTGCAACAAGGAAACTGTAGGAACCATATCCACTATAGGCTGTAAGATACTGGCCTTTGTCACATACTCCCTCTAACTCGCTTCCCATATCACCTTTTTCAAAATCCAGATAATAATACTTAAGTCCATCCTCCTTATAAATGCCTGCAATGGCATTACCTTCATTGTCAAATATAAATGAGTCCACATATGAATCATTGTTAATCTTGTTAACAAATTTACCATCACTATTGTATTTGTATATTACTGATTTTCCATCATCTGTTGATGTGCTTATATAATAATTACCATTAAAATCAAATTGGGCTGAAGCTATACTTGCTTCATCACTTAATTTGTCACCGCCAAAATCCACATTCTTTGTATCCTTTACAGTTCCATCCATGTTAAATGTCATAATTGATGCCTTAACACCTTCATCCTCTGCTTCCTCCGACATTTCTCCGTCACTGTAATCTGTATAAAGGCCTTTAAACTCTCCGGCATTATCCACAGTACAGGCATAGTAATTCACATAATCACCTGTAATAGATGTAATCTCTTCAGTATTCCCTTTATCAACTGAATACTTGTATACATGAACCACTGTCTGATATTGCTGATACTGTTTATTAAGCTCTTCAACTTCTGCCTCAAACTTTTTACTTGCCTCTTCATCATCAGAATCAGATGCTGAATCATCATCTG
>DEDL01000008.1:169598-198136 GCA_002349525.1 Lachnoclostridium sp. UBA2905
TCATCTGATGCATCATCCTTATCGTCCTTTACATCATCTTTTTTGTCGTCTGATGCATCATCCTTATCGTCCTTTGCATCATCTTTTTTGTCGTCTGATGCATCATCCTTATCATCCTTTGCATCATCTTTTTTGTCATCGAAAATATCATCAATATCTCCAAGCAGATCATCATCTGTATCTGACTTAGAACCTGCAATTACTGTATAATCATCCCTATCTGCTTCTTCTATATTACCGGAAGCTTCTTCTCCAAAATATTTCTTCTGCAGTTCATCTAATTTTTCATTATATTCATCAGGATACTCCGGATATTCTGATGCCGTGAAATATACACTGCCGTCCCTTACCATAATATCTCTGGGATATGACCCCTCTGGAATATCAAGTTTATTCTCATCAAGAACATAATGTACTTCTCCTGACACATCTGCTGTTGCAGGATTCTTATTCACACCCTTGCCACTGCCACCGCAGGCCGTTGTACCTAACATAACCGCCGCAAGCACCACGGCTACAATCGCTTTTTTCCTCATATTACTTCCCATCCTTTCATTCACTGGTTTACGCAGAATTTGTCCCGCTTTCCAGTCTACCTTACGAACTATACCCTTGTTTCTTTTCAATTTAAGTGTTTTTTTATTGCAAAAATATTAAATCTTATTTTTTTTATGTTACAATAGTAACATACTTATATTCAATTCGAAGATTCAACAAGGCTAAATATGATAATCATACGAGGTAAAAAGATGTTTGAGATAATTAGTGTGGATACCAAAAGCCAGCATGATGGCGATTTCATATATGACTTTCCAGGCGGATTTGACTCCTGGCTTTTACTTCTGGTTCATACAAAGAGCATATTTAAGATTAATGGTGAATACAAGGAATTTCCACCTGACTGTCTGGTACTGTACAAACCACATATGCCAATATATTACAGGGCAGCCGGAGACTTCTACAGTGATGACTGGATGCATTTTAATTGTTCTGACACTGATATAAACCTCTCCCTCATTCCCCTTGGGCAGCCTGTTCACACTCCCCTTGCAGCGCAGTGTAACAGTCTTTTCCAGCTTCTTTGTGTGGAAAATTATCTTGACAATGAATACAAAAACCAGTCAATAAACTCTCTTATTAATCTGCTCATATGTAAGCTTTCCGAATCATCACATATTAACGATTTTTCAAAGAAGCATTCTGATCTGGTTGAACTTCGTAAAGAAATATACAAATATCCTGGTGAAGCATGGACTCTTTCAAGCATGGCAGCAAAGGTTTTCATGTCTGAAAGCCATCTTCAGGCCCTCTACAAAAAAACATTTGGAATCTCCTGTATAAATGATGTGATAAGCGCACGAATACAGCTTGCCAAATCACTGCTTTTATACACTGAATATACCATAACCTACATTGCCACAAGCTGCGGCTACAACAGTACCCAGCACTTTTTCAGGCAGTTTAACCGGGTTGTAGGATGTTCACCTAATTCATACAGGAAATCTCTGCGTCCTTCAGGCAATAATTCCAGTAATGATACAGAAGAAAAATAACTTAAGCATAAGAGTGAACATAAGACTAAACATAGATAGCTTAAACATAAGACCAAACATAGGATTAAACGTAAGAAAAAACGCAATTCAGGTCAAAAAAGATTTTTATTACTCACCATCTGCAGAAGCGGGAGTCTTCTCGACTGAGATAAAAAAACCTGTCTGGATCACCTAATTCCAGACAGGACACATAAAAAGAAAAGAAATGCAAAGAAAAATAATTCTTAAGCGTGTCGAATCATCTTTCTATACGATACTCACACTTATATCGTATGCATATATAATATTCTAACACAAACAATCCTACAATAACATATTTTACAATGGGGCTAACATATCTAATGATTGCTCTATCAGAAAACATCAAAACTGCCCCAAAATATGTCAAGTAATATTTCGTATCACTCACTTATTGCCACAAATGTACTATATATGTTAATTCTTCCATATCCAAAACTTCTATCTGGCACCGTAAGATTAGTTGTATCTGCACCCCTGATAAGATACTGTTTTGCTCCAATAGTTCCAGCAGGTCTTAAAGGAATGCTCCATTCAGCAAATAAGGCAAGTATTCCTCCTGTAACTGCAGATGCATAGCTTGTTCCTGTAACATAATCATTTCCCCTGTCAGTAATAATATATATTCCCTCTCCCGGTGCCACAAGCTCGGGCTTTATAATTCCATTTCTTGTATAGCCTCTGCTGGAATTAACGTATATTCTAATTCCCTCTATTGTACTTGCCCCTATAGTTATAGGTCCATAGGCATTGCCCGGCTCACATATTGTAATATCCGGGTCGGCACTCTGAAAATTAACCGCTGAAGCAGAAAAACCCTCTACCGGCAGCCACATATCAAATGTCCCCGGAACATTTCCATCCTGAATAACACGAATTGTCCATATGCCCTGAGCCGGAGTAATAAACCTGAAATGAACCAGCTGGTCTCCTGAACTTCTCTCCACAATTTCAGAAAATACCTCTACTCCGCTGCCCACAAGCTGGAAATTAAAATCTCTTCTGCTACTGCTCTTTGAATTAACGATCCCCGAAAAATCACCTGCCGGCGGCTTTATCTGAACAGAGTAGTAGGAAGCTGATGATGCCCAGAGTTCCGTTGTAAAGCCACCCTGTCCGGACACTGTATCACTTACATATATCTGGACGTCCATATAATCATTTTTTGTAAGAACCCCGCTTCTAAAATGATGCTTTCTGCCTGTTTCATTTCCTGCTGCTGTACAAATATATAATCCATAAAGTCCACTTAAGGAGTTAAGATATTCAGCAAGGGGTCCTCTGCCATTATGGTCACCCTGGTTGGTGCCAATACCAAGACATATTACCATTGGCTTTCTTTCACGTATGGAAACATTCAACAGATATCTTATTCCAAGCATAATGTCACTTTCAAGAAATGCATCTGCTGATTCATTTATCTTATAATAATCCCTGTAAAATTCCTTCGCCTGTCTTAATTTTACAACAGCTATATCTGCACTAGGTGCCACACCTGAAAACTCCCTTTCAGGAATCTCTCTTCCTGCTGCAATCTGTGCCATAGCTGTTCCATGGCCATTGTCATCAATCATTTTATCTATATTATCAAGTATATCTCTTACATTGGGTCCTATCTCATCTGGCAGACCATTTCTGCCCTGGTTTTTCAGTGCAGTGTTTATATCAGTATTGGAATATTCTCTGCCATAGCCAAATTCAGGCGGAGGAGCACCGGTGGTATCACTCTGGACCCACACAGATGTAATTTTGCTTGTATTATTCTCCCAGACAAAGGCTTCATTTTTATAATCAATGCCACAGTCAATAATTCCAAGAATAACACCCTGTCCATACAGATTTAAAAAAGGCTGCCGTCTCAGCCTTAATACTCCGGTTGTCTCAAGCACCTGCGTGTCAAGAATTCCGTAGCATGAAGGAACCGTACGGTAGCCTATGTTCTTTATTATGGTATCAAACATTTCTTTTCTGGCATATGCAACAACGTAATTCTCGTTGATACGCTGTATACACTCTGAATAATATGCTGGAAGTACTGTTGCCGAATTCTCCCTGTAGTCAAGGATGAATTCAAGATAGTCCTCTGAATATATTATATCGTCACAGTTTAATTCATCTGCCATATATCTGTTTCCACATACATTTTTATTATTGTATGCTATTATCCTCTAAAAGGTTACCTCTCATTTCAATATGAGGACCACCCTTTCCCTCAATATAATCCTTTGTAATAGTTACTCTTCCGATCATATCATCCTTAGGGATTTCATACATAATATCAAGCATGTACTCCTCAAGTACTGCTCTTAAGGCTCTGGCTCCCATTTTCTTCTCAAGGGCCTTCTTTGCAATCAAATGAAGTGCATCATCATCAAAGCGAAGATCAACCTCATCAAGTCTTAAAAGCTTCTTATACTGTGATACAATTGCACTCTTTGGCTCTGTAAGAACTCTGACAAGCATGTCCTCATCAAGTGGACTAAGTGTACATGTAACCGGAAGTCTTCCAAGGAATTCAGGAATCATTCCAAATTCCCTGAGATCCTGTGTTGTAACCTTTGAAAGAATGTCATCGTCATCTTCTGCCTTCATATTAAGAGATGCTCCAAATCCCATTGAACTCTTAAGGTTAACTCTGTCAGCAATAACCTTATCAAGACCCGGAAATGCACCGCCACATATAAATAATATATTTGAAGTATTGACTGTGCAAAGTGGCACCATTGCATTCTTACTTGAGGCACCAACAGGTACTTCCACATCTCCACCTTCAATAAGCTTAAGAAGACCCTGCTGTACTGATTCTCCACTTACGTCTCTTGAGTTAGTATTCTTCTTCTTTGCAATTTTATCTATCTCATCAATGAATACAATACCATGCTCCGCCTTCTCCACATCATTATCTGCTGCCGCAAGAAGCTTTGAAAGAACACTCTCAACGTCATCACCAATATAACCTGCCTCTGTAAGGGCAGTAGCATCTGTTATTGCAAGTGGAACCTTAAGCATATTGGCAAGTGTTTTAACCATATAAGTCTTACCACAGCCTGTTGGTCCAAGCATAAGAATGTTAGACTTCTCGATCATAACTCCGTCATCATCTGTTTCACTTGATAAAACTCTCTTATAATGATTGTATACTGCAACTGATAAAACCTTTTTCGCCTTATCCTGTCCTACAACATGTTCATCAAGAGCAGCCTTTATCAAATGAGGTGCAGGAAGTGTCTTAAGTGTAAGCTTTTCTTCTTCCTTGTCCTCTTCCTTATCCTTTTTACTGTTTTTATCAGGCTTTTCTCTCTTTTTAACACTCTGCTTGTTCATATACATATTTTTAATATTGTCAAAGCTGGACATATCCATCATAAAGCTTATACTGCCATCATTTAACTTATTAAATGTTTTCTGCATACAGTCCGTACAAACACATATGTTATTAGGAAGCTTTACCATGGGACCTGCCTTACTTTCAGTCCTGTGACATATATAGCATACGTCTTCATACTTTTTTTCTCTATTGTCAGATTTTGTATTGCTGCCCTCAGACGATGTATCCATATCATCTACAATAACATCAGCAGCCTTGTCATTATCATTCTCTTTATCATCAACATCCACAGCATTCACGTCTGTTGTCTCTTCGATTATCTCATCATCTCTATCTGCCATTAAATTCTACCTCCTGCTGTTTTAAAGCACATTATACACAATTATTTTAATTATTACAATCAAAATTATAATAAGAAAATGCCCCCATATAAAACTATATGGGAGCACCTTCAAGATATATATTAATGAAAGAGGGGACTTATTATAAGTACGCCCTTGGCGTATTCATATTCCTACCATGGGAACATATTGTTAAACCAGTCATTCATTCCATTGTTATATTCGTCATCACTGTAAGCATCGCCGTTGTAACCGTCAGATCCATTACCATTAGAGCCATTGCCATTAGAACCATTGTCATTAGAGCCATTACCATCATTTCCATCAGAATCATTCCCCTGACTGCTGTTATCTGAGCCCTTGTTATTATTCACTCCGGCATCCTTAGCATTTGCAAGTGTAACCTTAAGGTCTAACTTATCATAACCCTTGCTTGCATCATTCTTTCTGTATAAACTTACTGTGATTTCAGTACCTGCACGGTTACTTGTAATTTTATCTACTGCTGCAGACTTTGATGAAACTGAAAGTCCGTCAATCTCTGTAATAATATCACCTTCAACAATACCTGCTTTATCCGCTGGTCCATTAGGGCTTACACTGGATACATATACTCCATCAGGAACATTGTACATCTCTTTTGCTTCGCTTGAAATATCCTGAACAGCAACTCCCATATAACCCTTTTCATCCTCAGTAAGTGTTTCTCTGTTCATAAGATCATTTATAATAGGAATTGCTGATGAAATTGGAATTGCATAGCACATTCCCTCAACCTGTGTATCACTGATCTTTGCACTGTTAATACCTACAACATTACCATTGATGTCAAGAAGTGGTCCGCCACTGTTACCTCCGTTGATGGCAGCATCTGTCTGGATAAATGTCATTTTCTTAGATCCTGTTACCTGATTGCCCATATCAAGTTCCCTGTTCTTGGCACTTATATAGCCAACTGTAACTGACTGGCCCATGCCCTGTGCATTACCAATAGCTATTGCTATCTGTCCAACCTTAACATCATCTGAATTGCCAAGAACTGCAACCTTAATTGACTTCATTGTGTCATCCTTAATATCTGAAAGCTTAACCGCAACAACGGCAAGGTCTGCAGTTGAATCAGTACCCTTAACAACCGCCTGAGCTGTGGAATCATCCGCAAATGTTACCTGAATTCCTGTAGCATCTTCAACTACGTGATTGTTAGTTGCAAGTAAAAGCTCTGTTTCATTCTGTCCAACGATAAAGCCTGTTCCTGCTGACTTAACTTCCTGCTCGTACTGCTGTCCAAATATCGAGTATCCCTTCTGTGATGATGTACTCGTAATAGATGCTACTGATGGCATTGAAGCTTCAACAATATCTGATACATCAGTAGCTCCTGATGTGCCTCCCTTTGACTCTGTAACTGTTACAGGCTTTGTTGTTGCAACTGCATCATCATCCTTCTTTGATGCATCTTCCTTACCAGATGCACTGTCCTTATTGGAATCATTGTCCATTGCAAGCTGATCATCACCTGATACAGCCTTATAATTCATAATACCAGTTACAAATGCTGAACCCATTCCAATAAGTCCTACACCTGCTATAACGCAGGCTGCAATTGCAATCCACTTTGCCGCATTATTTTTCTTAGGCTTTCTTCCGTTATTGCCTGAAGGACCGGCACCATAATTGCCATACCCGTTAGGTCCTGTATAACCATTGCCGTTATTGTATGGGTTCTGGTTATATGGATTCTGGTTATTATACTGGTTATTATAATAACCATTCTGACCATCATTACCTGTATTACTGTTATTAGTACTGTTAGTATTGTTGCTACTAACATTGCTGTTACTGTCAGTACTGTTAGTGGTGTTATAACTATTACTGCTGTTATCCTTCTCTACATCCGGGTCTGTCACATTGGCATCCGGTATATCGATGTACTGATTATCATTCTTTCTTTCCTCTTCCATATAAATCATCTCCTATAATTATTTCAATTCATTTCCTTTATCTTGTGACACATTATAGGTATAATTTGTGTATAGTTTGTGAAGTAATAAAGTTTATATTGTGAATTTTTGATTTTTCGGTTATTATGTAAAGCAAGGATTTGTAAGTGAAAGGATGAAATGACTTGATTAAAGAAAACCAGAAGCTTCTTAATCTGATACACCTGATAATAGATGCTCTTATTATAGTAGCTTCATTTATTATGGCATATTATCTCAGATTTAATGTTAAATACAGCCCATTAATAAAACTTCATATTATAAAGGAGCCATTTGGATATTATTTTCCTATGGCTAAATATATGGAGATGCTGCTCTTTTTAATACCGTTTTATATAATTGCATACTTTTTCTTTCATTTGTATGACCCAAAACGTACTTCAAGACGAGTTACAACATTGTGGGCCCTTATTAAGGCTAACGCTGTGGGAATTGTATATTGTACAACGGTTCTTTATTTTATGAACGCAACATATTATGCAAGACTTTTCCTGGGTATATTTTTCTTTCTTAATACTATATGCGATTTCTGGTTCAGATATATCGTCACTAAGATTTTGAAGAAAATGCGCCGTCGTGGCAAGAATCTTAAGCACGTTCTTCTTGTAGGATATGGACGAGCAGCGGATGCTTATATTGACAGAATGCTTACCCACAATGACTGGGGTTATTATATTCACGGTGTACTTGACGATAACAGAGCTATTGGAACCAAGTATCGTGGTGTTGAAGTTATTGGAACAATTGACAGTCTTCCAGAGCTTCTTGCCACCAACGAATACGACGAAATTGTTATTACCCTTAATATAGAAGAGTATTCAAAGCTCGAGAATATTGTTGTTACAACTGAAAAATACGGTGTTCACACCAAGTTTGTACCGGATTACAATAATATAATCCCAACAAAACCTTATACAGAGGATCTTGACGGACTTCCTGTTATCCACGTACGTAATGTTCCTTTGAGCAGTCCAATCAACAGGGCATTAAAGCGTCTTGTAGATATATTTGGTTCAATATTCTGTATCATAATATTTGCAATTCCAATGCTTGTTGTAGCCGCCCTTGTCAAATTCACCTCGCCTGGACCACTCATTTTCAAGCAGAAAAGAATTGGTCTTCATAACAGGGAATTTAATATGTACAAGTTCCGCTCAATGAGAGTTCAGACTGCTGCCGAAGAAAAGAAGGCCTGGACAATCATGAACGATCCCCGTGTCACACCGGTGGGCAAGTTCATACGAAGCACAAGTCTTGATGAGCTTCCTCAGTTTTTCAATGTTCTTAAGGGTGACATGAGTCTTGTAGGTCCACGTCCCGAAAGACCATACTATGTTAACAAATTTAAGGAAGAGATTCCTCGTTATATGGTTAAGCATCAGGTAAGACCAGGCATCACCGGATGGGCCCAGGTTAATGGGTATCGTGGTGACACCTCCATTAAGCTTAGAATTGACTGTGATATATATTATATTGAAAACTGGACACTTGGTCTTGATTTCAAAATACTGTTTTTAACCCTCTTCAAGGGCTTCGTTAATAAAAATGCATACTAATTTCAGGCACGCCTTTGGGCACCTGAAAATATTAAGCGTCCAGGGTCATATGGCACTGGACGCTTTGATTAATATTTCCTTAAACTCACCACTTACAGAAGTGGTAATTGTATTAGATCAGGATTAATAAAAGGTGGTTACACTATGGCAAATAAGCGTAAAAGAAAAAAACACACAAAACTTATTCTTCTGATAGAGCTTGTGCTCATTTTAATTGCAATTGCAGTGGGTATAATTGTTTTACTCTACTCAAAAATAAATAAACCTGACTGGGATGATGGAAAGGTCTACACCAATGAGTTAAATGATGACAATATGTCAAGGTACATTAATATCGCTCTTTTTGGAGTGGATTCCCGGGCAAATGATCTTACCAAAAACACCCGAAGTGATTCAATAATAATTGCAAGTATAAATAAATACACCAACAAAATAAAGCTTCTTTCACTTTACCGTGACACATACGTTTTTATCCCGGAACACGGTTATACAAAGCTTAACCACGCTTATGCATATGGTGGTCCAAAGCTTGCAATAGAAACCATCAACCGCAACTTTGATATGAATATTACAGATTATATTACAGTTAATTTCAGCGCACTTACAGATGTTATTGATGCTTTGGGTGGCGTTACAATTAATGTAACTTCAGAAGAATTGAATGAAGTTAACAGATATGCAAAGGATGTTGCCAGAATCAATGGCAGAGAATGGACTAAAATTGAAAAGGCAGGGGAGCAGACTCTCACCGGTGTTCAGGCTACAGGTTATTCCCGCGTAAGATATTTAAAGGGTGGAGATTATGCAAGAGCCGGCCGCCAGCGAACTGTTATAGATGCCATTATAAAAAAGGCCAGACACTCTGGCCCAAAAAAGCTTTATAATGCAGCCGACTGTTTTTTACCACAGATCGCTACAAGTCTTAGCGGCACCGAATTTGCACGACTTGTATCATTTTTTCCATTGTATAATATAGAAAGCCAGGATGGTTTCCCATTTGACAAAACAAATAAGACAATAAATAAGGCAGCGGTTGTAGTCTGCAACACACTGCCTTCTAATGTAAAAAAGTTACATGAATATCTGTTTGAAACTAAAGATTATAACCCATCACAAACGGTGGTAAAAATCAGTAACGGATCATGAAAATCCAAATATTCTCTGTGAAAGCTTATAGCCGGCAACGATAATTCTTCGACCGGCTGAGCTTTTCATCTGCATAGGTCTTCCAAGCATAGTTCTGTTCACAAGCTTATACATTCCCGGATTTGATGCCTTAAGGTACTCCCAAAGATGCTTACGCTTTTTCAGACTTTCTTCAGAGCCTTCCTTAACTAAAAGTGCTGAACTTACGGTACATATCATGGAAAGATACTTAACCATATAATTTCTCAATTTGACATCTTCAATTTTTGTAACATCACATGAATCAATCATAATACGGTTCACACGGAGCTGCTGGTCAATTCTCCTTATCATTATCTCCTCATTTACCGACTGATCTTCCCTTCCAATAAAATATCTGTAGAGATTAACATCCATATAATACATAAGCTTAACATATGGAAGTGGCTGATATACAAATATATTATCAACATAGAATGTATGCTCCGGAAGCTTAAGTCCACAGTCTTTAAGCATCTGTGTTCTGTATATAACCGAATGCATAAGAATATTCTGACTGATTCTGAAATGCTTGAGCTCTGACCAGGTAAATAATTCATCTACAGGCATTGCAGATCTGTAATTGATTATTCTTCTCTTGCCTGCACTTGGTTTTTCATAAACATAATTAGCAATCAGCATATCAAGCTTAATCTCTTCATGTATCATTCTTTTAAGAAGCTTAAGCACTTCTAAAAGAGACTTTTTGTCAAACCAGTCATCACTGTCAAGAACCTTATAATATACACCTGATGCGTTAGCCAGGCCTGCATTCACTGCACTTCCATGTCCACCATTCTCTTTGGAAATAAGCTTGACAATTCCAGGATACTGCTTCTCATACTGAGCACCAATTTCCTTAGTATTGTCCTTAGAACCGTCATCTACAACAATTATCTCAACATCGTCTCCTCCAGGAAGAACAGACTCTATTGCCTTTTTCATATATTCCTGCGAATTATAACAAGGAATTGCCACTGTTAAAACTTTCATGTTAGTTCCCCTTTCCTATTAACACATTACACTTAATAATATCATAGTAAATGTTTTATTGCAAACACATATGGCTGACTATTCCTATTTCCTTACCATATCAATATTCCCTTTTTGCCGGGTCATTCAGTTCAAACGCACGTGAGACCTTGTGCGTGATTCTTATCAGTGTCAGCTTTGCTTACAACTATCTTCCAGCCTTTTAACCAAATCAGCAATTCCCGGTGCCAGATCCATATACCACTTTTTGGTCTCATCAATATATTTTCTCTTAAATTTCTCATCTGTACAAAAGGCTGTTTGCAGATTATGAAGTCTGTCTGCACCCTTTACGAGCTTTGCCATGGCATTGCCTTCAATTCCTGACATATATTCTGCCATGTCATATCCCTTTTTCTTGGTAAGAAGCCTGACAGCCTGTAAAACCTCTGGTCCGCCAATAGTCTCAATCTCTTCTTCCTTTGCATCCGTATCCTCTAAAAGGTCATGAAATAAAGCAGTTATACGTGCATCCGTATCTCCGCCCCACTCCTTCACAATTTTTTCAACTGCCACCGGATGGGTAATATATGGTTCTCCTCCAATACGACACTGGCCTTCATGTTTTCTGGTTGCATAATCAAGTGCTTCTTTTAATCTTTCAGTATCATTCATAATATCAGGCCCCACTTATCTCATACGGCATCTAATCACTACGTGATAGTCCACAACAACTTAAGTAATTCATCCTGAAAAAGATTCTTTACCACTACATGGGTGGTTCAATACTGTCAAATGTAAATGTAAACCTTGTACCTTCTCCCGGCTTACTGTAAACCTCTACCTTACCATTATGTCTGGCTGCAATTGCCTTTGCAATAACAAGTCCCAGTCCCGATCCCTTTTCATTCATCTGAAGCTTGGATTTGTAGAACTTTTCAAAAATATACGGAAGCATATCCTCATCAATTCCGATTCCATAGTCCTTTATACTTGCCTTAAGCTTTTCACCTTTTTCAAGTTTAATATCAATATATGAATTCTCATGCGAAAACTTAATGGCATTGTCAAGTATAATGAGGAACATCTGCCTTAATCTGTCATAATCTCCTGACATAAAACAATATTCATCATTGTATTCCATTCGTATAGTAATATTCTTTTTCTCACTTAAAACCCTTGCGCTTTTTACAGCATTCTCAAATATCTGCACCAGGCTTACCGGTTCAAGATTAAGCATAAAATCAGGATTCTGCATCTTTGAAAGAGTAAGAAGATCTCCCACAAGACGTTCCATTCCCTTGCACTCATTTAACATACGTTCGTACATATTCTTAATCTTGTCATTATCTGTAATTATACCATCATTAAGAGTCTCTGTATAGCCTCTCATAACCGTAATAGGAGTTCTGAGTTCATGGGAAACATTGGCAAAGAAATCCATTCTGCTCCTGTCGATTTCCTTTCTTATCTTTTCATTCTCAGCAAGTCTGTCAGACAAAACATCCACTGTTTCAGCTAGCTCACCTATCTCTCCGCTGACACTGACTCCTGTTTTGGTTTCATAGGCACCCTCTGCCAGGATTCTTGCTGTACGTCCAATTTTACTAATAGGTCCGGATAACTGCTTTGACAGTAAAAATGATATACACATGGATACAAACCATGCACTTAAAAGTGCAATAAAAACTGTTTTTTCTACATTATCAACAGTTTCAACTCTTTTAGCATAATTGGCATTAAGAAGAACTCCTCCAATTACATTACCACCAGAGTCATGTACTGGTGCCCCGGCCCTTATGAGCTCTTCATCATACATATCGTCATAGCCATAGTTGCTGTATACTCCGTCCTTGGTATACACCCTCTTCATAACACGGGACATTCCCTTTGAAAGCTCTTTATATTTCAGATTAGAATTAGTATAGGCACTTCTCAAATGATTTATTGACTTATAATATGGCATAATCCATACATCTACATTCTGACTTTCAAGCAGTGCCTGAGTAGCATCCATATAATCTGAATAACCATTTTCTTCACCGCTTTCTGAATATTCTTCAACCTTATCTGCAATCTCTCCTGCATCTATTTCTAACTGTTCCCTGAACTCATGTATTGTATTCCTGCTGTAAAGACGAAAAAACACCACCCCTACCAGTAATACCAGTACGGATGATGTTATTCCGAATATACAGAAAAATCTGAAATACAACTTGTTATAAAATCGTATCTTCTTCTGCACACTAATCCTGCCCTTCTAATTCAAACTTATAACCCAGACCCCATATAGTTCTTATAGACCATTCTGGATGATCTACCTTATCAATTTTTGCACGAAGTCTTTTAATATGTGAATCAACAGTCCTGCTGTCGCCGTAATAATCTATTCCCCACAAGCTGTCAAGAAGGTTGTCTCTGGTAAATACCTTATTAGGATTACCGGCAAGAATCCACATGGTTTCTATCTCCTTCTTAGTAAGTGGAATCTTCTTTCCTGATATGGAAAGACTATACTCTTCAATATTAATCTGCAGTGTGCTTATATTAAGAACATTCTTGTCATCAGAATTGCCTCTGTTGACCCTTCTTAATATTGCCCTTATTCTTGCCATAACCTCACTTGGACTAAATGGTTTAACTATATAATCATCTGCGCCTATATCAAGTCCCATTATTCTCTCAAAATCTTCTCCTCTGGCTGTTATAAGAATAATAGGAACTTCTGACTTCTCTCTTATCTCTCTACATACCTGATAACCATCCTTATAAGGCATCATAACATCAAGAAGCACCAGTACCGGATTGTACTTGTTAAACATATTCACAGCCTCTGCTCCATCAGCGGCAACCACCGGAACATAACCCTCTTTTTCAACATAGGCAGATAAAATGTCTGTTATATCTTTATTGTCATCAGCAATTAATATATGTGCCATGATTAGCCTCCTATCGATTATTTCTCTGTCATTTTTACCTATTATACATCAAATGCACAAAAAATTGTATCAAATAATTGTCATTTTTTCGTAAGCGTATGCCACGATTATGACAAAATAAGAATATATCCTTTATGTTAGTGTGAGGTTGTATATACCTCATATAGGATGCACAGACATTTTTGCATTTTCAAATTTAATTCTGATAGTATTATCATCAGGTAAAGGTGGCATTATGTATATATTTAAAAAAATGAGACAACTTACAATATGTTTTTTTCTCATGTTGGCAATGATTTTACTTCCATGTTTTTCAGTCACTTCCCAGGCGGCAGTTTCAAGGGATCCAAGACTCAACATAAAATCGCTTTACATGACAAAAAAAGCATTCTACAGATTACGTGTTTACAATATATCTGAAGATTATTCCGTAAGCTTTTCATCAAGCAATTCAGATGTTGTATCCATTCGTTCCTCTAACAATACTTCCTGCAGGCTGAAGGCCCGTACCTCCGGAAGTGCAGTTGTAAGCGCAGTGTTATGCAACAACACAACACAGACTACAACCACACTTAAGTGCAAGGTAACAGTTTCTCCTCCTGCTGTAAGCATTAAATTTAAGAGAAAGAAGGTAAGGCTTGCACAGAACAATATTGTAAAGCTGAAATATACAATTAAACCCGGTATATCAACAGAACAACCACTGTTTTATTCCGATGATCCTTCAATCGTATCCATAAGCAGTACCGGAATTATAACAGGTGTTGCTCCCGGCAAGACATCTGTGCATGTACAGATTGCCAATGGACGATTGGGAACATGTGTAGTAACAGTCACTTCTCCTACTACACCTTCACAATCCCCTTCACCTTCTCCATCAGCCACATTTGAGCCTGATGGCAAAGCTAAGGAAAACACTTCTCCGGTAATACGTACAAGAAAACCAGAAGAGGCGGCAGTACCAGACAGATAAAATACAAATGTTAATCATATAAAATGCAAACTATTAATCACATAAAATGCAAACTATTAATCATATAAAATACAAATTTTTAATCATTTTTGTCGGAACTTGCGGCGAGTTATAATTGAATTATTAAGCATGAATGTATACACTAGATTTAAGGGCATCGACACATCGATTACCAAATTAATCTCAGGAGTTGACCATTCATGCTTAAAGTTTATATATGCGAAAAATGCGGACGCTACAGATTCGTAACTAATCATAATTACATATGCTACAAATGCGATAAACCAATGAAGCTTAGTAATATCGAATACGAAAAATATATTACTCTTGATGCAATCAGCAGGCAGAAAATCATAGAAGGCTATATGATTCATTCGTAAATTCTCCCTTTTACAAACCTCCCAAAAATATTATCATTGAATTATCTGTTATTAAAATGATGACGGAGGACAATAACATAATGAATATTAAGAAAATTAAGAACATCTTTTTTGCAGCAGTTGCCTCAGTCATTTGTATAGCTGCAGCTAATCAGCCAATAACATCATAAGCTGTAAGTGGAGCTCCAAAGGATGTTTCGGAATTCAAGGGTCATTACTATTATGTGTATACAACCAACGAAAGCACTTCCTGGAGCGCATGCCAGGAAAAATGTGCCAAGGTGGGTGGACATCTGGCAACTATCACCTCTAAGGATGAGATTGATTTCATACTGGAACGATGGTGCCAGAGATTCTCATTTCTTATCCTAAAACTCCTGCTTCTTAAAACCATTAATCAAAACAGTAGCAATTTTATTTCCAAGTTCATCCCTTACACTTACAAGGTACGTGCATGTAGATCTGCCATCCTTAACGCAGTTTGCCTCAGCAATAACCTTATTGCCCTTGCAGACTCCGGTGTAGGTAATACTGCTTGAAAGTGAAACAGTTCCCGGTTTTTCCCAGTTTGAGGCAACAGCAAATGTGAAATCAGCCAGGGTAAATATTGCTCCCCCCATTACTGACCCCATTGCATTACGGTGAACATCCTCCACCATAAAACTGCACTTTGAATAATTCTTGCCATAAGCCTCAACTCTCATATTATTATCAAAAGCAAATCTATCATTTTCAAAAAATTTCTGAACCTCTTCCAGTGAATTACAAAAAGCCATATCCATTTCCTCCTCAAATTTAGTATTGCCTGTATCGCATAAAATATACTTAAGCATGATATTCTGTCATGTTTTTTAACAAATTTTCACCAAAACCTTTACGTATCGATTCTATCACTATATAATTAAAGTGTATATAAAGAAATAAAGAGGTAACGTTTATTATGTCTGATAATATGGAAATTGAGAAGAAATATCTTGTTAAATCCCTGCCTGATAATCTTGCAGATTACGAATGCAAGACAATTGAACAGGGTTATTTGTCTATTACACCTGTAGTACGTGTAAGAAAGCAGAATGATGAATATATTCTTACATATAAGTCAGGTGGACTTATGATCCGTAAGGAGGTTGAACTTCCTCTTGATAAGGACAGCTACAAACATCTGCTCAAAAAGACTGATGGATGTATCATATCTAAGAAAAGATATGTAATACCTGATGGCACCGGGCAAAATATCGAACTTGATATATTTACCAAGAGCCTTGAGGGACTTATCATTGCTGAAGTGGAATTCACATCAGAAAGCGAGGCTCTTAGTTACAACCCACCTTCATGGTTTGATGTGGAAGTAACAGACAACCCCGCTTTTCAAAACAGCACTCTCAGCAGTCTTACTGATGAAGTACGCGTTTCATTTTTAAAGAAATACGTATACCAGAAACACTAATGTACATTTGCACGTTTATTGTGTGTTTGTTCGTTTATACGTTTATTGCAAAATATTGTACTTTTATAGCACATTATTTTGCAATATGGTTTGTGAATCTTAAAGCACGGATACAACATCTAAGACAAATGGTGATGCAGGTAATCCGTTCATATCGTATATTGAAGGCTTGTAAGGACAGTTATCATAACAGTATCTTACAGCCTTTACTTTTTCTGGAAGCCCTTTTATGACTACAGTATTATCCTTTACAGACACGTCAGAAACCTGCTTCCATTTTTTATCCTCATTTTCATCAAATATAAGAGGGATATCCTTTGCTCCTGCACTGGTACTCACCTCAAAGCTTTCACAATTTTTAAGCACCAGCTTATCACAATGAGAAAATGAAATGACCAGAGTATTATCATTTTCATTATATGTGGCCCTTGTTACAAGCGGACCGGTACCTGTGCTTATGTCCTTTGCAAGTGCCGCAAGTCTTTTGCCCACATCCCTTTTGGTCTGTGGATGAAGGTCATTGGCCTCACCAATGTCAAATGTTACAGCCATTGCCGTATCAGGAATTCTGCTTGCAAGACGCTGCTGTTCCCTTATCACAGCCCAGGAATCCTTAGCAACAACCCTGGCCGGATCATCAAATTGCGGAAGCTGAACAAAATAAACCGGAAGCTTGTCTCCAAACCACTGTCTAAGCATGTAAACATATTTTTCGAAAAGCTCACAATACTTGTTGGCATTCACCTCATTTGACTCACCCTGATACCAGAGACTTCCCTTAAATGTGTAATTCCTAAGGGCATGTGTCATTCCATTATATATGGCGGCAGGCTTATACTGGAAAAATGTCATCATAGGAAGCACTTCCATGGAAGGGCCCATTTTATAACGCCATTTTCCTGAAAGATCAATTTCATAGCGACCCTTCTCAGGCACAGCATCCACAGGATTCCCTGCCCGGCCCCTATAGCCGCCCTCATATATGTACTCCCTGCCCTGTATGCAGTATCTCTTATCAAATGTAAAGCCACCTGTATTTCTATTAATAATAACTCTGACAGTAAGTACATTCCTTCCGGCTTTAAGCACTCCATCAGGCAGCATATATCTTCTTGGTGGATACATGTAATCCGTCTGACCTACATTATGGCCGTTAAGATACACCACATCTGCATCAATTATTGTTCCAAGTCTTAATAGTGCCCCCTCTGTCAGATAATTGTCAGGCACATAGAATTCCTTTCTAAACCAAATAGAACCGTGATGTTCACCTATCTCCGTATCACCGAAAAATACCGGCACATCCATTTCGGCCCAGTCTGAATCATCATAAGCTTCTCCGGTAAATAAGCACACATCACCATCTAATCCGTCATCAAGCTCATTCAACCTGGCATACCAGTCTGACAGTTCCTTCATATCGCTGTCACACACACTCTTTACATAAGCCTTATCCTTGCATTTTTCCAAATCTTCATCATATATACCATAGGCCTTCAGTATTTCTTCTGACAAATGAGCCTCAATTGGTGTTCCACCAATTCCACAGTTTATAAGTCCCACAGGAATGCCACTTGTTTCATGAATATCTCTGGCAAAATTAAAGCCTGTTGCGCTCATTTTAAGAATGTCATCACCTACAGCACGCATCCAGTAACCCTCTTCGTACTGATCTCTTTTCTCTCCAAATGCAATCTGTAATGGCACTCTGAATTCTCTAAGCTCCGGGTAATTAATGTCAGGAAGCTCTTCCCCAATCAGGTCTATAGTCCTGCTTACAGTAAGCTCCATGTTGGATTGTCCACTTATAAAATAAACATCTCCAAACAGTACATCATTTATATTGACCTCCATTGCCCCACTCCATATTCTGATATGATATGGACCTCCTGCAGGACCGGTTGCAATTTCAAATGAAAATTCACCCTGTGAATCTGCAAAAACAGTTTTCACATCAGGCTTATCCTGTGCCGGCTTATCAGTCTCCGGGCTAATCTCCAGATTAATTCTGCTGCCACAGTTTGCAAAGCCCCATATACGGACCCTGCTTTCTCTTTGAAGTATCATTCCATCACTAAATACCCTGAATAATTCAAAACAATCCTTATCGTATTTTTTCACTCTTATTCTCCCCGCACACATGATAGTACACAGTCATATATTTTCTGTGCTTCCTTTATCTTATCTGTAAGACCATCTGTGCTTCCATTTCTGGCAGTTTCACATATGTCCGTCACAAGTCCGTCAAGTTCTTCAAGTCCTGCGTTCCCAACAGTTCCCTTAAGGGAATGTGCAGTTTCAAATATCTCCTCTGCCGAAACATCATCCTTAGATGCAAGGTTAAATAATGTTTCAAATTTTTCATCCATTATCACAAGCTTTAATATCTTTAGAAACATTCTTTCATTGCCCATATGCATCTTAATGCCCTCATCAACGTTAACTCCACATTCTTCTAATCTTTTTCTTGTACATTCATCCATAAACTTTCCCCCGTTTATCCCAGTCTGGAAAATTCCCGGTTTTCAAATGATTATATATCATTTGCCCTTCTTAAATTATATGTCAGCAGGCCATTTTTATCAACAATACATTTTGATGGACATTTTTCAAGGCAAAGCCCACATGCAGTGCATTTTCCATAATCAATTTCAGGCAGATTATCCTTCAAAATGATACATTGGGTGCTGCAGGACTTAAGGCATATGCCGCAGCCTATACAGCCTCTGCTGCATATCTCTTTGACACCTTTTCCCTTGTCGGTATTACTACATACTATTTCAGGAAAATTTTTTAAAAAGGGTCTCCCATGAATCACATGAGTTGGACAGATCTGTCTGCATTTGCCACAGTTTATGCATTTGTCACCATCAATCACAGCCAGGCCCTTATATATGCTAATGGCATCATTTTCACAGACTTTTACACAGCTTCCATAGCCAAGGCAGCCAAATTTACAGGCCTTAGGTCCCTTATTGGGAAGCAGCAACGCCTCCTCGCAGCTATTGATACCATAGCACTTATATTTGCTTTTTGCTGCGTCACAGTTTCCACCACATTTTACATACATAACCTGCTTTTCAGGAATTGTCCGGGCTTCACGCTTTGATTGATCTTCACACATTGATTGATCTTCACGCATTGATTGATCTTCACGCATTGATTGATCTTCATACATTGATTGATCCTCACGCATTGATTGATCTTTACACATTGATTGATCTTCACGCATTGTCTGGGCTTCATACCTTGCTTTCTCTGCCAGCATATTCTCATTTTTTCCCTTCAGAATATTCTTGATGTTTTCTATATTCTCAGGTCCAATCCCAGCCGTACACATATCAGGTCGGGCTGATTTTTCCACAATTGCACTGGCATAATCATCACAACCTGCATAGCCGCAGCCACCGCAATTGTTTCCCGGCAGTTCATTTCTTATCATCTCCACACGTTCATCCGTTTTTACATAAAAAATCTTTCCGGCGACACCAAGAATCAGTCCCGCCAAAAGTCCGCTTATCCCTGCAAATGACACAGCCATTAAAAACATTTCCATATGACCTTATCCCCCAAATCCAAAAAATGCAATTGCCATAAGACCTGCAGTTATAAGTGTTATGGGCATTCCCTGAAATGCCTTTGGTATATCCTTATTATTATCAAGCCTTTCTCTTATTCCTGCCATAATCACAATGGCAAGAAAGAATCCGCATGAAACACCAAGACTATAAACAATGCTTTCCAATAACGAAAAGCCCCCCTCTGCTGCCTTTATTGTGGTGCCAAGTACTGCACAATTTGTTGTTATAAGGGGAAGATAAACCCCCAGCGCCTTATATAGAGAGGGCATCATTTTTCGTAAAATGATCTCCACAAGCTGTACAAGCGTCGCAATTAAAAGAATAAAAATAATTGTCCGCATATAATTAAGATTAAATCTGTTTAAAAGTCTCCATACCGGATATGTAACCATGCAGGACATCACTATTACAAACAGGACTGCCCCACTCATGCCTACAGCTGTAGACATTTTCTTTGATACTCCTAAAAATGGACAGATTCCAAGAAACTGCGACAAAATGACATTATTTATAAGCATGGCTGCTATAAAAATAGAAAAATAATGCTCCACCCCATTCACCCACCTTTATATTTGAGCAAGATTTTGACTTTCCTGTTTCTGATTACTGTTTGCCCTTACATCTCCGGCATTTTCCGCAGTCAGTATTCATGCAGGCAAAACTGCCAGTACCCTTAGAATTACCCTTTTTACACCTGATAAATGCACAAAGAAATGCCAACACAAAAAAAGCACCCGGTGCCATTGTAAAAATAGAAACGGGTGTATATCTTCCATCAAAAAATCTTTTGTTAAAATCAAAGCCAAATACTGTTCCACAGCCTGCGATTTCCCTTAAAATACTTATAAGAGTAAGTCCTGCTGTAAAGCCAAGCCCCATGCCTATTCCATCAAACACAGACAATAAAACAGCATGGTCCTTAGCATAGGCTTCTGCTCTTCCAAGAATTATGCAATTTACGACTATAAGGGGAATGTACACCCCTAAAGCCTGATAAAGACCTCTAAACCAGGCCTGCATTACAAGGTCAATTACGGTTACAAATGATGCCGCTATAACAATGTAGGCAGGTATTCTGACTCCCTTTGGAATCACTTTTCTTAACATAGAAATACAGGCATTGGAAAAAATCAGGACTACTGTTGTAGACAATCCCATTCCTAACCCATTACCAGCCCTGCTTGTAACCGCAAGTGTAGGACACATACCAAGCATCAGCACAAATGTGGGATTCTCTCTCACCAGGCCATTATATATTCTTTCTAAATATTTGTCCGTGTTTTCACTCCCTCCCTGCTTAAGTGTATGATACTATCAGATTGATTGGTTAAGCTTAATGCACTCATTTACCCCGGCAGTCACTGCCTTTGACGTAATGGTTGCTCCGGATATTGCACTTATCTCATCATCTCCCGGTGTCTTGGAGCGTGAAACCCCAAGCTCGTTACTTTTGCCCTTAAACTGTCCCTTGAATTCATCACTGGTACAATTAGCGCCAAGTCCCGCTGTCTCATTCATTGATACAATTTCAAGGGAGGTTATGACATTATTTTCGTCAAAACCAATAGACATAGTAATATTGTTCTGAGTGCTGTAACCCTTAGTAGATACAATATAGGCCCTGCCAAGACTCTTATTGCTTTTATCATAGATAAGGGCACCCTCTTCAATTCTTACATCCTTATTATCCGGAGTATATGCCTTGATTTTATTGCTTAATTCATCATCATAGCGTACATCAACATCACCATACTCCTTAAAAACGTTCTTATAGGCAATAAGCTTTCCCTCTTTAGAAGCCTCGTCTATGGGCTTTTTGGTTGTATTAAAAACCAAAACCAGTATTCCTGCAAGAATTACTGTAATTCCAAGTAATATCAATGCATCCTTAATGTAACTGTCACCTTTTCTCTTAATTCTGCGTCTTGCCATATTTTCTCTTCTCCCTTCCAAATGGTACAGGCATTGTAATTTTTTCTATCAATGGAACCACCATATTGCCGCATAAAATTGCATATGAAACTCCCTCTGCCTGGCTGCCCCTTAATCGAAATACTGCAGTGAGTATCCCAAGCAGGACACCAAATATGAACCTGCCAGAGTCTGTTACCGGACTGGTCACGTAGTCCGTTGCCATAAAAAATGCTCCGAACATAAGCCCTCCCCCTAACAAATGAGCCGTCACAAAGGAAAGCCCGCTTCCCTTGCCGCAAAAAATTCCATATGCATATACTATAACAGAAAATGATACAATATACGATACCGGAATTTTAAAAGATATTACATTTCTCATTTTCAAAAATACGGCCCCACAAAAAATTGCCGGAAGACAGGTTTCCCCTATGCAGCCGGGAATTATTCCCAAAAACATGGATGGGATATGAAGACTTTCTCCTTCTTTAAGACAGGCAAGAGGCGTTGCACCTGAGACAGCATCTGCCCCTTTTAAAAATGAGCCGTCCCACATCATTTCTCCAGTCTTAAAGTCTGTCATAATTCCAGCAAATGATATTAATAAAAAGCATCTTGCCGCAAGAGCCGGATTCATAAAGTTTTTTCCAAGTCCCCCAAACAGCTGCTTTACAACAATAATTGCAAATATTCCCCCTAAAAACGGAATAAAACATGGAACACCCGGTGGAAGATTAAGGGCTAAGAGCAAACCTGTAACTACAGCACTCAGATCATTTGTAGTATTCTTTTTTTTCATCAATAGCTCATACACATATTCAGATAAAACACATGTAGCAAGACTTATGATTATAATAAACATGGCTCTTACCCCAAAATGAACAATTCCAAAGAAGACTGACGGCATAAGAGCCAGACATACATCTCCCATAATAGAAGCTGTTGTTACATCATCTCTAATGTGAGGTGCGGCGGATATATTGTACAAATTAAGCTGTTCACCTTCTTTCACATTTTCTGCTGGTTTTTAATGCCGCTATGGACTGTGTAAGCCTTCGTTTTGCCGGACACACATATGTGCAGCATCCACATTCACAACATTCATTTGCCATGTCATTTATCATCAAAGGGGCAAGCCCCATCTGACATACACTTATGCATCTGCCACACCTGATACAGGCGCTCTCCTCCTGCTGACTGATATCATCCTCCATAAAACATACAATACCGGAAGAAAATTTTGTTACCGGAACCCGGATATCGTATAAAGCCCTTCCCATCATAGGACCGCCGCAAATTATCTTTGAACACTTATCCTTCAGGCCTCCTGCAGCACTGATAATCTCATCATAATATGTACCAGTCTTTACCAGGTAATTGCCTGGATGACATATCCCATCTCCGCTAACAGTAATAACTCTTTCAATACAGGGTTTTCCAAAGCACACGGCATCATACACTGCCGCTACAGTCCCTACATTATCAATAATACAGCCTGCTTCAGCCGGAAGCATATCCCTGTTAAGTTTTTTGCCGGTGAGGGAATACACAAGGGACCTCTCCGCCCCCTGTGGATATTTTGTTTTAAGGGATGTGATACGTATCCTGCCCTTATAAATATCAGCCAGGCTATGCATTTTTCTCTTAATTACTTCATTTAGCAAAATGATGGCTTCATTTTTATTGTCTTCAATAGCAATAATTCCCTCTGCATTGTCAAATAAGCTGAGCATAATAAGCAGCCCATCTACAATCTTTTCAGGCCATTCCATCATAATGCGGTAATCTGAAGTCAGGTAGGGCTCACACTCCGCACCATTTACTATAACAAAGCGAATTCTACTGTCATTTTCCGGCGTAAGCTTAACATGGGTTGGGAAGCCTGCCCCACCCATTCCTGCAATTCCGGCATCTTTTATGGCATTTCTGATTTCTGATTTTTTCATATGCATATAATGTCTTTTTTTCTTTGCATAAGCAATGGATTTATAGCAGCCATCATTTTCTACAATAATAGAATCATATACAGAACCACTGGCCGTAAGTCTTGGTGTTATTTCCTTTACCACCCCAGATACAGAGGCGTGAATATTTATAGAAAGTGTACCCGTCCCCCTTGCAATAAGATTGCCGACATTAACCCTGTCTCCATTGCTTACCACAGGCTCTGCAGGCATTCCAATATGTCCTCCAAGGGGATATGCAAGTTCTCTTCCGGGCATGCACTCCCGTATCTTCACATCTTTGCCCAACTGTTTTCCATCATAGGGATGAATTCCTGCCCGCAAATGGTATTTGGGTCCTGATATATATTTATAGCTGACACTATTCATGTTTATACTTGTTCCTCGTTGCAAGTCCTCCCCTTATATGACGCTCGGATTTGTTTACATCAAGAACCCTTCTTGCTCTTGCTGCCAGAGTTGGATTTATAAGCAGGAGACGCTCTGTAACGTCCTTATGAACAGTAGACTTACTCACACCAAATGCTTTTGCAGTCTGTCTTACAGTGGCATTGGCTTCGATTATATAATTTGCAATCTGCACAGCCCTTTCTTCTATGTATTCCTTCACGAAAAATCCCCTTAAACATTACATTTATACAATGTATGTCTAAGGGGATTAAAATATGCCGTTTCTAAAATTAACTTACTCTTTTACGACTGTAAGAAGCATCTTGTATTTTGTAAGAGCTTTAACTGCATGTGGAATTCCTGCAGGCATTACGACTGAATCTCCTGCCCCAACATGATTTTCCCTGCCATCAATTGTTATAATAGCTTCACCCTCAAGAACTACTACAAGAGCATCACCTGGAGCTGCATGGCTGCTCACGCCTTCGCCTGCATCAAATGCAAGAATTGTAATTCCAACACCTGGTTTCTGTGCCAGAGTAAGACTTGAAACTCCGCCTTCTTCATAAGCTACTGCTTCTGCAATTTTAAAAACCTTTTCTTTTTCAATATTTTTAATCATTTCGCTCATAATCTCTATATCCTTTTTATTCTTCTACAATAATCTGCAAAATCTTTATTCCGCCCTGGCCCTTAACAGCATGAAGACAGCCCTTTTTAACAAGAAGTATCTCACCTTCATGCAATGTATGAACCTTACCATCCTCATTTGTTATAAGAGCTGTTCCACAAATAGAATAGTATATGGTATCTCCCGGATACTTTTCTTCACTGACATCCTCATTTTCTGCAAATGCAAGTACTGTCATATGAATATGCTCAGAATCAGTAAGCACCTTACTTATAATCTGATTTTCTCTGATATTAATAATATCCTTAAGTAAAACAGGCTTTTCACTTGGAACATTCCTTATCATGATATTGTCCATCTCCCATCTTCAACCTGCCATACCATGCTTTGATAAAAACATTTCAGGCCATCATACATATATGCAATATCCCTGCAGCCTGCTGTTTCCACCGCACTATGCATAGCCAGCTGAGGCAGTCCTATGTCAGCCATCGGAATACTTACCTGCCTTGACAAAAGATTTCCAAGAGTACTTCCTCCAGGCACATCGGCTCTGTTATAAAAACGCTGTACCGGAACATCAGCTTTATTACATATCATTTCAAATACAGCACCTGTAACTCCGTTAGTTGTATATTTCTGATTTGCATTATATTTTACAACGATACCGCCATTAAGTCGTACCGGATTATTCATATCACTTTTTTCAGGTATATTAGGATGTATTGCGTGAGCATTATCCACACTAAGAAGAAGGCTTCTCTGTCTTCTTCTTATGCTTGATTCCCTAATGGAAAATAAGTCTCCACCCACAGAATGCTCAATCCTGTCTAAGACATCTGCTGCAAATGAGCTCATTGCCCCCTGCATTGTGCCGCTGCCCACTTCCTCATTGTCAAACATACACCAGACATTTACCGCCGTTGACATATCAGAATCTGCATCCAAAAATGCCCTAAGTGACACATAGGCAGCTGACAGATCATCAATTCTCGGGCTCATATAAAATTCCTTCCGGGCACCAACAAGACACGCCTTCTGTCTACAGTAGAGATATAACTCAAGATTAAGAATATCCTCTTTGGAAATATCAAGCTGTCTGCTTAATGTATCAGTTATACTTTCACTACTGCTGTAGACTGGCCGCATATCCTTTTCCGGATTATATTTATAGCCATCATTTATTTCTCTGTTAAAATGAATGGCCAGGTTTGGAATAACCATATAATCAGAATCAATATTCACATTTTTGCTTACTATACCTGCACCGTCACAGGAATTATCCCTTAACACAGCCCTTCCTGCCACACTGAGTGGTCTGTCAAGCCAGGTTGACAAGATCATACCCCCATACTTTTCAACAAGGGCCTGAATATATCCATCATTTTCCTTGTAAACATTTTTCACCTTAAATGATGGTGAATCGCTGTGACAGGCTGTCATACTATAATGTGTAAAGTCGGACCCTGGCATGGCAAATGCAATGATACTTGATCCATTTCTTGTCACATAGTATTTTCCCCTGGTTTCAATATTCCATTCATCCATCTCACTAAGCTTTATAAAGCCTTCAGATAAGAGAAGCTCTTCAGCACAGGCTACAGAATGAAAAGGACTTACACTTTTATCAATAAATGAAAACATGCCTTTTATAAGCTCATCATTTTTCATATCATCATTTGGCATTTTTGTCACCATCCATTTCAAGATACATGAGAATTTTCACTTTAAACACATTATTATCCGTGTGAATATCCATAACTCCATTGTACTTATCCACAATTTTTTCAACATTCTTAAGACCAAAACCATGCTCTTCCGGATACTTTTTATCTGATATCATCCACGCATCCTTGGCCTTTTCACGTCCGTCATATGGGTTTTCAACCTCAATAAAAATCCTGCCTCTGTCATAATTCACATTAAAGTTTATCCATCTGTCATCAACCTTTTTCACTGCTTCAAATGAATTGTCAAGCAGATTAAATATAATAGTTGTCATATCATAGGTAGATACTTCATCAATACATGCAAGCAAAATGTGGTGATTGAACTTGATATTATTCTCATCTGCATCCTGCAGAATATGATTGAGAATAACATCCATTACCGCACTTCCCGTACTTACAAAGCGCTTTTGCAGGGATGCATTTTCAATAATATCGTCCATATAAGGCAAGAGCTTATCATACTGCTTTTCCATCAGCATGTACTTGACCATTGAAAGATGCTTAATATAATCATGACGCTCTGCACGAAGAGTATCTAAAGACTCATATAATATATCCAGATCCCTGCCAAAATATTTCTTCTGGGTCATCTCATGACGTTTCTGATACATGGCGTCAAGCCAGTCCATCTGATTGTAATATATCATTACAAGAATGACATTAAGAATAAAGAACAAACAATATACCAGATATATATCTATTTCAGGCATTACACAGAACTCTGTCAAAACATATATCAGCACAATTGTACTAATTGGATGAAGAACACTCATGATCCAGCCGAGAATATTATGCTTATGATTTTCCCCATTTCTAATCTTACATATGACTATCGTTATCATGAGCTGTATAGACGGCATAAGCATTATCTTATTAACTATATTATTTGCAATAAAAAAGCCGGTTATGTACATGACCAGACTGGCTGTCAGATATGTCACAATACTTATAACGCCCAGATAACAAAAACACACAAAGAAACGTTTTACCGTCTTATTAAACATATAAAGGATGACAAATACTGCCAGCACATACAGGCTGACAAATACAACATTGTTCTTAAAAATGCAATATTGTATGCTATTTAGAGTTATTGTCAGTGCAAAAAATATACGCGTGTATTTTTTATGAACACGCATATTCGTTTTTAGTCTGTAAAGCAGAATATAACACAGTATAAAATGAAATAATCCACTTATTATGTACAAAAACATCTTGTCTGTCATCATTTATCACCATTTTCTAGAGCAGTTCCATCGTAATCTGACACTGTTTTACTTTTTCTCTGTAATTTCTTCCAACCGGAATCGTATTACCATCACTCATCAAAAATTCATTATACTTAAACATCTTAACATAATTGATATTAACTATAAATGACTTGTGACATCTGCAGAACAAGGCCTCTGGAATTTCCTTTTCCACATCCCCAAGATAACCTCTGAAGGTATATGTACCATTTATAGTCACAAGATTGATTGTTTTCTTATACACTGAAAAATACATAATCTCAGCAAGTGGAACTCCTTTTTCTATTCCATCCTGCCTGAATGAATATGTAAGCTTAAATATATTATATTTTTTTACAAACTTATCAAGGTCCTGAAAAATGTCCAATTTTTTAAGCGGTTTTTCGGCTCTTCATTAGGATGTGTGG
>DEDL01000009.1:0-26541 GCA_002349525.1 Lachnoclostridium sp. UBA2905
TTACTGCCGTAGCCTGCCTCTTCAATAATGTCCCTTGCGATTTTATCAGCTTCTTTTCCGGTCATTCCGGCTTTTATATTATCAAGAGCTGTTAAGGCTGCATGTTTTACAATATTATATATGTGAATCTGTTTTTCGGATGCTTTTCCAATAACAATGGTTCTTGTCATATCTGAACAATANNCCTTCATATACACATCCAAAATCCATTGTCAAAAAATCACCTTCACAAAGCACCCTGTCTGACGGCATTGCATGTGGGCTTGCGGAATTAAGACCTGATGCTGCTATAACATCAAAGCTTAAAGCACTTGCGCCATGACTTCTCATATAAAATTCAAGTTCAAGTGCCACCTGCTTTTCAGCGAGACCTTCCGGTCTTTTATAATTGTCCTTAATATAAGTAAGAATGTGGGTAAAAGCATCATCACCGATCTTTTCAGCCTTTTTCACTTTTTCAATTTCTTCCTCACTTTTAACCATTCTGTCTTTTGTAAGTTCATTACTAATAGAAATGATGCTGTCACATTCAAGCTTTTCCTTCATTCTCTCAAATATATTGTGTCTTAAATAATCACCCTCAAGAAGAATTTCACTTATATTATATGACTTGATAAGTTTGTTAAACCAAGGATAATAGCCCTCACTTCCTATTACTATTATATCACTGTCATTACACTCATTCTTAGCCCATATTCCATATCTTGAATCTACTAAAACAGTCTTTTTAGATTCTGTCATAAACAGATAGCCCTCTCCCCCGGAAAAGCCACTGAAATATCTTACATTATATGGATCTGCAATTATAAGTGCCTGATTACTATTTAGCTTCAACTTAATTACCTGCCTTTTTCTTCATACTCTTTTTGTAACTGCGAAAAACAATTTTTTCAAGTTTTCTTTTCAGAACAATCTGTATTTCTTCCTTAGGTCCAATTGGCTTTGTACATATATTATCCATTCCAAGCTTCTTAGCTCCATATATATCTGTAAAAAGCTGGTCTCCAATAAAAATGGTCTCTTCCATTGTCAGGTCCATAATCATCATTGCCTTAAGATAACCTTTTTTGTTAGGTTTTCCGGCTTTATATACGTAATAGCTGTTTATGTCCTTATTGAATCTTTTCACTCTTTCCTCATCATTATTGGATAAAAGACATGTTTTGAAACCAATCCTTCTAAGCTTTTCAAATAATTCCACGCTTCTTTTATTGGCATCAGCATCATGCTCCACAAGTGTGTTATCTATATCAAATATTATTCCTCTTTTTCCTTCATCATACAGCCTTTGAAAATCAATACCATATACTGATTCTTCATATCTGTCAGGATAAAAAACTTCTAACACTATAGGCCCTCCTGTCAAAATAGTCATATTCGTCACTGATAGTCACATTCGTCACTAACAGTCACATTCTTCACTAATAATCATATTCGTCACTTTGCATTATCAATATATACAAATATCAAAAAGCATATCTTCTGACCATTTTTCTGCTAATTATATCATGCATTACTATAATCATCAACCAGGTAAATCTTCAAAACAAACAAGACTGCATTCACCTTAGAATGCAGCCTTGCATCAAACATCATTTAACATCATTTAAAACTTTATCAATACACAATCTTCTTCTTTCTGCTTGAAAGACTGGTCTTCATGATAATTTTATCAAAGATTGAAAGAAGTGCCGGTAATATGCAGATTACTGAAACCATACTTATAAGTGCTCCCCTGGCCATAAGCAAACATAATGAACTGATCATGTCAATACTTGAGTAAACACCTACACCAAAGGTAGCCCCAAAGAAGCTTATTGCACTTGCAATTATTGAAGGGATAGAAGTTGTAAGTGCAATATTAACAGCTTCTTTTTTGGTCTTGCCTGCATACCTTTCTGTCCTGTAACGTGTAGTCATTAGAATAGCATAATCAACAGTTGCACCAAGCTGTATTGTGCCGATAACAATTGATGCAATGAAAGGTATCGTAGTTCCTGTATAATATGGCACAGCCATATTAACAAATATCGCAAATTCAATTAATGCAACAAGTAATACCGGAAGTACCGGTGAAAGATATATTATTGCAATAATAAGGAAAATAACTCCAATTGATACAGCACTAACTCTCTTAAAATCTGTATTTGTAATTTTAATAAGGTCACGGGTACATGCAGCCTCTCCAACAAGCTTGCCATTTGGATCATAATTCTTAATGATTTCTTCAAGCTTGTTACACTGATCATTTGCCTCATCAGAACCTGTTTTATATTCTGATGTAAGTACAACCATTTCATACTCATCGCTCTTAAGCTCATTAGATAATGACTCTGGAATGAAGCTATCAGGTACCTTACCCTCTGTAACAGATTCCATACAAAGTACATTTGAAACTCCATCAACCGTTTTCATGTCATTTACCATATTGATGATTTTATTAGTTTCAAGGTTTCTGTTAATAAGAACAATACTTGCAGAGCTTAAGCTGTATTCATCCTGCAAAACATCTGTTGCAACTACACTGTCAAGATCCTTTGGAAGACTGAGTGTAAGATCATAATAAACATTTGTGTTGTTATAACCATATATAGCAGGTGCAGCAAGTACGAGCATAATCACAACAAATAATGGTGCAAGCTTCATAATCCTTGCAGAAAGTCTTTTAAACTCAGGCATTATTGGTTTGTGCTTTGTCTTATTAATGGCCTTATCAAATGTAAGGATCATAGATGGGAGAATCGTTACACAGCCAATTACTCCAAATAATACACCCTTAGCCATTACAATTCCAAGGTCAAGACCAAGTGTGAAGCTCATGAAACACAGTGCGATAAATCCGGCAACTGTTGTAATTGAACTACCAACAACTGATACTATAGTTGAGGATATAGCCTTTGCCATTGCAGCTTCCTTGCTGTCACATATTCCTCTCTGTTCCTCATAGCTGTGCCACATGAAAATCGAGTAGTCCATTGTAACACCTAACTGAAGCACTGCCGCAAGAGCCTTGGTAACATACGAAATCTCTCCCATGACAATGTTACTTCCAAGATTATACACAATAGCCATTCCTATACTTAAAAGGAAGAATATTGGCACAAGAAATGAGTCCATCAAAATACACATAACTGCAATTGATATAACAACAGCAAGTACAACATATATTGGTGTTTCCTTTTCTGACAGGTTCTTTGTATCTGTAACGATTGCAGATATACCACTTATAAAGCACTGCTTGTCGGCAACTTTTCTGATATTACCAATTGCTTCCATTGTTCCATCACCTGAACTGGTGTCATCAAATATAACCATCATAAGTGTGGAGTCTTCTGTGTTAAATGCATCCTTTAGTTCTGATGGCATCATTTCTACAGGAATGTCAAGGTCAACAAATGAATCGTACCAGATAACCTTTGATACATGCTCAACATTCTCTATCTTACTTTTCAACTCTGAAACACTTTTGTAATCCATGTCTTTTAACACTATCATGGAAAATGCTCCTGCTCCAAAGTCATCCATGAGAATATCCTGTCCGTCCATGGTATCTATTCCATCCGGAAGGTAATATAACAAATCATAATTTACTCTTGTTTCAACATAACCGATTGCTGCCGGTACCAAAAGAGCAATAGCGACAATCAGTATAAGGTGTCTGAATCTGACAACAAATTTACCAAATCGCTCCATAATTTATTCCTCCCCGGCTTTTTTAATACCATTTGTTTTGTATATGAATTTTACGCTTCCATCCATTCCTTCACTTATACCGGAATAGTTATTATATTTTTCTCCTTCTTTGGCAATATCATATATAAGATCATATGCCTCATCCAGCTTATCACCAAGTTTTTCTGTAATAGGCCTGATTGCTTCAGAATCAAATTCTGCCATACCATCTTTAAGTTTTTTGGAACCATCCTTAAGATCCTTTGTTCCATTATAGAGGGTCTTTGTTCCGTCATACAGAGAATTTGTTCCAGATTTTAATGTCTCTGTTCCCTTGTACAATGAACCTGTTCCTTTATAAAGGGTTGCAGCTCCTGTATTAAGCGTTACTGTTCCATTATAAAGCTTTCCGGCACCAGCCTCTAACGATACTGTTCCTTTGTAAAGTGTTCCTGCTCCTGTATCAAGTTTTACAACTCCGTCATAAAGTGTTGTAGCTCCCGTGTTAAGTGTTACTGTTCCATTATAAAGAGTTGTGGCTCCTGTGCTTAATGATGCAGCTCCTGTACTTAATGATGCGGCTCCTGTACTTAAGCTTGTTGCACCTGTACTAAGAGAAGTAGTTCCTGCCTTTGCAGCCACAAGTCCGTTATAAAGTGTATTACTTCCTGTTACAAGTGTAAGAGAGCCTGTATAAAGCTGACCAACACCTGAATTAACAGTCTGTGTTCCTGTATACACCTGGCCTGCTCCATTCTTAAGAGCTGTTAAGGCTGTAGCAAGTGTTGTAAATCCCGCAGGTATCTGTGCAGCTGCTGTATTAAGCTTATCTGCTCCGGCTTTAAGATTATCTGCTCCCTTTGTGACCTGGGCAAGTGATGTGTAAAGAGTGTTCACTCCGCTGGCAACACTGGCTGCTCCACTTGAAAGTGCCGCAAGATCTTTTTCCTTTGATTTTATAATCTTTTCGAAATCACCCTTAACTTCCTGCAGGGTTTTGATTGAGTCATTTGCTGTAACTAACTGTGAATATACTGAATAATCAGTAATCTTGCCACCTGTTGCTGCAATTAATATAGCTGATACAGGGGTTGTATCCTGATTAGCAGTTATCTGCGCATCTATTGCCTTAACTGTTGCAGCAAGTTTTTCAGGTGTATCTATTCCTGATGATTTTGTAACAAGCTTCATGATATCATCAATCTTGCCATCTATCATGGAAGTTGTTCCTTTAAGTGTCTGTATAAGTTCATCCACACCAGCCTTAAGTTCTTTGGTTCCGTCAACAAGACTCTTTGCTTTTTCGCCGTCTTTTTTATCTGAAGTTTTGCCTTCCATTGCTGCAATTACCTGATTAAGAGCTTCATCAATCTGTCCTGCCCCATCATCAAGTGATTTTATTCCAGCAACAGCTTCGTCTGCCTTTGCCTTAAAATCTTTAACACTTGCTTCCGCCTGTGTAAGTCCGTCAGAAACCTGTTTTGCACCATCCATAAGACTGCCTGTTCCATCATTTACTGTTTTAAGATTATCTGAAACTGATTTAACGCCATCACTTACTGACTTTCCGCCATTTACAAGCTGTGTGGCTGAATTATCAAGTGTTGCAGCTCCGGTTTTAAGGGAATCTGCTCCGGACTTAAGAGAATCTGCCCCGGTTTTAAGGGAGTCCGCTCCGGTTTTAAGAGAGCCTGCTCCAGTCTGAAGTGAAGCTGCTCCAGTTTTAAGATTCTGGGCTCCGCTCTTAAGACTTGTAGTTCCATCACTAAGAGTTTTTGCACCTGTTTTAAGATCCGTTGAACCCTTCTTAAGATCTCCGGCTCCATTATTAAGTGTAACAGCTCCTTCACTAAGAGTCTTGGTACCATTATTTACCTTAAACGCACCCAATTTAAGATCCCTGGCACCCTTATCAAGCTTCCTTGCACCAGCCTTTAAGTCACTGCCGCCGTCCTTTAACTTAAGAGCACCATCATCAAGATCCCTTGTTCCATCAACAAGCTGTGTGGCAGCATCATTAAGTTCATCAATTTTTTCTGTTATTTCACTATAGTCAATGTCTTCAATTTTTTCACTTCCTATTACATCAGGAAGTACAACTGAAAGTGACATCTCTGATTCAAAATCTGTAACATCTGCTTCTACGGTAAATGAATCGCTAAGACCAATTTTATCAAATAATTCTTCGCTTCCATCAATCTGGCTTGTTATGCAATCTTTAAGACCTGGAATTGCATAACCAACAATAATACTGTTATTACCTTCTTCGACAACCTTACCATTATCTATGGTTACGTTTGACGCCTTATCCTGAGCAAGCATCATTCCTGAAGCACATACAAAAGGAACAATCAAATCATCTTTTTTTGTTTTATTTTTATATGTGTAGGTCATTTCAAGATGTCCTGAGGCACCTGCAAGTTCTTCGGCCGTAACTTTTTTGCCATCTAACCTGTAGCTTATGCTTATGTCAACCGGAAGCTCCTTATCTGAAGTACCCTGGTATGAAATATCCTTTCCACCAGCATTCCAAGTAAGATTTTTACCATCTGCCTGATATGCTTCATCGCCCTTAAGATTTTTTATATCCTTAAGTTCAGACACATCGGAAAGATTTCCACTCTCATGATTCTTAAGTACATCACTTACAGTTATGTTTGACACTGAACCATCATTATTCATAATAACGTAAACTGTTTCGTCTTTTCCTTCTTTTACTGATGATCCCTTCATTCCATCAGTAACTTCCTTTGCAAGTTCTTCTGTTTTCTCATCTTCGCTCTTAACTGTATTGTCTGTTGCAGCAGACTGTGGATCGGCACTTCCACAACCCATCATACATGATGCTGCCAGACTAATAGCAAGAATAGAGCATAAAAACTTTTTCTTAATCATAAAAATCTACCCCTTCCAAATAAATTACAGTTATAATAATTCGGAAGGGGTATTTTGTCATTATACAATTTTATACATTTGTCTAGTTTTTTTACAATTGTATGAAATTGTATATTTATTTTATTTATTTTCCTTTACATATTGCTTGTATACTACTCTCTTTGTGTTCTCTACAAGCTTAACACTGATACTTGTTATATCATCCTCATTCTCCTTCATGCCATCTCTTATCCATTCAATTATAACGCCGGTAAGACCCTTTGACATAAATTTTGCAACAAGAACAGTCTCATTTTCATCAAGCTCATTGTTCTCGTCAAGCTCAATGGCTGCTCTTTTAAAAAGCTCTTCAAGAGTTTTGTCCAGATATTGTTCAAAATATTCCTTCGAGCACTTAATAGTATTGACATAAAACATCTTATCACTTCTTAAATGTTTCAGAAACAGGTTAAGCTTTTCTCCCCAGTTATTAATAGTAAGATCACATGTTATAACAAATGCCTCACTGTCATAAATCCAGTACAAAAGCTCAAGCTTATCTGCAAAATGATAATAAAATGTCTGTCTGTTAAGTCCAAGGTTTCCTGTAATATCCGCTATAGTTATTTTATCAAAGAGATTAGTAGCAGTAAGCTCCTTAAGGCTGGCAGCCAGAGCATTTCTTGTAATTAAAGCTTTCGACATTATTAGTTTTCGTCCTCATTCTTTGATAATGCTGTACTTCTCTTAACAACAACCTCTTCATCGAATACCTCAAAGAGCTTATCAACATCTGTTCCAGGCTTTGAAGTAAATAAACTTACAACAGGAACAATGATAAGACCTGCTATCATTGCAAATGCACCACTGTTAATTGGTGAAGCAAGGTTTCCTGCAAATATTCCAAGAGGAAGTATCTTAAGTGTGTTTAACATATTAAGAGTCATAAATACTGTTCCAAATATAAAGCTTGTATAGCAGGCTGCCTTTGTTGTTTTCTTCCAATATAATGAATAAAGGAATGGTGCTAAGAATGCGCCTGCAAGTGCTCCCCATGAAATTCCCATCAACTGTGCTATAAAGGTTACACTGCTCTTATACTGTACAATTGCAATGATTGCTGATATTGCAATAAATACAACTATAAGAACTCTCATGTAAAGCATCTGCTTCTTCTCTGACATGTTTTTATGTACTGTTCCCTTGATAAAGTCAAGAGTAAGGGTTGAACTTGAAGTAAGTACAAGTGATGAAAGTGTTGACATACTTGCTGATAATACAAGGATAACAACAACTGCAATAAGTATCTCCGGGAGACCTTCTATCATCTTAGGAATAATTGAATCATATATAATTCCACCATCTGGATTAGTCTCAACTGTTCCACTTACAAGACGTCCAAATCCTCCAAGGAAATAGCATCCACCTGCAACAATAAGAGCAAAGAAGGTTGATACGATTGCTCCGGTTTTAATAGCCTTCTCACTTTTAATAGCATAGAACTTCTGAACCATCTGTGGAAGTCCCCATGTACCTAATGATGTAAGAATTACAACACATAAAAGTGAGAATGGATCAGGTCCGAAAAATGATGCGAATACACCAGGAACATCTCCATTAGGAATACTTGGATCTGATATATTAGCAAGCTCTACCAAAGATGGAACAAATCCGCCATGGCTGTTAAGTACTGCTGCAATTACAGCAACAATTCCTCCAAGCATTATGATTCCCTGTATAAAATCATTGATTGCTGTAGCCATATATCCACCAACAATTACGTAAATTCCTGTAAGCACTGCCATTACTAAAACACACACGGTATAATCAATTGAAAATGCCATGTTGAAAAGTCTTGAAAGACCATTGTAAAGTGATGCAGTATAAGGAATAAGGAATATAAATATAATGGCTGAAGCAAATATCTTAAGTCCATTGCTTCCAAATCTCTTAGAAAAATAATCAGGCATTGTTGATGATTCCAGTCTGTGTGTAAGCACTCTGGTTCTTCTACCAAGCACAAACCATGCAATAAGTGAACCTATAACTGTATTACCAATACCTATCCATGTTGATGCAAGACCGAATTTCCATCCAAACTGTCCTGCGTATCCAACAAAGATTACCGCTGAGAAATATGATGTACCATAGGCAAAAGCTGTCAGCCATGGTCCTACAGATCTTCCTCCAAGAACGAATCCATTAACATCAGTTGCAGTTTTTCTGGAATAAATTCCAACGCCAATCATAATTGCAAAGAATACAATAAGCATTCCCACTTTGAGTATCATACGTTTTCCCTCATTTTATAATTTTGTGTTTTCCTGTAACAAGTTACCCTGTTACTTTTGTTGTTATGTAATTATTAGTTACTTAATTTTGACGGCTTTACCCTGTCCCTTTCCTTTAAAAAGTTTTTTATAAATCTTTTTAGAAGATGACGGAACCTTAATAACCGCTTTTTTATTAATTGACTTGAATGCACCGGCATTAACCTTTTTAATCATCTTTGATTTGATGATTATATTCTTCAACTGTTTACAGCCGGCAAATGCTTTCTTTCCTATTGTAGTGATATTGCTGCCAAGGCTTATCTTTTTAAGTGACTTGTATCCCTTAAATGCTCCGTTTCCAACAGCAGTCACCTTATACTTAATACCATTATATAATACATAGTCCCGTATTACTGCATTTTTAAGTTTTTTATTAGTCACACCACTTACACAAACTTCGCCAGCTGTTATTACAGTATATTTTATATTAGCCTTAACAAATACTGTTCCTACAGTTACATTCTTAACATCTGATACTGTAGTTCCTGTATTCTGGCTTACATTATTAACTGTGTTATCTGTTCCTGAAGGTGTCCGAGTTACTGTAGCCTCTCCCTGATTGTCAGGTACATTGGTTGCCTGTGGTGTTGGTACAGGCTCAGCAGACGGTTTTTCAGTTTCCGAAGGTTCCTTTGTTGGTGCAGGTGTTGGAGTTTTCCAACCCCAGTCCCATCCACCCCATGGGTTATTAGGGTTTTTAGTTGGTTCAGGTGTTGTTGATGGACTTGGTTCTATTGTTGGAATAGCACCACTTTCATCCTTGTAAACTGCTGTAATCTTAGCTTGGGCAGCACTAAACTTAACTGTAATATCCTGCTTTGAGTTTTCTGTTACCGTAGCTCCTGTAACATCCCACTTTTCAAATGTATAGCCTTCAACATCAGGTGCCACAATATTAACAGGATACTGTTTATAATAAACACCCAAGAACCAGTAAGGACTTACCTCAGGATTAACTGTATTAACTGTAAGCTTTTTAGCAGCATTGGAATTGATGCTTACATTAACTCTGTCTGTTGACTTAAGTTCACTGCTGCTATTATTCTCAATCATCTTAAGTGAGTAGCTTTCTCTCTTACTTAAGAAGTTCTTCATATCATTAGTTCTTGAACTTACACTGCCTGAATTCCATCTTACCTTATTGGAACTCATAAGCTTAGTATAAATCTTGCTGTATCGGTCAAGGGCTTCACTGCCTCTCCTTGAATTAAAGTTATAATTACGGATATCAAGAAGTGCACTAAAGAACTTCTGTCTGAAACCTTTGTTCTTGAATACTGCTCTGAACACCGGACTTCCATTAGCTTCAGTTCTTCCATAATCAGTATCATAATCCGGATCAGGTTCACCTAATGCATGATACTTAATTGAGTCATATTCTGCTCCAGCCTGTGTGGAATTGTATATTCCCATAGACCACTCTGTATCATACAGCATGTAACGCCACTTACCATCAGCATATGGATTAACTGAGCCATCTGCATTAATCTCCTTCGCAGGGTCAGCAACCTTCCAGAACATAATATTGTTATTAGGAGTTTCAGCATTACATCCGCTCCACCAGTCATTGTTATTGATATATACTTCAGTTGCATAATAATCAATAAAGCTTTCTTCATCAACCATTGAAAGGAACTTATTATAATTCTCTTCCTTAGTCATATCAAGATCACCAAGGGCAAGTAATTCCTTCAAGGCTGCTCCATCCGGATCAAGAGCTTCTCCTTCGTCTATCTCCAGTTCCTTATATACAATAACATTATCCTTGTTAACGCCATATTTTTCTTCTATATTCTTGTCACTGTACTTCTCAGCAAGATTATAAAGACCCCAGTATTCACCATTAAGATAGAGCATACAAGGTCTCTGTCCCTGAGTACCAAAATGCTTATCTGTTACCATACTCTGAATAAATGCATCCTGGAACTTGGTGTAATCAACATCATTACCACCGTTACGAAGCATAACATTAGAATACTTAGTAAGTGGTTCCTTAACACTTGTTGATGTCTTATCATCATAAAGCTTAAATGCATCAGGAATGAGCTCATATCCCTTAAGATTCTTATCACCATAGTCATAATCTTTTCTGAAATATATGTTAAAGCTCTTTTGCTGGTTACGTCTTGAATAACCACCATGGATACGGATTCCAACTCCCTTTGAAAACAGGGCTGTATCTTCCCCATCAAAGAACTCTGCATAGGCAGCTCTTTCCCATTTTTTTCCTGACTGCATAAAGTTTACAGTTGACTTAAAATCTCCGTTAGGATCCGATTGAAACTTGTTACCTAAGACATATATTCCACTATCTCCATCAAGAAGATTATCAGGATCTGTAACAATAGACATCACTGCACAGTCAGGATATGCATTCTTATAGTTATTGCCAACGAAAAATGACCTTGTAGAAATCTTTGAATATGTACCATCAGCCTTAACTCCCACTGCTCTTACAATAAATGCTCTGTCAAGATCCCTGGTAGAAGGATTATAAGCACCATACTCTGCAAAATTAGATGCATTGGCCAAAGTAGCAAGTACCGGAGTTTTCCCCTTAAGATTAGAAACTCTTATGGCTGATGAATATACTTTAGTTGAAGAATCACCCTCGCTTGGCTCGCTTCCATCAAGAGTATAAAGTATCTTCTCATATCCATCTCCGGATATTGTCAGGTCAAATGCACTTGCATAATATCCGGATTCATTAGAAAAAGTAAGCTCCTCATCGGAAAATGCATATGCACTCTTTCCTGATACCACCATTAATACCATGGCAATTAAAACTGTTACAAGGCCTGCAAATCTTTTCTTCTCCATAGTAAACCCCCGTTCTCTATGAAATACATATTAATAATTGTCAGAAGCTGCAATTACTCCTCGTCAGGCATCTCCGCATTGTGGAATACTTCCTGCACATCATCGTCATCATCAAGAAGATCAATGATACGGTTCATCATCTTAAGATCATTCTCATCTGTAAGATTAACGTAGTTCTGTGGAAGCATTGTAACCTCTGCCTCAGCCATTGGAATATTCTCTGCTTCAAGAGCTTCACGTACAACACTGAAATCAGCTGGTGATGTAAGAATCTCATAGCTGTCTTCTTCCTCATTGAAATCCTCAGCACCTGCATCAAGTGCCATCATCATAAGGTCATCTGCGTCCATATCGCACTCTTCCTTATCAATGATGATCTGTCCCTTCTCATCAAACATATATGATACACAGCCTGTTGTACCAACGTTTCCGCCACCCTTTGTGAAAGCGTTTCTTACATTAGAAGCTGTACGGTTCTTGTTATCAGTAAGTGTTCTTACGATAATAGCTGTACCATTAGGGCCATATCCTTCGTACTGTATGTTCTCGTAGTTGGCAGCATTGCCATCTCCTGCAGCCTTTTTAATACCCCTGTCAATAGTATCATTAGGCATATTGTTAGCCTTTGCCTTGGCAATAACATCACGAAGCTTACTGTTGTTAGCCGGATCAGCTCCACCCTCTTTAACTGCAACGGCAATTTCACGGCCTATAATTGTAAAAATCTTACCTTTCTTAGCATCATTTTTCTCTTTTTTATGCTTAATATTAGCAAATTTGGAATGTCCTGACATTTCTCTTATCCTCCATTATATCTTTGTAATAAAACTAACTTTAATTGTATCACGTTAACTAAATCTTTGCAAGCAGAGTACTAAGCTCTTTAACAACATTGTCAACATATGTAACTGATTTAACAACACACATTATTGTGTCATCTCCTGCTATGCAGCCAAGAACATGTTCAATATTCATGGAATCTATGGCAGCTGCAGCTGCCATTGCCATACCCGCCGCTGTTTTTACAACAATAATGTTTTCTGCTGCCTCAACAGATAATACGGTACCTTTTATAGCAGTAAGATAACCGCTGTCCGGTTCTGTTTTTCCTGACATTGCCGGTATGGCATATTTTGCCCTGCCGTTCTTTCCTGGAACCTTTTTTATATTCAGATCCTTTATGTCTCTTGATATAGTTGCCTGGGTTGTAACATAGCCCCTTTCCAAAAGAAGTCTGCTAAGTTCTTCCTGTGTCTCGATTTCAAACTCATTAATAAGCTCAACAATCATTTTCTGTCTTGATTCTTTCAATCTGTCTTGCCCCCTATACTGAGTTTGCTCCTCATTTTATGATAAAAATTCGTTTTCTCCATGTGAATGATCTTTGTTACAAGGGAGGCCTTTTTCATCCTGAGAATGCTTCCACTTTCGATCACCTCAAAGACCCTGCCATCAACACTTATCACGGCTGAATCAAGATGGGAATTCTTACCCTCAAGAAGTCTTATCTCAACTTCATCATTGCCATCTATAACAAAGCTCCTGTCATTCAGTGAGTGTGGACAAATAGGTGTAACAACAAGTGCATTTATCTCTGGAGATATAACAGGTCCTCCGGCAGAAAGATTGTATCCCGTGGAACCTGTAGGTGTTGATACGATTACACCGTCGGCAAAAAATGAGTCAAGCATCTCTCCATTTATACACACTTCAAATCTAATAAGCTTACCAAGTTCCCTTTTTGCAACCACAAAATCATTCAGGGCATAATCAGTTTTTTTCCTGCCATCTTCCACAACAAAGCCCTCAAGCATCATTCGTGTTTCAACCTTAAAGTCATCTGATATGAGCTTATCAATGCTATTCCACATTCCATCTGTTTCAGACTCTGTCAGAAATCCCACACCACCAATGTTTATTCCGTGAAGGGGAATTCCAAGCTTTGATGTGTCTCTTGCAGCCTGAATCATTGTGCCATCTCCACCAAGAACAATTATACACTGCGTTCCCCGGGGTATCTCATTCAGGTCAGAATAGAACTTACAGCCATCTATTTCCTGACATCTGTTAGGGATTATTTTACAAAAACAGTTTCTCTCAGACAGGTATCTGCATATACTGTCTGCAACATCTGCTGCATTATGTTTTTCCATATTTGCAACAAGGCAAAATTTATTCATATAAATCCTCCAAATACACTGAAGCTTATTTATAAGGATGAATTAGCCTGGAGTGCCTTTTCCCTGCCCCATTCTTTCCATTCCTTAATGGTTTCGTCATCCATTGTAAAGCCTTCAGTTTTTTTCATATAAAGGAGATATTCAATATTTCCTTCCGGTCCCCTTATAGGTGAATATTCTAATCCCACAATGTCAAAAGCAAGAGCTCTTACAAAATCTAACATATTCTCAATTACCTCAATATGAACCAGAGGATCTCTTACGACACCTTTTTTACCAACCTTTTCTCTGCCCGCCTCAAACTGTGGCTTTATAAGACAGACAATTCCTGCTCCATCTTTCATAAGATTGATAACCGGTCCAAGCACCTTTGTAAGGGATATAAATGCCACATCAATACTTACAAAATCAACCAGTTCACCTATATCCTCCGGTGTCACGTATCTGATATTGGTCTTTTCCATACTGACAACTCTTTCGTCACTTCTAAGCTTCCAGGCTAACTGGTTAGTTCCAACATCTATTGCAAATACCTTTTTTGCACCATTTTGAAGCATACAGTCAGTAAAACCACCTGTTGAAGAACCGACATCCATACAGACTGCACCATCTAAAGGTGGATTCCATACCTCCACAGCCTTTTCAAGCTTAAGTCCTCCACGACTTACATATCTTAACTGCTGACCCTTAATCTCTATCTGAACATTAGGATCAAATGATGTTCCGGCCTTATCTTCTCTTTCACCCTTAACAAAAACATTGCCGGACATTATAAGTGCCTTGGCTTTTTCCCTGGAATCAGCCAGACCCCTGTTAACCAGTATTACATCAAGTCTTTCCTTCACTGTATCATACTCCTAACTCTGTTTACGATTTCATTTTCTGACAAACCATATTTTTCTCTAAGGAAATTCTGGTTGCCGTGTTCTATATATGCATCCGGCAGATTAATGCCAAGACATCTTATATTTTCATCCATATAATTGACATGGGCAGCTATTTTTTCTGCCACTCCGCCATTTTCCGTATTTTCTTCAAGTATAACCAAAAGCTTATTTGCCGCCTTATTATCAGCTATTATTCTGTCAATACAATCCATATCAAGAGGCTTTGCAAACCTAAGATTAACAAGAGTGGTTTTAATTCCTTCCCTACTAAGCTCATCTGCAGCCTTTTTAGCTACATTTACCATACTTCCAAGTGCAAGAAATACAGCCTCTGCCATAGCATCCTCATGGATAATCTCGCATTTCCCCATATTAATATTGCAGGAATTAACATTGTCCATATCAACAACACTGCCTCTTGGGTAACGTATTGCAACTGGTGAGTCACACTCATTAACGGCATAATCTAACATTGCCTCAAGCTCATTGCCATCCTTCGGCGCCATAACCGTAAGTCCCGGAATACTTGTAAGAAATGATATGTCATATATTCCCTGATGGGTTTCTCCATCATTGCCTACAATACCTGCTCTGTCCACTGCAAATACAACATGATGTCCGCACTTACACACATCATGAATTATCTGGTCGTAGGATCTTTGCAAAAATGTTGAATATATAGCAACCACCGGAACCATTCCTCCGGCTGCAAGTCCTGCTGCAAATGTTACCGCATGCTCCTCTGCTATTCCGACATCAAAAAATCTGTCTTTAAACTGCTTTGAAAAATCAATAAGTCCTGTCCCATGAGGCATGGCTGCACAAACTGCGACCAGCCTATCATTTTCCTTGGCCATACTGCACATTTTGTTTCCAAATACATCTGTATATGAACGGACTGACTCATCCTTTGACTTCTTAAGCTCTCCCGTTTTTATATTGAATGGGTCAATTCCATGAAATTTTGATGGATACTTTTCTGCAAATTTGTATCCCTTTCCTTTTACAGTTCTAACATGAACTATAACCGGTTTATTGAGATTAAGGGCATGTTTAAAGGTCGAAACAAGTTCATTTACATTGTGGCCGTCAACTGGTCCAATGTAAGTAAGTCCCATATCTTCAAAAAGCATACCCGGAATTACAAGATGCTTAAGCGAACTTTTTGATCTTCTTATTTTTTCAATGACCTGATCACCAATATAAGGCATCTTTTTTAAGGTTTCTTCAATGTTATCCTTAAGATTTTTGTATTGACTTGCAGTTCTTAACTTTGTAAGATACCTTGACATTCCACCAACATTATTGGCAATTGACATGTTATTGTCATTGAGGACTATAACCATATTTGACTTAAGTGATGCAGCATTGTTAAGAGCCTCGTAAAACATTCCTCCGGTAAGAGAACCATCACCGATTACGGCAAACACCTTATTGTCCATATTCTGTATACTATATGCATGGGCATAACCAAGTGCTGCTGAAACTGAGGTGGTTGCATGTCCGGTATCAAAGGCGTCTGTATCACTTTCCTTCATCTGTGGAAATCCGCTTAAACCATCATACTGCCTAAGGGTTCCAAGCTCTCTCCATCTCCCAGTAAGTATCTTATGAACATAGGACTGGTGTCCCACATCCCATATTATCTTATCCTCAGGAAGGTTGGAACAAAGATGAAGCGCCATTGTAATCTCAACAATTCCCAGATTGGAAGCAAGGTGTCCACCTGTTTTGCTGACATTCTTCAAAAGACAGGCTCTTATCTCAGTGGCAAGCTTCTTATAATCTTTTGCATCAATATTTTTTATATCATTTGGTTTATTAATATTTTCAAGTATACTATACATATACATTCCTTCTCTTCTAATTACTCCGAATTATTTGGTGCGGTTTATAAGAGAGTCAATAAGCTTTTCAACAAATTCCTTATCTCCTGTGGTATCAAGTTGGTGAAGAAGCTCACTTGCTTTATGTGAATAATTCTTCACATCCTCTTTTGCCCTGTCCATACCAAGAAACTGTACATATGTTGTCTTATTGTTCTTCTCGTCACTGTTAACCGGTTTTCCAAGCTCCATAGTAGTGCTCGTAACATCAAGAATATCATCCTGTATCTGAAAAGCTATTCCAACATTCAGGGCAATCTCACCAAGCTGTTCTACTGTTTTATCATCAGCTCCTGCAAGTATTCCGCCAACCATAAATGATGCCTCTAAAAGAGCGCCTGTCTTTAATCTGTATATGAATAAAAGCATGTCCATATCAGGCACCCTGCCATTCATCTTAACATCAACTACCTGACCGCCTACCATACCGTAAACTCCGGCTTTTTTTGTAAGTACCTCAAGTGCCTTCGCTGCTCTTTCAGGATATCCACAGCCAAAGGCTTTCATACAGGTTTCATATGCATAATTAAGCAGTGCATCCCCTGCAAGTATTCCCATATCTTCCCCATACACAATATGGGTTGTCTTTCTTCCTCTTCTGTAATCATCATCATCCATAGCCGGAAGGTCATCATGAATAAGGGAATATGTATGGATCATCTCTATTGCAGCCATAAATGGCTCAATAAGGTCTCTGTCACTTCCACCACACATAAGATATACTTCATTCATAAACATTGGTCTGAGTCTTTTTCCCCCGGCCATAAGTGCATACTCCATCGCTTCAAATATCACCTTCTGGTAACCTTCCTTTGAAGGCATATATTTAACCAGAATGTTCTCAATATCATTCACTTTTTCCTTCAGCTGTTCCATCAGAACCCTCCTTTAAGATAATGAGTTTCTTCTCAACCTTATCTATCTCTTTGTTGCATGAGGCTAAAAGCTTCATTCCCTGTTCATACATATGAAACAGTTCTTCAAGGCTCATGTCATTATTTTCCATGTCATCTATAAGCTGTTCAAGCTTTTCAAAATTATCCTCAAGTTTTGCCATTATACTTCCTCCACTTTTGCGGTAAATGAGCCGTCTGACACATTCACCCTGATTATATCGCCGGCATTAACCTGGCTCTTTTTAATTACAGCTTCACCCTTATCATTCTCCACAAAGGAATAGCCCTGGGAAAGTCTGTTAAGAGGTGAAAGACCCTTTAACTTACCGGCATTAATGGCAAGCCTGTTTTTTAATACATTAAGCTTTTCAGTCATCAGTCTGTCAAGCTCATCTGCCATACCCAAAGAAAGCTGCCTTTTACTCATTATCTGCATGTCAGGACTAAGTGCTTTAAGCCTTGTACTGTATATATCCACTGACCTTCTGCAGTCTGCAATTTTTCTTTCGAGTATGATTTCCAGATTATTATGCAAAATATCAAATTCCCTGTAGAGCTTTGTAATCTCAGTTACTGCAAGCTCTGCTGCAGCTGATGGGGTTGGTGCCCTCATATCAGCCACATAATCAGAAAGGGTCGTGTCAACCTCATGTCCTACAGCCGATATTACCGGTGTTTCGCATTCAAATATTGCACGGCACACACATTCTTCATTAAAGGCAAATAAGTCCTCAAAGGAACCACCGCCACGTCCCACAATAAGAACATCCAGATTCATCTTATCAAGATATTTTATTCCCTTTGAAATGGAAACAGCAGCTTCCTCCCCCTGCACGATTGCAGGATAAAGATAAAGCTGCACATATGGATTTCTTCTGTGAGTTATATTAACTATATCCTGTATGGCAGCTCCTGTTTCGGCTGTCACAACACCTATTCTGCCGCAATATTTTGGCAGTGATTTTTTATAAACATCACTAAAAAGCCCTTCAGACGAGAGCTTTTCTTTCAACATTTCAAGTTTTTCATACAGCCTTCCATATCCATCCCTGAACACTCTGGATACATATATCTGATATTTGCCATCACGTTCATAAACTCCTACTGACCCTATAATGACAACACTCATTCCATCCTTCAGCGTAAAGTCAAGATTCCTTCTGTTACCAGCAAACATTACGCAGGACAATCTGCTGCCACTGTCCTTAAGAGTAAAATAAATATGTCCCGATGTATGATAGGTACAGTTGGATATCTCCCCGGAAACAGGAAGCTCCTTAAGAGCCTCATTTTTCAAAAACATGTCTTTGATATATCTGTTCACCTGGGAAACCGTATATGCCTGATTCATCATTTACCTTCTTCGCTCTGCTCATAAACATTGGCAAGAATACCATTGATAAATGATGCAGAATTATCCGTTCCATATTTCTTGGCAAGCTCCACAGCCTCATTGATTGCTACCTTAATCGGAACATGCTCATCATAAAGCATCTCATATATTGCAAGTCTTAATATATTAAGATCTGCATTGCCGATACGGTTAAGCTTCCAGCCCTTGGCATTCTTCTCAATAAGTGGATCAATATCAGAAATCCTGCCCTTAACTGCTTTAAGTTTACTCTTTATCTCTTCATGTTCTTCCTCTGAAGGTTCATCATCTTTTGTACTCCAATACATCAGATACTGCTCTTCAAATTCATGCTCATCATGAAAGCCTGTTTCAAAAAGCATGCAAAACAGATGCTCTCTTATTTCACGTCTTGTCATTATTATTATCCTTCCGAAACTATTGTCCTGCCATTACCATTAAAATGAGTCAATTATTCATCCTTGGATATTGACACTCCGGCAATTCTTATATTAACTTCCTTAACCTCAAATCCTGTCATGTTCTCAACAGACTGGCTTACTCTGTCCTGGATCTGCTTACATGTTTTAAGAATGTTATAGCCATACTTCATTACGATATTCATATCTATCATAACTTTTTCTTCTTCAATAACAGCCTTAACTCCCTTTGACAGATTCTTAACACCAAGCTTACCTGCTATCTCGTTGGTAAATGATCCCAGTGTTGATTCAACACCTTCAACCTCTATAGCTGCTAAAGCTGCAATACCTGCAACTACATCAGCTGATATCTTAACTTCACCAAAACTGTCTTTTTCAATTCTGATGTTTTCATATGCACGATTGATCTCCTGTTCCTTTACTGCCATAATGACCTCCCTTCGGTGTATTATCTTATACACCAATTCATATGTAGTCATTATAACAAATGAACAAAGGTTTGACAACCAGCTTTCATTTTACAGCATTATTTTTCCACGCCCACTGGTGTTATGACAATATTATCAGCCTTTATATTAGTCTTTCTCATTATAATATCCTGAATTTTTGCAATATCAGTTTCATTCAGATTACCTGCATTAACTATTACATCACAATTTTCATCAACTATGTTGACTATACAGTCACCATAGCCCTTTGCTTCTAACATTGCCTCTGCTGCAGTTTCTTTTTCAGAATTTTCAGTAAGTTCAATTACCTCGCTGACAGCTTTGTCTCTCTGGCTTTCTGTGGCCATCTGGTTGTTAACAAGCTCCATAAGAATTTCCTTGTTTTTGGAGCGGGTCTGTTCCCTTGAAAGCTTTGCCTGGTCAAAATATTTTGAGCCTATTGTTCCTGACACCAAAACAGCTTCCCCGGCTTTTTCACTTTCTGCTGTTTCTATCACCTTACCATCGGATGTAGTGGCTGTATTATTTGCATCAGTTACTTTATTTGTATCAGCTGTATTATTTGTATCAGCTGTATTGCCAGTATTGGTCTGGTCCTTTGCGTCAGCCGCATTGTCTGCAACACCTGTATTGCCGGCATCAGCTACATCCTCAGAAAGGCCTGCATCCTTATCAGTGGCTGTAGTATCACTTGTTTTGGCAGCTGTGTCATTTTCTACAATTTCAGGTGATACTATGTAATCTCCTGACTCTGAAAGCTGGTATGTATCATTTTCCTCTGTTATCGAAGCACTGTCAATAGGCTTCGTTTTACTGTTTTCCTGTGTAATTGACAAATAACCTGCAACAGCAATCATAAGTGCAAGCGCTGTTATAACCACCTGATTCTTTCCAAAAATCTTTCTCAATCTTATATCCCCCTGTGAATATTATTTTAGTTTCATTACTTTTATCTTATGAAGTTCAACCCCAAATAATACCTGTATTGTCTCAATTATTTCTTTTTTCACTTCAGGATTATCACCGCCCTCAGCCACCACAAGAACACCATTAACCTGGGGCTCAATTTTTTTAATAATATAAGGTGTCTTATCATTGCCGTTTTCCTCATAAACCGTTGTTTCATCCCGCTTTGACGAATTTTTTTCAATAAGGGTGCCATCACCCGGAGAATTATGTTCATTGGAGGTATCATACGGATTGTCCTTTAAGGCGACCTTTTCAGAGGATGCCTTAAGAGTTATCATAACCTCCGTACGACCTACTCCGGCTGCATTTTCAAGAGCAGCCTTAAGCTCTTTTTCCATATCATTTACATACTTATAGTCTGTATTATCCACACCTTCATATATCCCCTGGCTGGTTGTATCAGTATTATTTTCAGCCTTTTTATGAGTCGCAGTATTAAGACCGGCTATACTGCCATCCTTTAAGGACAGCATTATAATTGCAATTACACAGACAGCTATTACAATTATCTTTTTAATGCCAAGACCTGACAAAAAATCATTTGCATCATCTTTCTTCATTTTCCTCACAACCTTCCTTCAGCATATCGTCTACATAAGAATCGGCTTTTTCCATATCATCAAGGGTATCAGAAGCAATCCCCCTGTCCACACACTCATTTACATATTGAATTATTTTTTCCTCTATATCTTTTCCGGCATCAGGCAATTCGTATAGTGGCTTTATAATCATTATAATCAGGACAATTCCAGTAAATAATCTGATGTATTTTTTGTATACATCAGAACTTAGAAGATTATCCACAACTGTTATCAGAAGTACAAATGCACATATATTTTTAACCGTCATAATCAGATTATCCATAAGCCCGCTCCTTACACATTTGTGGAAAATAAAACCACAGCAATAGTTATTAAAAATAAAAGTGCTGACATTGCAACTATTAAAAAAAGCATTTTTATAGTTCTTGCCGCCTGACTAAGACACCCTCCCATCCGCTTGTCAACACATACCGGCTGTGCTGCTGCCGCTAAAAGTCTGCACACAAAGTCATACATCAGAAGCTTTGCGGCAGGATAAAGACATATAAGCATAATAAAAATAAGTCCTGCGACACCGATTGAATTTTTAATTATGTTTCCTGCACCAAATACTACTTCAAATGCTGTACCTATCTGACTTCCCGCGCCAGGCACTGACATAATCCTCTTCATAAGAACACTACGTATTTCAGAAGTTTGTGGCAGGATAATACTCTCCACCACTCCTACCCCCATTACAAGTACAAATATACTTTTAAGTCCCCACATGACTATTTTTTCTATAAGCTTAAGAGCATTTGAAAAATAATCTTCTACAAGAAGCGGGTTAAGCATTCCTATAATAAAATACATATTTACCATTGGCAGAAATATTTTAAGTATAATCCCTTCCACAATGGCAATCAGAATCAGTGCTGACTGATAAAATACAAGGGAAGAACTGCTCCCCAAAACATAAGTAACTGATACGAAAAATGATGGAAGCAGGGCTGTCATAAATTCAATTAAAAGCCTAAGTCCATTTTCAGCAATCAGATACATGCCTGAAAAATTCGTGGCAAGAAGCATGTACATTAACATATATGTAATATAAAAGCCCGTATCTGACACCTGTTTTGTAGCAAAGCTCCTTGATATTGTCACAAAAACCGCCGACATAAGTATAATGATTATAATGTCCGATATAAGTGATCTCACATCCAAGAAGCTCATACTTAACACCGAAGCCGCATTGGAAATAATGTCTCCAAAACCTCCACTGCCGCCATTCATAAGGTTGTCTACATATTTTTCAAAAGAAAATGAACCTCCTTTAATCTCATTAAGCACATTATCGACTTCTGAAAAATTCATATCCATATACAAAACCTCCTATTCATCCAGAGAGCATCAGGTAAGGTATTAATGCATTCATCCAAGGAGCATCAGGCAAAACATTAAAGTATTCATCTAAGAAGCATCATGTGAAATATTAAACTGTTCATCCAAGAATTGTATCAAGCAGAGCATTGAGAATAGGCGTACTGAGTAAGAGGATACTTAATTTTCCTGCAAGCTCCACCTGACCGGCAACCATTGAGTAACCGGCATCCTTACATATATTTGCCGAAAAATCAGCAACAAATGCTATGCCTAGCATTTTCAATAAAATGCCAATATATGAGGAATCCACCTTAATATATGTTGAAAATCTGGATATTAACTCCGTTATTCCAGATAACCTTCCTGCTACCATAAGCATTATAAGTACACAGCCGGCAACGGATATGTACATTCCGTATTCCTGCTTAAATTCTTTGCAAAACACAGCCACAAGAACAGTTATTACTGCAACTGCTGCTATCTTTATCATAAAATTCCTCCAGATTACAGTGCTAAACTGCAGTGCTAAACTACAATGCTAAACTACAGTACTAAATTACAATGTCAAATCACAGCATTCTAAACTCCAGTGCTAAATTACAGTGAAAAAAGCTGCTCTATAGTTTCAAATAATTCTGCTATATAAGGTATTATCCACAAAAGCACAAGAATGAGTCCCGCAAGGCTGGTTAGGAAGGCCTGTTCCTCTCTTCCCGAATGCTTCAGCACCTGGCTTAATACAGACACCAGAATACCAACTGCAGCTATCTTAAATATCAGACTAATGCTCATATCATTTCCCCGTCTTTCATATGATTATTATGGCTATAAATAAACCTGCCGTTATCCCAAGCACCCTCAAAACCTTAACCTTTTGATAAATCTGTCCATAAAGATAGGAATTTCTTCTGTCAAGAAAGTTCATATACATCTGCGTTCTTTTTATCAGGGCATCCTTGGAAAGAAGTCCTATATCAGCTCCATATCGTATAAGCTCCTTCTTTTCTTCACCTGCAAGCATTGCTGCCACTGGCAGTTCATTTACAGCACGAAGCCACATATCTGAAAGCTTTTCATTTTCACTGTTATTCTCTATCATGTGAGAGACCTGCTTAAAAAGTGGTTTCCACCTGCCCTCATACCCTGATATAACATTAACAAATGCCTCCTCCAAAGGAACCATGCCGTATGCAAATTCGCTTTTAAGCTTAAGAAGAAGTTTAAATAATTCTTCATTTACCACTATACGCTCCTTCTCTCTTTGTCCCATAAGTATTCCGTAATATGTACACAAAATAACAAGAATAATACTGCACCATATTCTATAAACCGGCATATAAGACTTCTCCTTTTTCATCAAATACCTTTAATGCATTGTGATTTTTTTCAATGGTAATGTATCTTTTAAATAAGCCCGAAGCATATAATTCATTTTCATAAAGCCTTTCACTAACAGCTTGTACCCCGGATAATGGATTATTTTTTATATCCTCAAGGCCTTCCCCATGTATTGTGGCAAGAATTCCACATCCGCTTAATGAAGCAAGTCTAAGCTTTTCAAGATCATTTTTTGAGCCAATCTCATCAACGGCAATTACCTCCGGTGACATTGTTCTGATAAGTCTTGTAATCCCCTCTGTCTTCGGGCAGGCTTCATATATATCGGTTCTGATTCCAACATCATTTTGCGGGCATCCCCTGTAAGAAGCAGCTATCTCAGAGCGCTCATCCACAAGTCCAACATTAATCCTGTATACATCCGAAATGATTCTAATAATATCCCTTAAGAGGGTAGTCTTTCCCCCGCCTGGGGCAGATACAATAAGTGTGTTATAAAATCTTTTCTTTTTTGTCACATTTTTTGCTTCTCTTGCGGCATTTTTATCATTTTCATCACCAGCAATCAAATATTGGCAAACACATTTTCCGCAGCCTCTTATCTCCCTTGCAATTCTTATATTTATTCCTGATATACAGTTAATGGCTTTGATATGCTCATTTTCCACTGCTGTTTTTCCACAAAAACCCACCCTGTGTCCACCCTGAACTGTTATATAGCCACTACGAAGCTCCTCCTCATAAGCATATGCCGAATGGCTGCACACAAGCTCATACACAAGATTAATATCCTCTTTGGTAACCATATAATCTAAAATCTCCTCACCACCTGATCCCCGGAGAATTACCGGTCTTCCAAGACGGAGACGGATCTCTTCTATATGCATATTCATACACATAACATTATGTATTTTTTCACGTAAGGGTATTGGAAGAATATTTTCAAAACCGGACATATTATCCCCTTTCATATATTTTTTCTTATCCTTAAACATAGTGAGACTGTGAATTTCGAACCACTGCTATGAGCCGGAGCGAGAGCGCGCCAGCAATGGCTTTGTATCCTTTGTACAACTATTAACTATTCTTAAATATATGTTTCAGGATAATAATTATTACTTCTATTTGTACAGCTTTTAGGTTATAATCACTCTTGTACTTATTTTTGGAGGTTTGAAATATGAAATATGGTTTAATTGGTGAGAAACTTTCCCATAGTTATTCTAAAGTTATTCACGAAATGATTACCGGAACAGAATATGATATTATGCCAATTCCAAGAGATGAGCTGGATTCATTTATGAAAGCCAAGGCATTTGATGGAATTAATGTTACTATTCCATACAAACAGGATGTCATCCCTTATCTTGATGATATTGACGAGCATGCAAGGGCTATTGGTGCAGTTAATACTATTGTCAACTCCGGCGGAAGACTTGTTGGACATAACACAGATTTTAATGGTTTTCTCTATATGATAAAAAAACACAATATAGATGTTGCCGGCAGAAAGGTGCTTGTACTTGGAAGAGGTGGTGCCTCTAAGGCAATCATTGCTGTTCTTGAGTATCTCAATGCCGGAAGTATATACATCGTATATCACAAAGAAGCTGAGGGCTGCATCTCATATGAGGATGCCTTTAAGAATCATGACGATGCCAACCTTATCGTCAATACAACTCCTGTTGGTATGTTTCCAAATGTAGATGCCTCTCCTGTTGATCTGGCTCATTTTCCACAATGCAGTGCCGTACTTGATATTGTGTATAATCCTATTGAAACAAAGCTTACAAAACAGGCAAAAGACCTTAATATGGCAGCAGAAACAGGGCTTGATATGTTAGTTGCCCAGGCCGTTTATGCTCAGGAGTTCTATCAGAACAGAAAGTTATGTTCAAGCGACGAGGAATACCGCACGCTCATTGACGGTATTGTTGAAAAAATAATTCCAATGCTATAATCAGAAATGTACATAGGAATGTACATGGAAATCTATACAGAAATTAAGATGGAATATTATACCTTTATCTGTGTCATATCACGGGAACGTATAACAATTAAGGAGCAAGGGAAGCCTTAAAGACAAGGTTCCTTTGCTCCTTTTACTTTCATAATATTTTAGATAGTGTAAATATAGGATATATTACTATCATTTACTTATTCAACTTTGATATGATCATCTGCTCAGCCACACGACCCGAGAAACCACCATTTGAAAGACTCCAACGGTTTGCTTCAAGAAGANNACCTCTGAAAGTTCAATTTCAGGATGCTTTGAAGCAATACCCTTGACAATAGCGTCGAACTGTTTTTTGTCTGGCTTTCCATAATATATTGTAAGACCAAATCTTGCTGCAAGTGAAAGCTTCTCCTGCATTGTATCACTTGTATGAAGTTCTTCGTCTCTGTCAGCTCTGTCCTTCCATGTTTCCTTAATAAGGTGTCTTCTGTTAGATGTAGCATATATAAGCACGTTATCAGGTTTTGTCTCAAGACCACCCTCAATAACAGCCTTAAGGAATTTGTATTCAATTTCAAA
>DEDL01000009.1:26571-44487 GCA_002349525.1 Lachnoclostridium sp. UBA2905
AGATCATCCATGTATATAATAAACTTATAATTTCTGTTTTTAATCATTTCAAGAACTGCTGAAAGGTCCTTAAACTGATGCTTGTAAATCTCAATCATTCTAAGGCCATCATCATAAAACTCATTGAGAACAGCCTTAATACTTGTAGATTTACCTGTTCCACTGTCACCACACAATAAAACATTATTGGCGCGCTTACCATTAACAAATGCTCTTGTATTTTCAACAAGCTTCTGCTTCTGGCTTTCATATCCGATAATATCAGACATACGTACATCAGAAGTATTCGTAATTGGAGCAAGAATTACATTCTCCCCATCCTTCTTAATTCTGAATGCCTTGTTAAGACCAAACTTACCAACACCACGCTTATGATAAAATTCAGTAACAATATCATAAAGCTTATCAGCATCTGTTGCATCCTTTAACATATCAGATAAAAGTTTTACACTATCACTTACACTTTTGTTAAATCTTCTTTCAGGCTTAACAAGAGAATGATAATTTGTGATTCTTGTAAAACAGTTTATGCCAAGTGACTTCTCAATTTCAGAGAAATCATAGTTAAGGAGATGTTCAAAATTAACAAGATCATCCTTAACGAACTCATTTACCGTACCTTCCTGGCCACCCTGATTTTCGCAGGTTTCCGTAAAGGGATTCTCGCTCATGGCAAGAACATATGCTATATAGTTTTTCCAAAGATTACTATCAAATCCATAATCTGTTGCCACATCAAGAAGACAGTTTATCTGTTCATATATTCTTCCAACAAGCTCTTCCTTGTCATAATTGTCACTGTCATATTCTCTGAAAATGTCACTCATTTCCTTAAGAATACCTTCTTTTGCTGATTTTCTGTAAACAATAAGTTTATCAACATACTTATACATTCATATTCACTCTTTTCTATTGTATTGTTATATATTATTTACATCTTTTCAGGTGCATCAAATCCAAGAAGATCAATACATTTTTCAAGTACATTCTTAACGAGAACCAAAAGAGCAATAAGAGATTTCTGTCTTTCTTCATTCTCCTCACCCATAATTTTGTTCTCATGATAGAATCTGTTAAATGCATCCGCCATCTCATATATATACTGGCAAATCTTATGTGGAGCATTGTCCTTGTAAGCCTGTACAATAACATCTCCAAATTTAAGAAGCTCAAGCATAAGGTCAGTTTCACTCTTAACAGTAGGTGCAATTATAGTATCTGCGTCTGCAATATTATGTCCTGTCTCCTGATATTTTGCAAGAACTGACTTGATTCTTACGATTGAATAAAGGATATATGGACCTGTGTTACCTTCAAATGATGTGAATCTGTCCACGTCAAATACATAGTCCTTTGATGCCTGATTTGAAAGATCACCATACTTAATTGCTGCAAGACCAACCTTTCCGGCAACCTCACGTGCTTCTTCCTCAGCCATCTGTCTATTGCTCATAATTCTCTCATAAACGGCCTCATTTATATCAGAAATAAGTGTCTCAAGTCTTAAAACACCACCATCTCTTGTCTTGAATGGCTTGCCATCTTTTCCATTCATTGTTCCAAAGCCAACGAAATTAAGTTCTATATCATCATCAACAAGTCCTGTCTTTCTTGCACAACGGAATACCTGGTCAAAATGAAGGGCCTGTCTCTTATCAACTACATATATAAGCTTCTTGGCATCAAAAAGCTTTCTTCTCTCGATAATTGTAGCAAGATCAGTTGTCTCATAGTTAGTTGCACCATTTGACTTAAGGATAATACAAGGAGGCATCTCCTTGGTATCAGTTTCTTCTTTTACATCAACAACAAGTGCTCCATCACTCTCATAAGCAAATCCGCCATCCTTCATGGCCTTAACCATGTCAGGAATATACTTCTGAACATCACTTTCCTTCTTCCAAAGCTCAAATGATACATTCAGCTTTTCATAATTTTTCTTAATATCAGCAACTGAAACCTCAATAATGTGATTCCAGAGTGCAAGATAACCTCTGTTACCTGCCTGTAAATCTGCTGTTGCCTGCTGGGCAGCACTAAGGTAATCCTTATGTGTTTTTGAATAACCACTGGCATATGGATATATCTCTTCAAGCTCACTCATTGTAAATGGAGCCTCCTCCGGATATTCACCTGTAAAGCTCTCATCAAAATAACAAAGTTCAGGTTTTCTTGTCTTAAGCTCTGTTATGATAAGTCCAATCTGAAGACCCCAGTCTCCAAGATGAACATCACCAATAACATCATTGCCCATAAATCTGGCAATTCTCTTAATACTCTCACCAATAATAGCACTTCTAAGATGACCAACATGAAGAGGCTTTGCAACATTAGGTCCACCGTAATCAATAACGATTTTCTTCTTATTCTCTTCTTCAGGACATCCAAATCTCTCATCCTTAGCCATGCTGTTCATATATTCTGCAATATAGGCAGGTGAAAGAATTATATTGATAAAGCCCGGTGCAACTGCATCGATCTTTTCAAACATCACATTATCCTTAAGCCTTTCCACAACATCTCCAGCAATCATAACCGGTGCTTTATGGTAAGTCTTAGCTGCAGCCATTGCACCGTTACACTGGTACTGGCAAAGGTCAGGTCTGTTTGATACGTTAACATTACCAAATGATGCATCATAGCCTGAGTTTTCAAAGGCTGCCTTAACCTGTTCTTCAATCAAATCAATTATTCTCTTCAAAGTATCGTCCTCCAATTCTCAATTTGAACATATTCTTGTTTGAACATATTCTTATATGTAAGTAAATTAATAGTTATTATATATTTTCCGTCAGACCATCAAGTACCCTGAAATATTCAGGGAAGGTTTTTTTGCAACATAAAGGGTTAAGAATCCTTATTCCTTCAGCCCTTGTTCCTGTCACGGCAAATGACATGGCTACACGATGATCATTAAAGGTTTCTATATCAGCTGCTTTAGGATTACCAGGATAAATACATATTCCGTCTTCATACATATCATAGCTTATACCCATATCCGACAGACCCCTGCCAAGAGCCTCCAGTCTGTCACACTCCTGATTCCTGATATGTGCGACACCGCGTATTGTAACAGGTGAATCTGCAAATGGAGCAATTGCACCAAGTGTAAGTGTCTGGTCTGAGAAATCACTCATATCAACTTCAATTCCCTTAAGCTTTTCAGGGCCTGTAACCCTGATTCCCTGTTCTCCTTCACTTACAAGGCAGCCCATTTTTTCCAAAACACCTAAAAATTTCATATCCCCCTGTGTGTTCTTATAATTAAGACCTTTAACAACTGTGCTTATTCCATTAGCGGCAGCCATAGCATAAAAATAACATGCTGCTGACATATCCGGTTCTACGTCATAGGTCTGAGGCTTATATCCCTCATTTGCCTGCGTATGAACAATATAAACTCCTTCACCTTCTCTGTCAACATTCACACCAAAATCCTTCATCATATTAATAGTAATATCAACATAAGATTTGGCTTTTCGGCTTCCTGACAGTTTTATAAGCAGAGGCCCCTTAAGCATAGGTGCAGTCATAAGAAGTGCACTAAGGTACTGACTGCTTTTATCTATATTAAGATCAGTTTCATAATTTGCAGGTGATTTATCATTTGAATAATATATACCTGTCACTTCAAAAGGAAATGAGTACTCCTCGCCTCTGTAAGCAAATGAAGCTCCAAGATTTGTAAGAGCATCCAACAGATCCTTCATAGGTCTTTTTGACATCTGTTCTGAGCTTTCAATAACATATTTTCCATCTGAAAATGCAAGCATTGCTGTCAGGAATCTGGCTGCTGTACCAGCGCTTCCAACATATATGCCTGTTTCCTTAACAGGAATGCTTCCACCAGCTCCTTTTATAATAATTTCATCAGCTTCGTCATTCTCCTCTACATCAAATTCCAAATCCTTAAGGCATTTAAGAAAATGCATTGAATCATCACTTTTCAATGCACCACGGACAACTGATGTACCTGTTGACAAAGCAGCCAACAAAAGGGCCCTGTTGGTAATACTCTTTGATCCTGGCACCTTTACATATATATCTTTATTTTTGTTAATATGCTTAACTTTGTAATAATCCATATATTACGCTCCCAAATGGTTTTTCCTGCATTCGGCGCCCTTCTCGCTCCTTACGGAGCTAAGAATGCTTATATGCGGGCGGTTCCTGCTTCGCAGTTTAGCCCTCCACTTTACTATTCACAGTAACCTTGCATATGCGCATTCGGTGCCGCGCGGCACCTTTCTCGCTCCTTACGGAGCTAAGAATGCTTATATGCGGGCGGTTCCTGCTTCGCAGTTTAGCTTCAAAACATACCACAGCTGCTTACGTGTAAACACGAAGCATCTATGGTATGTTTTGAAGCAACTGTGAATAGTAACCTTTATTAATATATATTTTTTACTCAAGGTTGTCAAATATAAGTATAATACAAAAATATGTTTAAATATTTCTCATCACACTTTCATCACATATACATCACAAAAGCATCAAACTTGCATCACATTCTCTTCAAAAACTACGAATATACTTGCTTGCATAGCAAATAAGAAATGAACATATTCAGGAAGGGAGTAATCTATATGACAAATTTCAAAAAATTAGCAGCACTTACACTTTGTGTATCAGTATTCGGTATTTCAGGTGCGACGGCATTTTCAGATTTATCAGGTAATTTTGATAAGTTTCTATCTTCTAATGCTTCATCTGATGAGAACTCAGACACGAAAGAAGACAAGGTAACTTCTGTTTCAGTAAACGACTCAGTTTCATCTACAACATCAAAGTCTTATACAGATGTTTCAGATGTGGCAGAAAATGTTCTGCCATCCATAGTTGCAATTAATGTAACTGAAAGAGTGACACAAAACTATTTTGGAAGACAGGTTACAGGTGAAACAAGCGGATCAGGCTCCGGCATAATAATTGGAGAAAAGGATGGCTATCTGCTTATTGCAACCAATAATCATGTTGTGGGAAGTGCTGATTCTGTTACTATTAATTTCTGTGACAATGAAAATGCACCTGCAACCGTAAGAGGCTGTGATGCTGACAATGATCTTGCAGTTGTTGCAGTCAAAAAAACCGACCTTAATAGCAGCACTCTTTCTTCTATAAAAATTGCAAGACTTGGAAGCTCTGATGATTCAAAGGTTGGTGAAATGGTTGTAGCTATCGGTAATGCCCTGGGATATGGACAGTCTGTTACAGTTGGTTATATAAGTGCAAAGGACCGGGAAATTGAAAGCAGCTCCGAAAACAAGAATAATAACAGCAATAATTACAACGATTACAACATTTGTGATAACAATAATGACATAAATAATAATAACAGAAGCAGTAATAATAACAGCAAGAGCTCCTCATCAAAAGCTTCAATGAAACTTCTTCAGACAGATGCTGCCATCAATCCGGGCAATAGTGGTGGCGCACTTGTTAATATGAAGGGTGAGGTTATAGGTATCAATTCAGCCAAATTCGCTTCATCTGATGTTGAAGGAATGGGATTTGCAATTCCAATAAGTAGTGCTTCTTCAATACTTGAAAAGCTTGCCAGTCAAAATGTCCTTGCATAATTTCCATGCAGATTTTGGAATTTTCCACAAAAATACCGACCTCCAATCGTTAGATTTTTAGGTCTAACTTTCGGGGGTCGGTACACTTTAAGCACATTCCCTTTTAATTCTTTTTTCTTTCACCCTGGCAAACCTGTGTAGGATATGCCTTAGAATTATTGCATCAAGTTCTTTGCTTTAAATTCATTGCATTAAATTCATTGTATTAAATTCNNTCATTGTATTAAATTCATTGTATAGATAAGATTATTTTACAAGCTTAAATGCATTAAGTGCAAGATTGTAAAATCCAGGATTATACACTCCGTCAGAATGTCCTGATGGATATTCTGTGTAAATGTGTGGGACACCACCATTTGTAAGAGCCTTTGAATATCTTGTTGGCTCATTATGTACAACTGAATCATATATTCCATGACCAATCTGAATGAATGTATTATTTACATATTCATCTGAAATCTTAAGAATATCCTCTGTGGCTCCCGGAATCGTAAGAAGTCCATCTTCACTCTTTCCTACATCCGCATTAGTATATGGAAGAAGTCCAAATGCCGGGCAGTAACCTGCAACATATCCAAAATACTCAGGCTTTGAAAGTCCGATGTAAAGAGCTTCTCTTCCTCCCATTGACCATCCACATATAGCTGTATTCTCTCTTCCTGTCTTAACAGAGAATTTCTTCGACATTGCAGGCATAAGATTATTGATAAGATCTTCTCTGAAATCATCATAATGCTTATAGTTTTCATTGGAATGAGTATCCTTTTCAGGTTCGTCAGAAACTCTTATTCCAGGGAATACAATAATCATATCAACAGCTTTGCCTTCTGCACGAAGATTACCATAAATCTTTGCAATTGAACTGTTATCAATACTTGTACCAAACATTTCTTTTGCGCAACCGATTCCATGCATCATATATACAACAGGATATTTCTTGCTTGTATCATAGTTAGGTGGAAGAACAACATTAGCAGTTCTGTTTGACTTTGTAATATCTGAATAATACGAGATATTAGTAAATGAACCGTATTCTACATTATCCTTCTTCTTGTCGTAATCTGAAGGTGGATTCATAATTGTTGCCATATCAGCAATATTAGCAGCCTCAGTCTGTGGCTTATCCTTAAGAAACTTAATTGACTTAATCTTCATACTCTTAGAATTGCCTCCCCAGTCAATATTAACAAATTTGGCTGCAGTAATATAATTACCTGAAAATTCACCATTAATTTCAAAAAGGAAAGTTTTATATGTAGGACTACTCATCTGTCCCATTGAATGCTGTCCTGCAGCAGTCTGTCCTGTTCCATCTGTAAACCTGTTATCAAAAAGATATACATCAACAAAATCACTTGTACATTCAATCTGCATATACTTACAGTTTTTAGAAGTGTCAGGATTCTTAACTATCAATGCTTTAAATGCTGGAAGAGTAATATTACATACAGAATCTCCACTCACATTTATAACAACATCATCACCCTCTGCTGTAACTATGCTCTTGTCGGTAAAATCTGAAGCAGCAACTCCGCCAGGTGCCTTTGTAGGTGTTGGCGCCTTTGTTGGCGCAACTGTAGGCTTTGAAGTTGCAGTTGCCTCGCCATTATACTGAGAGTTACTAAATACTACTGATACTATAGTAACCTTAGCTGGTGTTGCCTGAAGTTTACTGTTATCAGTATTGTTAAACAAGAGACATTTATTAACATACCATGTTTTGGTATCTGTTGAAGTATTGATTGAAGTAGTATATGTTCCTTCAGTGCTGTCCTTAAATATTCCATTCCATCCTGTAACAGTCTCACTGTCTTTAGCATCTCCACTTCTCCATAAACCACATCCAAATCCGTCACCAACATTAGCTGACTTCTCATATGTTATTGTAACAGTATCAAAGTTATTCTCTTCTACACTGTCAGGTACAACAAATGCAACACCGGCATACTGTCCGGAAACCTCAATGTTAACCTTATTGCCATCTAAAGTAAATGATGCGTTTCCCTGTGTCTTTACAGTAGCATTATTGAACTCAAGTCTGTATGGAGCACTAAAATGATCTAACATTTCTGGTGGTCTTGTAGGTGCCTGTGTCTCCTTTGGAGCCTGTGTTTTTACAGGTGCCTCTGTCTCCTTTGGAGCCTGTGTTTTCACTGGTGCTTCTGTCTATGTCGGAGCCTGTGTTTTCACTGGTGCCTCTGTCTCCTTTGGAGCCTGTGTTTTCGCAGGTGCTTCTGTCTGTGTTGGCTCATCTGTCTTTACAGGCGCTTCCGTCTTAACAGGCGCATCTGTCTTCACTGGCACATCTGTCTTTACTGGTGCATTAGGTGATGGAACTGCACTGTTTACAGCTGGTACCTTAGTATATATCGACACATCTACATTAACCTTGGCAAGCTATAACCTTTACCTTACATTTTAACTTTAATTTCTTGCCATATGCTGTAATTACTGCCTTTCCAGGTTTAACAGCCTTAACTATACCCTTCTTTGAAACCTTAGCAATTTTCTTTTTACTTGATTTCCATTTTACTTTACCAGTATACTTCTTAACCTTAAGCTTGTATGATTTTCCCTTTTCAAGAGTAATATTTTTCTTGTTAAGCTTCGCACCTGATTTTGCAAATGCACTGCCTGCAAGATTAATACTACATACAACCATTGATACACACAGCATACCTGCTAAAAAACGTTTTCTCATAAACTCTCTCCTTTGTTAAAAATACAATTTATATGATTATTGCTTTTCTTTTTCCTGCTAATAATATACGAACCAGTTTATAAAACTGGTTCAGCTGGCTTTAATACAGTTTCAGCTATTCTCTTCAAAAATCTTCTTAAAGCCTTCCATATTTTCTTTAAAATCACCCTTGAATACGCCAGTTCCTGCAACTAGTACATTAACCCCTGCTTCAACAACCCTTTTTGCATTGGCAAGTTTAATTCCACCATCCATCTCTATATCGACATCAAGTCCATTATCATTAATATACTTTCTAAGTGCAACAGCCTTATCAAGAATTCTCTCAATAAATTTTTGTCCGCCATAGCCCGGATAAACACTCATAAGTAAAACCATGTTCACCCTGTCAAGATATGGTATAACAACATCAATATCAGTATCAGGACTAAGACTGATTGCCGGCTTACAGCCCATCTTTATAATCCTGTCAATAGTTGCATCAATATCAGCACAAGCCTCTGCATGTATAGTGATTCCATCTGCTCCGGCTTCTGCAAAATTCTCTATGTATCTCATTGGCTCCTGAATCATCAGATGTACATCAAAAAACATATCTGTACATTTTCTGACTGACCTGATAACAGGAAGTCCTATAGAAATATTTGGAACAAATAAGCCATCCATAACATCTATATGGACATAATCTGCTCCCTCATTTTCAATTCTGCTAATCTCATTCCCCAAACACGAAAAATCGGCTGCAAGTAATGATGGTGCAAGTTTATATTGCAATTTCATCTATGCTTTCTCCTTACCACTTTTTCTGTGACTGTAATTCATCAAGCATCAAAAGATAACTCTCATAACGCTCTTTTGACAGCTCACCATTAGAAACTTTCTCCTTAATAACACACTGCGGTTCACTCTTGTGAATGCATCCGTTAAATCTACATTCCCCTTCATATTTGTAATACTCTGGAAAATACATTTTCAAATCTCTCTCTTCCATATCAGGAAGACGAAGATTGGAAAATCCCGGTGTGTCCATCAGGTAACTGCTTTCGTTAATGCAAAAAATCTCTGAATGCCTGGTAGTATGTTTTCCTCTGCCAAGCTTTTTACTGATCTCTCCAGTCTGAACTCCTGCATCAGGATATATCAGATTCATTACCGAGGACTTACCAACTCCAGAAGGACCTGCAAGAACAGTTGTCCTGTTCTTAAGAAAAGCCTTAAGAACATCAAGTCCGTCACCGGTTTTTGTACTCATTGTAATAACATTGTAACCACCCTGAACATATATATCAGTATATCTTTTAATGCATTCTTCAGAAGCGATATCTGTTTTGTTAAAACATATTGTAACGGGAACCTGCGCCTCTTCCATTCTGACAAGGAAATAATCCAGCAAATGAAGATTCGGCTCCGGATTTTTTACTGCAAATACAACCAAAGCCTGATCTACATTGGCAACTGCCGGACGGATAAGCGAATTCTCTCTCTCAAGAAGCTTAATAATATTGCCTGTTTTACTGTCGTCATCAAGAATTTCAAGTATTACCTTATCCCCAACAAGAGGTTTTTTCTTATCATTTCTAAAAACGCCTTTTGCTTTGCATTCATAAACTCCCTTATCAGGAACATGAACATAATAGAAACCGGCAATTCCCTTAATTATTTTTCCTTCTAAATTCTTACTCTCCATTACTGTGACACTTTCGAAAAACTAATGTTGTAGGCATTGTATCTTGCTCCATTTACATACATTACAATCTCGCCTTCCGATTCGCTCCATCCCTGTGCTTCAACATAAAGAGGGAAGCTGTAATAATTCATTGATTCCTCAGTAATAACCTTAGTCTGTCCATCCTGGGTAAGAACAATCTTAATAACACCATTCTGTGCTTCATCCTGGAAAGGATTATCAGAAATTGTGACATTACCCATATAAATATAAGTCACCTGAGGTCCAAGGCTTAATGTAATATCAACTGTTGTACCTGTTTCAACTTCACTTCCGCCTGCCTGGCTCTGTGAAACAACAAGATTCTTCTCAACTGTATCTGAATAATTGGTTGTAACATTACCAAGCTTAAGACCTACCTTTTCAAGAGCCTTCTTGGCATCCTTCTTAGTAAGATTACTAAGCTTAGGCACTTTAACATATTTTGTAGCCTTACCCTTACTAAGCACAACAACAACTGTTGAACCATCTTCTGCTTCAGAATTCTTCTCAGGAATTGTTCTTATAACCTTTTCAATCTCAACAGTATCACTGTTTTCATAAGTTGTAGATGTCTTGAAGTTCTTATCTGCCAAAAGCTTCTTAGCTTCATCAATTGTCTGACCGTAAACGTCAGGCACCTCAGTTTTAGCCTTACCACTACTTACAAATACCTTAACAGTATCACCCTCGCTTATAGTACTTCCAGCCTGTGGTTCTGTTGATATTACTCTTCCTTCATCAATTTCACTTGACTCAATTTCTTCTGTTTCGATATTAAGATCCATATCAAGATCATTCAGATAAGATATAGCCTGGTTCTTATCCATATCCTTAAGATCATCAATCTGTATGCTTGTCTTGTCCTCTTCATTATTCCCAGGGCTTGCAGTCATCTCAACACCTGTAGTAGGAGCCGCTGTTTCAGTTACATCATCTTCCTTGCTGCCTCCCGGTAAAAAGATCTTAATAACGATAAATATAACGATAAGAGCCAATATAACTCCGGCTGCAATACTTCCAATGACCACAGCCTTCTCTAACTTAGGATCAATATCTGAACCATCTTCTCCGTCATCCTCTTCAATATCTGATATATCAATATCATCCTCCGGATCAGGAGTCGGAACAACTACTGCCTTTCTTGTTCTTATCTGTCTCACATCATCATCTGAAATATGAATAGTTGCTGAATCATCAACAAGCGGTGCAATCTTAACAAAATCTCCATCCGGATCAGTAACAGCCTTCTTAAGATCTTCAATAAGTGCTGAAACAGTAAGATATCTAAGCTCCGGCTTCTTCTGCATACACTTGGAAACTATCATCTCAATACTCTTTGGAATATCTGGATCTATAGCAGTAAGTGGAACTGCCTCTTCCTGGATATGGGCAAGTGCTACTGCAACAGTGCTCTCTCCTGTAAATGGTACCTTTCCGCTAAGCATCTCATACATGGTGATACCAAGTGAATATATATCACTCTTCTCATCACTAAATCCTCCCCTTGCCTGTTCAGGAGAAATGTAATGAACAGAACCCATGGCATTAGAGGTGATAGTATTGGAGCTTGCAGCCTTGGCAATTCCAAAATCAGTCACCTTAACATTACCATCCTTGGAAATGATGATGTTCTGGGGTTTGATATCCCTGTGAATAATATGATGGTCATGAGCAACCTCAAGACCCTGGGCAATCTGGATTGAGATTCCAATTGCTTCTCTTATATCAAGTCTGCCCTTTCTCTCAATATACTTCTTAAGAGTAATACCCTCAACAAGCTCCATAACAATATAATAAAGTCCGTCTTCTTCTCCAACATCATAAACTCCTACAATGTTAGAATGAGAAAGGCCTGCTACAGACTGTGCTTCCGCACGGAACTTTGTAACAAACTTTGTATCTGTACTGAATTCCTGTTTTAAAACCTTAACTGCAACATAACGGTTCAGTCTATGATCCTTAGCCTTGTAAACATCAGCCATACCGCCTGTTCCAACTTTTTCAATTATCTCATATCTGTCGCATATAAGCATTCCGATTTTAACCATTATTTCACCTCTAACTAATTCTATAAGCACGCAAGCAATACAGTTATATTATCTTTTCCACCAGCGTCATTGGCTCTTGCAAGAAGTTCTTCTCCTGCATCTGCCATGTTAGTTCTGTTATTCTTAATTATGTATTCTATATCAATATCATCAACCATATTGGTCAGACCATCTGAACACATAAGGATAATATCATCTTCCTTAAGCTCTACCTCAAATGTATCCGCCATCACCGTTTCACCTATGCCAAGCGCCCTTGTAATAATATTCTTATTAGGATGCTCCTTTACATTCTCTTTTGATAATTCCCCCGACTTGACCATCTCTTCTACAAGTGAATGGTCCTCTGTAATCTGTTCAAGACTGTCTCTTAAAAGATATAATCGTGAGTCTCCCACATTAGCAACATACAACTTATTATCCTGTATCGTTGCAATAACAAGTGTAGTACCCATACCTTCAAACTCCGGTTTCGCAGCTGCTTCACTTCTGACACGGTCATGTGCAAAAGCCACTGCCTCATTAAGTATGCTTACCGGAGTATCCAGTTCACTATTGCTAATAGATTCACGAACAGACCCTACACATAGTCTTGAAGCTGTATCTCCTGCATTATGACCACCCATTCCATCAGCCACAACAAAAAGATTGGACAACTTACCAACCGGTTCCTCAGAGCAGAATACATAATCCTGATTCACTGTTCTTTTTTGTCCTATGTCTGTTACTGCAAATGATTTCATACGCTCTCTGGTTATACTCCCTTTCTGGTTTATGATTGAAATATTATGCCATAGCCTTCAACCATATACCTTCTGCATTGTGAATATTTCATCAGTACATTTTATCACAATATACTATACTGTGCAACACAAAAAGAAATAAGGGGCAGCCCCATACACTGCCCCTTACTCCTTATATCATTATCTTTTTATAAGACAAATCACATTATTTATCTCAGTCGAGAAGACTATGTAAGCTTACGCTGACCAAAATCACGCACGAAGTCTCACGTGCCTTCGACCCAAATATCTGCTGCAGATTTCTAATTTAGTTGATTCTTTCGAATATCCACTGCTGATTTTTGTTAGCATAGTAAGCCCACTGGCATACATTAGCCCCATCTGATGTTCCCCAGTTATATACATCAAGACCTTTCTTGTCTCCTGAAATCTTTGTTGTGATTCCATAAACATTAGCTGTTGATGTTTTCTGAATCTTGAACTTCTGTGCATTTTCTCCGTTTGCTGTGTAAGTCTGGATGTTTGTTCCATCGTCAGCCTTTCCATAATAAACATCAAGCATGCATCCGTTTCCGTTCTTGAGTGTTACATATCCGTCAGAAGTATTTTCAACATACCATCTCTGACCTGAAACACCTGTACCTGTTCCAATCTCAACATTAACTCCTCTGCCGCTCTGGTTTCCTGCAACCTGAAGATATTTCTGTGCATTTACATTCTTGATGTAGTACCAGCCGTTAGAAATTGTCTGTGATGAGCTTGCTGTATTTACTGCCTCAAATGTCCATGTCTGGTTAATGCCTGCTGCATACGCCCACTGGCATACATTAACACCATCTGATGTACCAAAGTTATATACATCAAGGGCTTTAGCATCATTTGTTACCTTAGTTGTAATTCCATAAACTCCTGATTTTGAAGTTTTTGCAATTTTGAATTTCTGTGCATCCGCACCATTTGCTGAATATGTCTGGATGTTAGCACCATTGTCCTTTGAACCATACTGTACGTCAAGGTTATATCCAAGGGCATTCTTAAGTGTTACATATCCATCTCCTACGTTAGAAACATACCATTTCTGTGAATCTGTTCCGTTACCTGATCTGATTTCAACATTAGTTCCATCAGCACCCTTGTTACCAGCTACTGTAAGATATTTCTGTGAATTTGTATTCTTAATGAAATACCAGCCATTATTAATTGAAGCTGCTGAAACTGAAGTAGTTGAACCACCCTGCTGGCTACCACTGCTACTCTGTGAACCACCCACCTTGTATCCGGCATCCTTGTATGCCTGAATAACACTGTAATAAGCTGATTTTGGATTACCAAGGCTTGAGAAAAGAAGTGGTTTTGCGTTATCTATCCATGTCACCTGATCTGAAAGTCCCCAGTATGTAATACCTGTAATCCTAGCACCGCTCTTTTTAAGGGCAAGTACATTTTTCATGAGATTGTACAAATAATTAGCCTGGTCTGTATCAGACTTGTTGGTAACATCAAGCTCTGTTATCTGTACTTCAAAACCTGCATTGACAAATGATCTGAGTGCTGATGTGTAGTAGTCAACTGATGGGAATGTTGTTCCAAGATGTGACTGCATACCAACACCATTACATATCTTTCCGCTTGAATTAATGAAATTAACAAGGGCGATTACATCATTTACTTCCATGTATGTGTTAAAGTCATTGTAGAAAAGACTTACTTTTCCTATAAGCTTGAAGTAGCTAAGTGTATCATAAGCATACTGGAAAGCCTTTTTAACAAATCCCGGTCTTGTTCCGCCTTTGCCGTATACTGCTTCCCATCCGGAATTAGTTGCATGAAGGTATTCATTAACAACATCCCAGCAATAAACAACACTTCCATACTGACTCTGATATACATGATTCATAACAGTTTTGATGTAATATTCCATACGAATATCCATCTGACTCTGTGAAACATATCCATAGTTAGTTGAGTAACCTATTCTGAAGAACCATGCAGGTGTCTGTGAATGCCATACAAGAGTATGTGCTCTTACACCGATACCATTCTCATAGCATTTCTTAAGTACCTTGTCGATAGTATCAAAATTAATTCTTGGCAGATAGCTTTCAGTACAGTTTGCTGGAACATAGTAGCCCATGCTCTTTGCCTGATCCTTTGAAATGAGACTTGGTGAATATCCAAGGAGTGCATCCGGCTTCATCTCATTTTCAAGTGTAATACTGTTGTACTGTGACTTAACATGATTCATAGTGTTTGAATCATTCATCTGATAAGAATTAATACAGGTTCCCGAACGACCAAAAAGTGAACCGTATGTATTAAGTAATGTTTCTGTTGCCGCCTGTGTCTTACCAGTTGGAACAACAACGGAACCAAGTAAAAGTGCTCCCACTGCCACTCCACTAATAACTCTTTTAAGAATTTTCTTAATCATAATTCTGTAAATACCTCCATTAAGTGTGATTTTCTTTTTAATGTGTAACCCCTGCATACATTACATATACAATTTGTGTGATTCTTATATACAATTTCTCATATTGCATGTGCCATTTGTATATTTCGTGTATACAATTTATACCGTACCGATTAGCATTTGTTCACATTTTATTAATATTCTCCCCTCCTTCATCTCCATATTTGTCAAACGCTTATCAGTATGTTGCATAATAATTCATATTTTTTTCACGTTCCTATATGCACTTTTTACAAAATATGTTCTCATTATATACATTTATTAAAATAGGGTCAATAAACTGTTCATAAACAATTCATAATTTTATATGTTGGTAATTTTTTGACAATTATTGATGTAAAATGTTGCCGCTTAATAATTCGAACGCTTTAAATATTATTATCAGTCAATTCCGGTTTACGGCTATATAGCAAAATAGCATGTCAAGATAACATTTTTCATTGTTTTTAAGGTATTTTTAATTAATTTTGCTCAAAAAAATAAGAAAACAGACTGACCAATATTATAATCGGTCAATTTGTTTCCTTTTTTAATGTTCAAAAAATTATTTTTAATGGTATTTTTGTACGCTTTATATTTTCTTTAGATATGTTTATAGTATTTAAAATTATCGACATTATTTGCCACATAATCTCATATTTTTTGATCTTATTTTCGTTCTTATTTTTGATCTTATTTTTGGTCTCATTTGTTATTGATTATTATTGCAGATATATCTTCCGGATTATGAATAACAAATGGTGCTCCCTCACTAAGCAGGAATTCTTCCTCCCTGAACCCCCAGCCAACTTCTATTAGATCCATTCCAGCATTTTTGGCTGTATTAATATCAACCTCTGAATCTCCAATATAAACTGCCTCTGATTTATTGATTTTCATTTTTTCAAGAACTGCATTCACACTGTCCGGATAAGGCTTTCTTCTCCTGCCCTCCACATCACCGGCAGCTATATCAAAGGTTCCCGGAAAATAATCCTCACACAATTGTTTAACAGCGTATTCCGCCTTATTTGAAACTACCGCAAGTATGACTCCGGCCCTCTTAAGCTCGTCAAGCACATTGACAATACCATCATAAGGCTTTGTCATCACTGCACAATTGTCCTTATAATATTCGTGAAATGATGTGAAGACCCTGTCTATGTCCTCTTCTTCCGTACCCAGAGGCACTGCTCTCTCAACAAGCTTTCTGATTCCATTGCCAACAAAACCTTTTACTTCCACAACAGAATGCTCTGGCATACCATTTACCCTAAGGGCGTGATTAATGCTTGCCGCAAGGTCATCTATTGTGTTTAATATTGTGCCATCCATATCAAAAATAGCCATTTTGTATTTTGGTCGTGAGTTTGTATCTGTGTTAGTGCTTATTTCTGTATTGGCATTTATATTGATATTTATATCTGTATTTGTGTTGTGACTAATATCTGAATTATTATACATGTTTTACTCCTGATACATATTCTTGTAATTCATATTCTCAGGCAATTATTTTATGAAGCCCGAATAAACTGTAGCAAATAATACTGTCAGTATTCCAGAAACAGCAATTGCAAGGCTGCTCATGGCTCCCTCGATTTCTCCAATTTCCATAGCCTTGGCAGTTCCTATGGCATGTGATGCCGAGCCAAATGCAAGTCCCTTTGAAATGGGCTCATTTATCTTAAAAATCTTGCATACAAGCTCTCCCATTATGTTACCAAGTACACCTGTTACTATAATTACTGCAACGGTAATTGTAACATATCCACCAAGCTCTTCTGATACTCCCATTCCGATTGCTGTTGTTATGGATTTTGGCAAAAGGGTTACGTACTCTTCGTGGGATAATCCCATTATGAGAGACAGTACAAATACTGTTGTAATACTTGTTATGACACCGGCCACAAGGCCTGCTACAACTGCCTTTACATTTTTCTTAAGTAATTCCCACTGCTCATACAGGGGAATCGCAAGGCAGACTGTCGCAGGTGTTAAAAGGTAGCTCAAATATTTTGCTCCCTCGTTATAGACCTCATAATCAATGTCTCCTGCTACAAGTACCCCTATTGATATCACTATTGATATCAGTAGGGGATTAAATACGCCAAGCTTAAACTTCTTTTTAAGCAGGCTTCCTGCAATATATGCAAGCAGACTTAAGGTTACACCTGCAAACATGGAATTCTGAAAAAATATATTTATCTGTTCTTTCATCTTATCTTTCGCTCCTGATTAATAACGTTATAAGTTATAGGTTATAGGTTGTAAATTATTGATATATATTATTACTATATATTATAAGTTTTGGGTTTTAGTTTTGGGTTTTTGTATTTTCGGTTGTGTATTTTGGCTGTATTTTAGATCATAGTTTTATAATATTTTGTTATGGGTTTTAGGTTATAAATTCTGTGCCCTACCCTCCATGTCCTTATCACTTATATTCTTAGGTTTATGTCTGATTATTTTCTGAGATAAAAGTCCTGTTGCAGCCATAACCGTTATGATTGTTACAACCGTTATAATACAAACCGGAAGTAACACCGGTTTAAGAACTCCCCAGCTTGTCATAAGTCCAACTCCCGCCGGAATAAACATAACAGGCATAATCTCTATAAGAAATGTTCCGGTTTCATGAACCTGAGAAAGCTTTATCACTCCCGTCATAAGACCTGCAAACATAATCCC
>DEDL01000009.1:44511-51399 GCA_002349525.1 Lachnoclostridium sp. UBA2905
ATACTTAAGCAATTCTCCTAAAAATGATATTGCCAGAATAAGTAGAAACTGTTTTAAATACTTCAAAAATCTCACCTCAAAAAAATGATTGATGACGAAACACCACCAATCATTATAGTCTTTGTTATATTATTGTCAATCACTTTTTTGTATCTTATTTTTTACTTTTTTGTGTCTTCTTTTTTTCTTCTGTTAAGCTCTTCAACTATCTCACGCACAGCTGCTTCCTCTTCTTCCTTCGCAATCTTTTTTGCATATTTTACTGTCTTAAACAGATTTGTAAAAAGAAGAATTGCTAACGGAATGATAATAATCGGAATGAATATCAATGGATTAGAAGCTAGTCTTACTGCCTTACCAAACGTAAGCGAGCTTGCAACAACCCTTCCAAGAAGAAACTCATCCTTAGCATCATAGTTGTCTGCAACATTATTACCGTCTCCCTTAGTTACAAAGCTTATACTTCCATTACCATTATGTATTATATCTACCACACGATGAGTATTGACTGTGCCATCAAGAGAAGGGTCTGAGGAATAAAATGATATGATGTCATTCACCTTAATATCCGAAGCTTCAGCCTTTTTAACTATTATCATCGTATCAACTGGTAACGTTGGCTCCATACTTCCAGTAGTAATTCTAAGAGCCATATAACCTGCAATACTTGGAGTTTTGCCTGGTTTAGTCATCAATACAACACACAGAACAACTACCGCCAATAATATTACAAGAACCGATATTGTATTAACGATTCCGTAAAGAATTTTCTTAATCATTGGAATCTTCATCCTCTTCTTTGCGTCTTATTTTCTTAAGTATATAATGACTGAGACTGTTTTTCTCAGCTTTCTTAAGGGCCATCTGTTCATTCAGTCTTGCTTCAATAGCTGATTTTCTGAGAGAATCTGCCTCTGATCTTAACTTCTCAAGTTCAAAGGAATTCTGCTGCTTGTAAGAAGAAAGCTTCTCCTCTGCATCCGCCTTAACACTTGCAACTTCATCAGCCGCATCAAGTTTAATCTTATTAATCTCGCTGTCTTTTTCTTCTTCAAGCTTCTTGTAGCGTTCATCTTTTTCAGCTATAGTTCTGGCAAGTTCGCTTTCTGTATCTGCCTTAAGATTAGCGATTTCTGTATCCTTGTCAGCCTTAAGTGCTGCAAGCTCTGCATCCTTGCTTGCAGTCAGATTGGCAATTTCTGTATCTTTGTCTGCTTTGAGCGTAGCAAGCTTTGTTTCCATATCAGCTGTAATATCAGCAACCTGCTTTTTAGCATCAGTTTCTGACTTACCAAGAAGTCTTTCAAGCTCTTCTATTCTGGCTTTAAGTTTTGCAGTATCATCATCTGCCTGGGCTAGTTTGGCATTAAGACTGCTTACAGTAGTCTCTGCCTCATTAATACGCTTTCTGGCATCTTCACTTATGTCTGCGATCTGAGACTCATAATCATTCTTAAGGGAGGTTATAGCCTCTTCCTTCTCATTCTCAAGAGCTGCTATAGCTGTCTCATTCTCATTCTTGAGGGCTGCTATTGTTTCCTCATGCTCATTCTTAAGGGAAGTTATAGCCTCTTCCTTCTCATTCTCAAGAGCTGCTATAGCTGTCTCATTCTCATTCCTGAGGGCTGCTACTGTTTCTTCATGCTCTGTATTAAGAGCCTCAAGCTTTGCCTCTGAATCTGACTTATACTGCTCATATTCATTATAGGTTACTTTGTGAGCCTTCTGCTCTTCTTCAAGCTCAGCAGAGAGGTTATTGATTGTTTCCTCATTCTGTGACTGTATGTCATTCATAGAATTAAGCTGCTCTGAAAGAGATTCCATCTGCCACTGCATATCTGACAATGAGTACTCTAACTGGTTAACACTGTTTTCCAGTTCTGCACACCTTGCAGTCTCTTCCTCAAGCTTAGCCTCTGCTTCAAGCTGTGCCTCTGTTACTTCTTCTACGAAAACCTTTCTGACCTCGACATCCGGAATGTCACGATTATCAACAATCTCTTCCTTAATCTCTTTAACAAATTTAGGCTTAACAGGTTCACGGGTAACATTGGCTATTTCACTCATCTGACGTGGGTCAGACTCTATAAGGGATTTGAAAACTGTATAGTTTCCAATCATATTCATGTACATCTGGAGCATGTACTCTTCATCCATCTCAAGAGCTGAATCCTGCTCCTCTATGGAGTAACCAACTTCATCATAGCTTTCAATAAACTGCCACAGCTTATAACAGGTTCTATAATCAGGATCCTTCATCATAAGGTTAGTACGCTGGATGGGGCTTGTTACTTTGGCACAGCCATCCATAATCTCACAGAAGGCGCTGGTTCTTAAAACCTTTGAAAGTCTACGCACACGGTCGATTCTTTTGAAGACGTCCATATTGTCGGCATCACTTTCAACAAGACTCTGCTTATTCTTAATAGACATCTCAATTTTGTAGGAAATCTGCTCGTATGCATCATCTACCTTGGTTTCCATCTTCATTACATTGGTTGTTTCATCACCTGTAGACCAGAAGATTACATCTGTTCGTTTATCAACGAATGCAAATAAACGTCTGATCAGATGATATACAAACCTGTTTTCATACAAATCATAACTTTCTTCAGTTGTAACATTAAGAATATGCGTTGGCTGAATCTCTCCTGCTGCATTAGTTCCAATAAACTGTGTATTCTGACTAAGATGTCTTACACTGTCTGCTGTAATTTTCTTTGCAAGAGCAACAGGAACAACCTCTTCACTTGACTTTATAAACCTTCTTGGCTTATCAACAATCTTGAATATAGCATCAAGACCATCTTCAACGACAGAAAGCCATGCCTCATCAACAACCTTGTGGAGAACTCTGTAAGTCTGCTCCATAGTGTTGTCACCGGCCTGTACCATTTCAAATAAATATTGGAAATATCTGTCATCAGCAATACCTTCTTCGACACTACTTGTATATTTAGAATATAAATCACTAATTGTATCTTCTGCCATCTTATCGCCGCCTTACACATCTTATGTTATATTAATACATATTCTGAATTCTTCTTAAGTAATCCTTACTATCAATCATTCCGGTCTCACCAAAGGTCTTCTCTATGTAGCTGATAAGACCGCTAATCTCGTCACGTACAAATGTAACGTTCATACTTTCGAACTTCTTCAAAACCTTTCTTGCCACAATATAATCCATGGCATCCAATTCAGTTCCGCCGCATGCAACATATACAGGAATAAAGTCATACATATGCTTCATAATACGGTTTCCGAAAGAAAGCTTAAATCTGGTAATCAGATACTGGTCAAGCTTCTGCATATTTTCAAGTAGCTCATCACTGATAGGATGATCCACCTTTGCCTTCTGGAACAGATACTGAAGATGTTCAGTTGTAACAATACTCTTTGGATGAGGTTCACATTCAAATGCATCTGCTCGCTCATTCAACTCAATTGGCATAGCACGGTCGTAAACCTTATCAGTAATTGTAAATGTAGAGTCATCGTTGTTGGCTGTTCCAACAAACCATGTACTGTCTGGAACATGTATTTTACCGCCATCCATCTTAACAGGGTCTCCATCCCAGGCAGTTGGAACAAGGTCAAGAACCCACTCATCTTTACTAGGCATTTCAAGGACTGAAAGCATCTCAGCAAAATAGTACTCAATTCGCGCAAGGTTCATCTCGTCAAGTACAATAAGTGTTGGCTCCTGTCTGTAATTGGCCTCATATAAGGCTCTTAAGAACTCTGTTTCATTGAACTTCTTAGAGAACTCATTGAAATAACCAAGAAGCTCACTTCTATCCCTGAATGAAGGCTGTACTGAAACAATAGTAGCCGGATTATTCAGGTAACGGCTGAAGGAATAAGGAAGACTTGTCTTACCTGTACCAGATATACCCTCTAAGATAAGAAGCTTACTTGCTGCCATACCGGCAACAAATCTTCTGACAATCTCTGGCGTATAATAGAGATGCATCTGGCTTGCTGCAAAGAGACGATATCCCTCAGCAAAATCCTCCAATGAAATGTCATTATCAAATTCTGGATATTCATATGTTGTATACTTGTCATCCACAAGTGACAGTTTCGGAAAACGATGTGGAATATTTTTCTTATCCTCAGTAAGAATAGCCTGTAATACAGGAGCCTTACCACCGGCACCCATAGCAGAAAGTGCAACTCCCTCAGCAGAAGCTCCTTCGCCTGTAGCAGCCACTTCACCATTGCTTCCATCAGCATTGGTAACATTGCCAACTGTAGGAAGCTCATCATCTATAATAGCTGAAGCTCCCATATATGGAATTCTTTTAGTTCCTCCCATCGCATTCACCTTAAGAGCAAGAATACTGTTCTTCTCTTCCATAAGGGATAAAACCTGTTTGTTAAGTCGGCCAATCTCTCTGTACAGTACTGAATTATCTGCTGTATCAGTCTTAAGCCTGTGTCTTAAAACTGCCCTTTTAACAATAAGAATAATAATAGTAACAGGAATCGCTATAAGAATTATCATAAGTAAAACAGATAGAATCTTACCTGCAATACTAAGATCAGCAAAATAAGTCTTAAATATCAGGAAGTATTCTGCCCATCCTGTAACAAATAACTTTACAAATGCAACTCCCCATTGCACAAGGTTATATACAACCTGTGACAAAAGTTCGTAAGCAAATTTCAAAAACTCACTCATGCCTATTTATCCTCCTCACCACGATTTTCGGCATTTTTCGCTTTTTCAATTTCCTCCATTGCCTGACGCTTCATAGCCTCAGCCTCTTCCATAATTCTCTTAGCCTCAGCAAGCTTACTTGCGGCCTCGTCATCAGCTGCCTTGCCTGCTGCAGTACTTGCAGCCTTGGCTTCTTCGATTTCCTTAGCATTCTCAATAGCAATAGCCTTCTTCAATTTGATGTTAATCATAATAAGATTGTACACCTGGTAAATGAAGAACAGAAGCATTGGAAATACAATAACAAGAAGGAATCCTGTGCTACTGGAAATGAAGTCCATAACCTTTCCAACCTTTGATAAATGCCCTATATATTTACCAACAATGTCACCGTCAGATATAATATGCTGGTCGACAACACCATTGTTATTATCACCGATAGTAGTATAACTTCTGCCTGCACCCACATCAGAAATTTCTTTAATTCTATGAGTATTAAGTGCATATTCATTGTCAATAATAGTATGGAAGCAGATAATATCTCCCTCTTTAAGAGTTGAAGGATCACACTTACGGATAAATATCATATCCCCTGCACTAAATGTTGGTGCCATGGAATCCGATTTAACTACCAAAGGAGTATATCCAAGAATACTTGACACATTCTGATTGTCTCTTGTTGCCATTGTCGTAAAAGAATACAGTGCTGCCACAAGGATAATAAACCATAAAATAACACTTACAATAACTGTTCCAATCTTTTTCATAACTACTTTTCCTCTCCAAATTAATATAATCATTCAATTACGCCTTGGCATAATTATTGTGAAAATGGCTGTCCTGACATATCAGTTCCGGCAAATCTTAACTTAATAGAATAATCTGCTGCCTGAAGATCATCTGTACAGGCAGTATCTGTACCCTCAAGCCAAACATGTACCTGTACTGCCTTGTTAACACCTTTTTTAAGTGAAAACAAGGAATTGGTATCTGATAACTTCATACTGTCCGCAGCCGGCAGCCCAAATGTTCTTACACTGCCACCATGACTCTTATTAAGAGAATCTGTTCCACCTGGATTGTAAACCCACACTGTATCATCCGTTTCAAATGAGATTCGCATAGCCTTCGGCAGTGATGGAACCTTGGATGAAACTGCCGTTCCGTCATCTGCATTACTACTGCTGTCTGCACTTGTAAGATGAACAATCATATCTCTCTCAGCCATAAAATTGAGAGTAAATGAAAGGTATGAGCCTGAATTCTCTTCAACCTTTGTACCATCCTCATATGTAAAAATATTATAATCGGAAGTCGTAACCGGTTCAAGTGGAGTTTCCTTCATGGAATAGCCCTTATCCTTCTGCATACGTTTTGCAATATCATCAAAGGTAAGAGTCTTGACATAATCATCTATCGTATCGTGTGGGTCAAGATCCATCTTAAGCTCCACATCTGTAACAATATCAAGTCCCATAGTCTGAACTCTTGCCTTATCAGCAATTGAAAACCATGCAACAGTAGCTGCCGTAACAGCTACAAGCGCTATACACACAAGAAGAAATGATATATACACCCTCTGCCGGAGATTTCCGTCATTTTTATACTCTTCCTTAATATTCCGGATATTATCTTCCATAAGCGGTCCTCAAAACTTCTATAGTAATATTACTCACTCAACATTCCATAAAACGCAAGGCGTAAGTCTGATGCATTGAACTCTATTGAAGAGGAGCAATCAGGATCACAGCCCTCAAGATAATAATACACATCTACTGCATATATCTTATTAAAATCCATTAAAAGCAAAGGCTTTTTAGGAATACTATAAGTATTATCCTTATCCGAAAACTTAACTGTATACTCTGAAACTGCCACGGCAGGATCATTGGCTGCATAAACTGCACCCTTAGCATCAAGAGCAACGACCTTGTCCTTGCCAAGCCTTGTCCCATTAACAACAGTATTGAAAACCTGTTCACTGTCAGGATTGCTCTTTTCTGACACTCTTAAAACATATGTTGACGAGTCCTCATCATCAAACTTCAGTCCAAGTCTTGCAGCATTAATCATATTCCCTGCACTGGCCCTGGCAAGACTCTCACTATTCTCATCAAGATACAGCGCCATATGCCCTGAAACATCCATGCCCTTACTTACTGCCCTAAGATATAATCTTCCGTGATAATAATACTTCTCATCATTCACCTGTTTAAATGATG
>DEDL01000009.1:51474-58464 GCA_002349525.1 Lachnoclostridium sp. UBA2905
GTTAATATCAGTTTTGTTCACCTGTGGAATTGCTACTGTATTCTCACTTTTAAAGCTGTTCCCCCCAAGCTTACTTAACTGGAGTTCTATGCTCTCATCACCTGTTCTTGAAGTAGCACTATTGGTAGCTACATCTTTATTGGTTGTAAACCATGCATAGGTGGATGCTACAAATACGAATAAAGCAACTACGGTGGTTATACCAAGAAACCACGTGCGAAATGAAACCTTCATCTTACATCCTCCTTCTGCCTGTCAGATGTATCAACTCCGGCAAATGCCAGACTTATCTGTGCATCTCTTCCCTGTGCAGCATTGATACACTGTTCATCGCAGCCTTCAAGATACATCCAGTATTCAACTGTTGCAACCTCATCAGGAACCAGACTCATCAGCTTACTTTTTCCAGGATTAAATTCATTCCTCCTGTCAGTTTTAGTTGCCATATATTCACCAATATTCAATGCCGGATCATCCACAAACTGCGGACGACCGTCATCTGATATATCAGAAACTACCTTATCACCTGAAACAGGAATGGTAGCCTTACCTGAAACCCCTGCTGTATTGCCAAGGTCATCGAGCTTAAAAATATACGATTCCTCTCCCCTGCCAGAGGTAATCTTAAGCCCCAGTCTCATGGAAGCAAGTGCTGTATTGTCACTTCCAAGTTTAAGATTATCCTTCTCAAAATAAACATCACATGGAGCATTCAGGCACTGGAGATATACAGTTCCATGAATCATATCCTTGTTAACATCACCATCAACATTCTTATATAAAAGAGAAACGCCTTCTGTATTCTGGGCTGTAGCTTCAAAGAAATGCTCCAGCTTCTCAGTGGTTACAGGCCTTATTCTCTCAGGATTACCTTCTAATACAAGCTTACATGTCTTCTCAAAGGGTCCCTGTCTGCTATTCGATATAAGAATAATGGACTCTCCAACACTAATAGTTCCCCCTGTTGGTGTAACATTCGTAGAAGTAAGAGCTGAGAAGTTAAACCATGCATATGTAACTCCCGTTGCCATTATTATGAAAATGATAATCATAAGCACTGCCACCTTGTAGGATGACTTAAGTTTTTTTATCTCATCATTCAAATAGTAACACCTTCCTCCCACGTACTTATTGTACACATTATTTCATCATTTGTACACCTTTATTTTATAATTTATTAATTTTCTTTCACGATTCCTGCAAATGATACTGCCAGGTTCTTAAGTGTCTGGTTGCAGAGATTAGATGTGCAGTCTGCATCGCAGCCTTCAAGCCAGATATATATCTCCACCTGGGTTGCATATCCGTTTTTTCCTTTGCCATCACCTGCTACGCTACAAAGCTTCAGGGAATCCTTCTTAAGGATGACATCTCCTGTGTCCTTATTGTACAGGCAGTAATTGCTGTCATTGTATGGAGTAAATGCAAGGGTAGTTCCATCATTTTTCATACAATCAAGAACATAACCATCCCTTCCTGTTGCAGTATTATATCTCGCCTCCGGATTTTTGGCTGGATTAATGCTGAATATGTATTCTGACGCAACCTGGGCGTTCTCACCCGGAGCATGTACAACAAGACCCACTCTTATTGCCGTTGATATAGGCTTTAAGGCTTCGCTGTCTTCGTACCCTATACCGGAAAGGTATATATCTGTGTCCGCACCATTGGTTCTAAGGAAAAGGCTGGTATGATAATAATCATTCATCTCACTTTTGCCAAATGAGCTGGCCACCTCTGTAGTCTGGCTGTTACCGCCTGTAAAACGTGTAACCTTCTGGAAGCCTCCTGTTACACGGTTAGTTGATACAGGTACAAGCTGTCCCGAAAAGCTTTCAAGTACTGCTGCTGAACCATATGGACCATTGTAGGCATTGCTTATCTGAAGGTTAGCACCTGCCCCTGCTGCCATACGCACATTAGTTGTATTGCGGCCTGTATTGTAAATATACCAGGCATATGTAGCTGATGCTACAGCTACAAGTGCTATTATTGTCGCAATAAATCCGGATGTAAGTCTGCGTTTTAACCTGCCCGGAGTAACTTCCACCATATTTTCCAAAACCGTTGCCGCATCTGCTGGAGTTGTATCAATTATATTATCTGTATCTATATTACCTGTATCGCTGTTAGCAGTTGCATCAATTTTGTCACCTGCATCGTTGTCAGCAGTAACATCAATTTTGTCACCTGCATCGTTGTCAGCAGTAACATCAATTTTGTCACCTGCATCACTATTAACAGTTTCATCAAAATTATCCCTTTTTGTGGTCATAAGCAGTCTCACCTCCCTAGTGTAACCGGAATTAAAGGTGGTTCCGGTGTTCCTAAATTTAAATATTCAGTAATTTGAGTCTTATCTTTACGAAAATCTCAATTGTATCCAGGTTTCAATTGTGGCTTATATCTCGATTGCACCTAGATTCCAGGTATACTTAAATCTCAATTGTACCTAAGTTTAAATTGTACCTATGTCTCAATTATGCTTTAGCAAAGCGAATACCCCATTATAAAACTATAGGGACAATGTCTCATACAATAAACTTTCATGCTACTCGCTGTCCCAATACGATTTAAAATTATAAACTTAGAAATATCTTTATTGTTATTGCGCATCCGTACTATCTGTCGAAGTGCCAGCCTTGGAGGTGCCTGCTGGAACTCCGGCAAATTTAACACTTACATTATATGTTGCTGTATCCTCTGCAGCGGCATTGTTAACACAATCAGCATCCGTTCCTTCCATCCAAATATAAATACGGACCTTGATTCCATCGTAACCAACTGAAGTTGCAATTGGATTAGTGCCTTCGGCAACTTCGTAGGCATCACCATTCTTGGTTGCTGCCCAGTTTTTATTATTCTGGTCGGTGTAGGTGGTATCATAAATATATGGATAGGAAACCTTTTTAAGTTTTGACGCGCTACCTTCTGCAGCTATACAAGTCCATCCATCTATTGCATCTTTATCATTACCTTTTCCTGTTTCTGCATATGGAGCATATACAACCTTTAAGGTTTCTTCACCAACATCATTTCCTGATGCATCAGTTGCCTGTGTCGTAATACCAACTCTCATAGACTTTGGAATTGTATCAGTCGTTGCAGTTCCATCAGTTGTAACTGTAATTGCACNNGGATGGATCCAGATATACATCTGCATAACCAGATTCAGTTATCGTATATAAAATATACTCACTCTTAATGAATGCGTAGTGCAAATCATTCGCATCACCATATTCACCTGCAATTTTATGTCCCTCAAATTCAGGTTTTATGTATGAAGTCACCTTTCCTTCACCATTCCATTCACGACACACATACCAATCTTTCAGGTTATCACTGGATGCCGGAGCAGACAGTAGCGATGTCGAACTCTTAGCCCGTTTATCTGTTCCAGATGATGAAACTTCTGTTAAGGCATCAAGATAAATCGAAGTTTCATCATCTGAATAATACCCTGTGATTACCAGACGGTCATTATATACATATATCTTATCTACAAAATATTCAAGGACTCGATTTCGTATATCTTCATCTTCAAAATCTGCTTTCGCATACATTTCAAAATATTTCTTGATGCTATTTTCGTCTTCAACAAATTTCTGCTTTATGCGTTCGGTTTCAATAGCCTCCTCAATAGCAGCTTTCTTATTTTCCAGTTCTGCGAGCCTGTCCGTTACGGTATCAGACAAAACACCTTTTTCAATAACCTTGATAAGGTTAGGATGTTTCTTTCCGTTTCTTTCAAATGACTTTCCAAACTCTCTATATAACCATTATCTGCGTATAAATTCTTGTGGTAAGATGCTATATCAGCCACAAGACCAGCTACATTTTCCGCATCTTCCAGCAATTCACGAAGCACCCACACAACATGAATTTCTATCTTATCTTTCGGTACATTATTCATATTGCATGCGTGCTTTCGATGATTCTTGCAAGCGTAATAATAGTGAATTTTTCCTGTTTTTGATGTACCTGACACTCCATGCATTGTAGTTACACATTCACCACAGAACAATTTGCCAGTAAGCCAATAGCGCGGTTCTTCCGTCTCATTACTTGGCATCCTGACTTTATGTTTATTCCGTTCAAATTGCTTTTGCGCTTGTTCAAACAGTTCATCTGAAATAAGTCTTGGCATTCCATCCGGTATGACAATATCTGAATACCGATATACACCTGTATATGCCTTATTTTCAAAATATGCCTTAATCCATTCACATTAAACTTTCGTCCAAGCGTTGTCCGTACTCCTTTGCTGATTCAGTTCTTTTGCTATCTCGGTTAACGACTTGCCATCCGTAAATTGCTTAAAGATACTCTTCACTATCGGAGAAGTCGTTTTATCTTCAATGTAATGCTTTGTGTTATCCACTGTATATCCTAGTATCTTATGACCATTGTACAATGCTTTCTGGGCATTATATCGCATTCCGCGTATTACATTCTGCCTTAACTGCTTTGAATAAAATTCTGCCATACTGTCCATGATTCCCTCGATCAAAGCCGATTCTGGGGTATCTGTTGGCGTTATTTCAGCAACATATTCAATAGCACAAGGCATCACGAATTGTTCATTTCGCCATTGATAGGATGTATCTATCTCGTCCTAATCTGTCGGTTTTCCATAGAATCAATACAGCCTGTTTGAGTTTTCCAACTTCTGAAAGCATCAACTGAAAACCCGGTCGATCCTCTCTAGTTACAGAAATAGCTTCATCCGTATATTCTTTAATAATCGTAAGACCATGATTTTGTGCATACAAAACAGCTTGTTCTCTCTGCTGGTCAATAGATGCTTCATTTTGAGCATGACTACTAAAGCGATAGTAAGCAATTGCATAATTATTGTTGTTTTGTTTGAACGACTTCGCCATTCACATCACCTTTTTCTGTTTAGTCTTTAAATATAATTATACCTAAAAAATTCCTATTTATCAATATAAATGAAAACAGAAAATGTAGGAATTTTAAGCAAATAATTCCAAGATATTGCCCGGCATCGAAGATGCTATTTTTACACGCTTTAGCATTGTGTTCGTGCTGCCTGTGTCAGCACGCAGACAGATCGGGCACCCGTAGGAACGTCCGGTGGACGCTGCAAGAGCAAGGAACGATAGTGACGCAGTAAGAACTTTCCATGACTTAGCTTAGAAAATATATTAATTGTCTGAGTTTACTCCGACCATATGAAGTGTAACGTCATAAGATAAATCTTCATTGACAACATCAGCCGCCGTATTGATACAATCTGAATCTGTACCTTCCAGCCATACATAAACTTTCAGAATAATACCGTTATAATCAATTCCACTTGCTATTGGACTTGCATTTGAAACAGGTTTTATAAAAGACTTTCCATCTTTCGATGCTGCCCAATTTTTTGAATTTTGATCAATGTAATTTTTAGCATAAATGTGACTATAAGTTGCATTTTTTGTACTTGTTTCATTTGAAACGGTAATCCACCCTGTTATGGCATTATTCTTTGAATAAACATCATTTCCATAACCTGTAGGTTCAGAAGGTGCGTATACAAATTTTAATGTTTCATTTCCATTTTTATCAACAGTTGAAATACCAATTCGCATACTCTTTGCAACTTTATCGTCCAATTGCTGTCCATTAGATGTGACAGTAATCGCTCCATCAGCCTGTGAACCGTCCAGATAAACATCTGCAATTCCGGTATCTCTTACAGTATACAAAGTATAGGTACTAACATTATAAGCATAGTATTTCTTACTATCCGTAGCATTTTTACCAACAATATATTCACCTGTATCTGCATCTGAAAAATTTACTACAGAATAACCTGATACCATTGCTCCATCAGACCAGGCAGACGGAACATACCATGTTTTTATATCATCTGTTGATGACGGACTGATTTCATGTCCTCCTGTTGTATCAAAAGCAATGGTCTCATTATCTTTTCCGTGATCAGGTTTAGTACCTGCTGCAATCTGCAGCATCATTCCATTTGCCATAGCTGCTACATTTGCTGTTTGAGCTTCGACATTTGAATTCGAAACAAACCATGCATAAGTTGCAGAACTTAGAGCAACCAGAGAAACTATGACAGATAAAGATGCCGCTATCATTTCTTTTTTCAGTTGCCTTACACTCAAATTATCTGCCCCCTTTCTCAGTCTTAGAACATAAGGGCAGAGATACTCTGCCCTTTAATATCATTTTTTATGCCACAACCATAAAAAATAATAAATTCCTTTTCGCTAGTTACTTAATTTGAAGAACTTACTGTAGTCGGTTGTGTTGCTGAGAAGTTAATTGTAACACCTACCGCATCCTCTAACTTTGTCAGATTTTCAGTATAGACCTTATCATCATTTCCATCATAATAAACATATACGCTGATTGGTGTATCAGTATCTTTGGCTACTGTAGTTGCTAAAGGTGCACTAGCTGTTTTTTCAAGTTCTGGTGTAGTTGTTCCAGCCTTCCATACCTGCCAGCTGTTAGGACCTACGACCAATACTCGTACCGCATCTGCTAAATCCTTATCATTTCCTTTAGTTACTTCGATTTTGTCAATAACAAGATTTGTAAGATCAACACCAGCTGAACTGATTTTGTAGTTATCTGCTTCACCAATAGCATAGCTGTCAGTTACTGCTTTAGCTGCATCACCTACAGGGATATAGTCACCTTTTTTTGCTCCTTTGTCAGTTGTTGTACCATAAGCTGTCACGAATTTAGGTGCATCTGCATCACCTTTCTGAACTTCAGCAGGATATAAAGCTGTTGTAGTACCATCATCAAGCCAATCTGTTGACATTGTAGTAGTTGATCCAACAGCTGTTTTTTTGTATTCAATACTCATAAATGCTGTATTGGACTGTGCCTTAATCTGAGTTGTCTGTGCAGTTACTTTGTTATTACTCACAAACCAAGCATATGTACTTGAACCAAGTGCAATACCTGCAACTACAACCATTGCGACGTTTCTTACTGAACGATGAT
>DEDL01000024.1:0-222 GCA_002349525.1 Lachnoclostridium sp. UBA2905
CTGATATCTATTATCCATTTAATATTACTATATTTCATTTAATTTTTCCATATCATTTTTATGTTTAATAAGTTTGTGCTTGAATTTTAGAATTATGGTGTATATAATCTAAAGTTGTGGAAAGTTGTGAAAATAATAACAAGCATTATAAAAGGAGTTAATTATGTTACAGGAAAGATCAGATATTAGAAATATTGCAATCATTGCCCATGTTGACCATGG
>DEDL01000024.1:401-76052 GCA_002349525.1 Lachnoclostridium sp. UBA2905
GGTCATGCTGACTTTGGTGGTGAGGTTGAACGTGTTCTTAAGATGGTAAATGGTGTTGTTCTTGTTGTTGACGCATACGAAGGTACCATGCCTCAGACAAAGTTTGTTCTGAAGAAGGCTCTTGAGCTTTCCCTTCCTGTAATTGTATGTGTAAATAAAATAGACCGTCCGGATGCAAGACCTGAAGAAGTTGTTGATGAAGTTCTTGAGTTATTTATAGATCTGGATGCTGACGAGAAACAGCTTGACTGTCCATTTATCTTTGCTTCTGCAAAGGACGGTTATGCATCACGTTCTCTTGACGAAAAATCAGACAATATGATTCCATTATTTGAAGAAATAATCGACTATATTCCTGCTCCAACAGGTGACCCTGATGCAGGTACACAGGTACTTATAAGTACAATTGATTATAATGATTATGTTGGACGTATTGGTGTTGGTAAGGTTGATAACGGTTCAGTTAGAGTTAATCAGGATGTTGTTATTGTTAATGCCCATGACGAGTCAAAGAGTGAGCATGTCAAAATAAATAAGCTTTATGAATTCGATGGTCTTAAGAGGGTTGAAGTTGAGGAAGCAGGAATTGGTTCTATTGTAGCAATATCAGGAATCTCCACTCTTCATATCGGAGACACTATCTGCTCTCCTGAAAATCCTGTTGCAATTCCTTTCCAAAAAATATCTGAGCCTACTATTTCAATGGACTTTATTGTTAATGACAGTCCATTTGCCGGCCAGGAAGGTAAATTCGTAACTTCAAGACATCTTCGCGACAGACTTTTCAGAATGCTTAATACTGACGTAAGTCTTCGTGTTGAAGAAACTGATTCAACAGAGTGCTTTAAGGTTTCAGGACGTGGTGAACTTCATTTATCCGTTCTTATTGAAAATATGCGACGTGAGGGTTATGAATTCGCAGTAAGTAAGGCAGAGGTTCTTTACAAAACAGACGAAAAGGGTCATAAGCTTGAGCCAATTGAAAGAGCTTATATTGATGTTCCTGATGAATTCCAGGGTTCAGTTATTGAAAAGTTAAGCAACCGTAAGGGTGAGCTTCAGGGCATGAGTCCATTAGGAGCCGGTTATACACGTCTTGAGTTTCTTATCCCATCAAGAGGTCTTATTGGCTACCGTGGAGAATTCATGACAGATACAAAGGGTAACGGTGTTATCAATACTATATTTGAAGATTACGCACCATACAAGGGAGATATTGACTATCGTAAGTTTGGTTCTCTTATAGCCTTTGAAACAGGTGAGGCAGTAACATACGGACTCTTTAATGCCCAGGAACGTGGTACACTCTTCATTGGACCTGGTGAAAAGGTTTACAATGGTATGATAGTCGGTCAGAATGCCAAAACAGATGATATAGAAGTTAACGTATGTAAGAAAAAGCAGCTTACAAATACCCGTGCTTCAGGATCAGATGATGCTCTCCGCCTCTCACCTCCAACTGTACTCAGTCTTGAGCAGGCACTGGAATACATTGATACAGACGAGTTGTTAGAGGTAACACCTAAGAACCTTAGAATCAGAAAGAAAATTCTTGATTCAACTCTTCGTTACCGTTCAAAGAAAAACTAGTGTGGTTTTAAATCCACTTTCATGTCAAACGCACCTGAGATAAAAAAAACCGACCCCCAAAAGTCAGACATAAAAGTCTTACAATTGGGAGGTCGGTTTTTTAATGGTAAAGTTCATTGAATAAATTATCTGAATTATAAGGGCAATCAATGTTTTACATTACAACTGCAATTATATTCTTACATTACAGGTGCAATTAAAGTCTTACATTACAAGTACAATTAAATTCTTACATTATAACCGCAATAACAGTCTTAATCATAGTTGCAAGATCATTTAACAAGCTGAATTTTCTGATGCTCTTAAGATTATACTTCATCTTTTCCGGAAGTATATCTTGTATATATACCTGGTCTGCATCTTCTGCGGATGCTAAAAGCTCATCCTCTTCCTTATACATTATACTCGCCTCTGAAGTGATTCCAGCAGGAAGAAGAAGTGTTGCCATCATAGCAGGTGTGTAGGCATCCACGTATTTTCTGACCTCAGGCCTTGTTCCTACAAATGTCATTTCACCCTTTAATACGTTAACAAGCTGTGGTATCTCATCTATACGGTACTTTCTCATGAACTGTCCAACTTTTGTTATTCTCATATCTGAAGCTACTGTAACGCTGGTACCAAGCTTTGGTGCATCATTTACCATGCTTCTGAACTTATAGATGGTAAAGTCCTTATTGCCTGCTGTAACACGTGTCTGCTTAAATATTACAGGTCCTTTGGAATCAAGCTTTATAAGTACTGCCATAACAAGAATTACAGGCATAAGAAATACAAGTAAAAGAACTGACATCCAGATGTCAAACATACGCTTAATTATAAGTGCGCTTTCCTTTTTTGCCAGGCTTTTGTAATACTTTTTAACAGTATCATTCTTCATCTCATCCGGCAGATCCTTCCAGTCTGGTAACATGACAATTCCTCCATTCCTTTACGCTTCAAATGTGTTGGTATATTTCGATAACTTCAATAACATTGATACATTTTAATATAATTAGTGCTTTTATATAATGTTATTGATGTTTCTCAATGTTATTGATACTTCTCTACGTCTTCTAACTCATCAAGTGTCTGGTTAAAACATCTGATAATATATTCTGCCTGCTCATCAGTTAAGCATGTATGCAGGGGCAGTGTAACTTCATTTTCAAACATATGGTATGCATTAGGATAATCATTTATATCAAATCCTCTTTTTGCATAGGCACTTAAGAGTGGCAGAGGCTTATAATGCACATTAAGTGGTACACCTTTTTCAGCCATTCTTGTAATAAATGCATTGGCATATTCCCTGTCCTTACCCTTAAGTCTTACCAGAAACAGGTGCATGCTTGACTTTCTTTCCTTGGTAATATGTGTAAATAATTCTGCCTTTTCGGTATTAAGGCCCTTATAATACATATTAACAAGTTCATTTCTTCTGGCCAGAAGTACATCATATCTTTCAAGCTGGGCAAGCCCTATTGAGGCCATAATGTCTGTCATATTACATTTGTAATATGGTTCAACTATATCATATTCCCAGGCTCCCGCCTTTGTCTTTGCAAGGGCATCCTTGGACTGTCCGTGAAGGGATAAGAGCTGGAACTGCTTATAGAGGTCGTCATTATCAATTCCTTCATGACTTTTCCAGGTAAGAGCACCGCCTTCTCCCGTTGTAAGATTCTTAACAGCATGGAAGGAAAATGAAGTAAAATCTGCAACACTTCCACTTTTTCTTCCCTTATATTCGGCACCAAAGCCATGGGCTGAATCAGCTATTACCACAATTCTTCCAAAGCTCTTCTGAAGTGGATTTTCAGGCCTAAATATACTTCTCTTACTGTCAATAATCTCAAATATTCTGTCATAATCACACATCATACCTGCAATATCCACTGGAATTATTGCCTTAGTACGCTCTGTGATTGCATCAGCAATGCTGTCATAATCCATTTCAAATGAATCCTTGCCAGTATCAACTAAAACAGGAGTAGCACCCACATGACATATAACACTACAGGAAGCCGTATAGGTATAAGCTGTTGTTATAACCTCGTCTCCCTCTCCTATTCCAAGCACTCTGAGAGCAAGCTCCATACAGGCAGTTGCAGAATTAAGACACACAGCCCTGTCTGCATGACAGTATTCTTCTATTTTTTTCTCAAACTTTTTAGTCTTTGGTCCGGTTGTTATCCATCCGCTTTTAAGTGTGTCTACAACCTCTGCAATTTCCTTTTCTGTAATATCCGGTGGTGAAAAATTAATCTTTTCCATAAACTCACTCCCTTAATTCCTGTATAGAATTCTTCCAAAAAGACTAGTACATCCTGTTACTATGCCATACTGTCACCATGCAATTTGTGTCATTATGCCACTATGCAATTTGTGTCACTGTGCAATTTGTGTCATTATGCCACTGTACAATTCTGTCACTGTGCAATTCTGTCACTATGCAATTCTGTCACTATGCAATTCTGTCACTGTGCAATTCTGTCACTGTGCCATCCTGTCAATTCCAACAAGCTTCTTATGTGTAGCAATTTCCCTGTCTTCAATATGCTTGAATTCCTTGGACAGAATATCACTGTCTCTCTTCTTATCAACAGGCTTTTCATGATATGTTGGGACTATTTTCTCAACCATCTGCTTAATCTTGTCACTTTCACTATAGGCCTCTTCATAAAGATTTTCAAGCTCTTTGAAGAACTGTTTTTCGTCAAATTCAAGCGGTCTTCCAATATGAATAAGTGAATTTTCTGTCTTCTTAAGACCTTCCTCGCTCATAAGCATCTCTTCGTAAAGCTTTTCACCAGGTCTTAAGCCTGTAATCTTAATCTCAATATCTTCTCCCGGCTTATAGCCTGACAGACGAATAAGATTTTTTGCAAGATCCATAATCTTAACAGGCTGTCCCATATCAAGGACAAATATTTCTCCGCCCTTTGCATATGCTCCGGCCTGAAGCACAAGTGATACTGCCTCCTCGATTGTCATAAAATATCTGATAATATCAGGATGTGTTACAGTAACAGGTCCGCCGGCTTCAATCTGCTTCTTAAATAATGGAATAACACTTCCGTTACTTCCAAGTACATTTCCAAATCTTACTGCTACAAAATCAGTATTTGATTTTTTATTAAATGACTGGATTATCATCTCACACATACGCTTGGTAGCACCCATGATGTTAGTTGGGTTAACTGCTTTGTCAGTTGATATAAGAACAAATTTTTCTGTACCGTATTTGTCTGCTGCAAGGGCAGTTTTGTATGTGCCGAACACGTTATTTTTAATAGCCTCATTTGGACTGTCCTCCATAAGAGGAACATGCTTATGGGCTGCTGCATGATATACAATATCAGGTCTGTATTTGGCAAATATTGAGTCCATTCTTTCTGTATTTCTTACTGATGCAATCAATACAACCAGATCAAGTTCAGGATAATCATGCCTTATTTCCTGTTGTATGTCATAGGCATTATTTTCATATATATCAACAATAATAAGCTGTTTAGGTGAATTAGCTGCCACCTGTCTTACAAGCTCGCTTCCAATCGAACCGCCGCCACCGGTTATAAGAACTACCTTATTGAGAACATAGTTCATAATTGAATCTATATCAACCTTAACCGGATCTCTGCCAAGGAGGTCCTCAATCTGTACATTACGAAGCTTGTCAAGAGTAGCCTCTCCATTAACAAGCTGGTACATGCCAGGCAAAATCTTAAGGTCACTTTCTGTATGCTTACATATATCAACTATTTCACTTATAGTCTTTTTAGGTACAGAAGGCATGGCAATAATGATTTCATTTATATCATATTTCTTAACACAGTCAAGAATACATTCCCTTCCGCCAACAACCTTAACTCCGTGTACATATGTGTTATGCTTCGATTTATCATCATCAATTATACACTTTATTCTGGCATCTAACATGTTACTCATAATGAGCTCATTCATTACCATATTTCCTGCTTCGCCAGCACCAATTATCATGGTACTTCTGGTAGAATCTCCATGACTGTACAGGCTGAATACGTGTCTTGTCATTCTGTAAGAAAATCTTATAACTGTTACAAACACGATAAGCATCATTGTATATACAAATATATAACTCTTAGTGAAATAACGGTAACATACAAATAATGATGTTATATGCACAAAAGATGAGATAAGACAGGACAAAATGATGTTTACCATCTCTCTGACACTGGCATATCTCCAGAGACTGTTATAAAGTCTGAATATAAAGAATATAATAATAGTAACAAGTGTATTAAATACACAAAGCTTATTAACCGCTTCAAGACACTGATATTCTATAGATGACCATCTAAGCTCGAACCTTACAAGAAGGGCCAGGTATGAGCTCAAATTAATGGCAATAATATCTAATAAAACAAGCATTGCACGAAAGAATACTGAAAATCTTCCGTCACGTATCCATTTACTAAGCAAAATACAAAACCTCCAAAAAAACATTAATCCACACTCTGCATTTCAAAGCTAAAGCTCTTACATACCTACTTATACAGAATATGCCACTAATGTCATATTTCATGTAAACACTTGTGGCATATCCAAATAAACTTAAATAGATACACAATGCGGACAAATGATATCTATTAATGTTTCTCTTCTAGTTATCTGATGAAGTACCCTTTGCTGATGATGTGGTCTTTGCAGCTGAAGTACTCTTTGCTGATGATGAGGTCTTTGCATCTGATGATGAACTGTTCTTATCAGATGAGCTTCCATCCTCAGGCTTAGCAGTTGCCTCACCCTTTGAAGTTTCAGAAGAATCACTATTCTTTATCTTCTTACCGTCAAGTACTCTCTGAATCTGTTCCTTAATACTTGCAATACTTGTCTCATCAACATACATTACATACTGCTTATGCTTTGGAATTGAGTATGAATAGTTACTTCCACCTTTACCTACAAGGTTAACTGACTCAATGTTCCAATCAGGCATCTGATCTATCTGGTACTTAACAAACTTTCTAAGCTGCTTTGACTTCATATTAGTTTCAAATGTTCCCTCAATACTCTTCATAAGCTTATTGAAGTTAGAAAGAACAGCTGGTGAAGTAGCCTTCTTAAAGATAGCTGTTATCATATGCTGGTGGTTACGTCCACGCTGATGGTCACCATCTCCAAAATGATGTCTCTCACGACAGAAGGCAAGTGCCTGTTTACCATTAACCTTGTTATATCCTTCCTTGAAGCTTGGACCCCAGTCAGAAGTAAATGTCTTATCTGAGTATACTTCAACTCCGCCAAGAGCATCAACAATGTCTCTAAGTCCTGAGAAGTTTACACGAACATAATAATCAACATCTATGTCATAAAGCATCTCAAGTGTTCCGATCGAACAGTCAACTCCGTATATACCTGCATGTGTAAGCTTATCCGGCATACCCTTTGACTGTGGAAGTGGAACATATGAATCTCTAGGTGAACTTACAAGAAGAATCTGTGCAGTTTTAGGATTAACAACAGCAAGTACGTTAACGTCGCTTCGGCTTGTCTTTGAAATCTCACCATAGGTATCTATACCACTACAGTATATAATAAATGGCTTCTCTACAGATTCCTTAAGCTTTTCTTCCTCAGCTGCTGTATCTTCCTCTTCATTTTCCTCTGTATTAACTACAGTTTCAACCTGGTGATTACCAAGTACCTTGGTTGTTGTGTCAAAATCTGAATAAGACTCGCTTACAAGATCTCTGTAAGCTTCATTAAATATAATAACTCCAACTTCTTTATTATAAAGACCGTCTACAAGTGACATAATATCCTGATATGATTTTGTAGTTACTGTCTTGTTAAGGTTGGTATTAATTGAGTTAATCATTGAATCAGTATATTCACGTCCAATTGTCTCAAGAATACCAAACTGGTAATCTCCGATGTCATCAATTGTCTGTGCAGAATCTGTAGCAAGAACAATTGCTGAAATCTCATCCACCTTAACACTTGCATCTGCCATGTTATTAAGTGTGTTATAGCCCTTCCATAAATAACCGGAGCCAACACCCATAAATATATAGAACAACACTGCCAGTATTCGTCCTACAATATACATTCTCTTAGCCATCTGGCTGCAAAATGTATAGGCAAGTAAGAAAACAAGAACAAGTGAACCTATCAGAAGATATTTGTCAGGTATCATGTCAACATACCATACAAGTCCAATAAATCCAACGGTTACAATAAACTGAATCGCTAAAAACACTAAACTAAGCTTTCTCTTCAATATCTGTTTCATAAGTACCTCCAATAATTTTGTAAAAGCATCTATTGCTTTGTACACATAATAATTATTTTAAATAATATAATATTATTGTTATCTGTTCGAAAGAAGTTCTAACAATTTTGCAGTAGATTTTCCATCCTTATAGCTGTAAGCCATATCAAAGAATTCCCTTCTTTTCTCTTTTGACAAATCTCCCTCTTTTATCATATCGATAAGTTCTGTAGTAGTCTTTGCCACTTTTCCCGGAACATATTCTTCATAATTTTCATAAAATCCTCTGTCACTGTTTTCAAATCTCTCCAGATCATAAGCATAAAAATAAAGTGGTCTGTCAAAAACAATGTACTCAAATATTATGGATGAGTAATCTGTTATGAGAATATCTGCAACACTTAACAAAGTATTGACATCATCATATTCACTCATATTAACTACACCGGGGCAGGTATTCTCCGTGTCAGAATAAGCTCTGGCAACAAATGGATGTAATCTTAGCATAAGACATATATCGTCCCCGAAAGCCTTTTTCCACTCCTCAAGATCAAGCATCATTTTCGGATCATTGACCTCTTCATCTCTGAATGTAGGAGCATATAATATAAGTTTCTTACCCTTAAGCTTTGGAAATCTTTCATAAAAACCTTTTTTGTTATCCTCTAACTGCTTTTGGTCAAATAACATATCGGTTCTTGGAATTCCGGTAATATACACTTTATCATCAGACACACCAAAACAGTGTGCGTAAAGCTTCTTAGTATATTCAGAATTGACAATAAGGTGGGTGATTTTTGAATCTGCCTTCTTTACAATATCAAGCATTTTCCCACTGCTTATGTCATGTCCAAATTTTTTAATAGTTCCGGTACCATGCCACAGCTGGACAACCTGTGTTCCATTTCTTGGCTTAACACATGCCAATGGTAAAAACTCATTATCCATAAGGATTGTTGAAGCCCTGGCCATCTGGAAGGGTTTCCGGAAAAACAAATCAATTATTCCACTTCCTCTTTTGTCTTCCTTTTTAAGACATACAAACTTAGCATCTGCATTCTGCTTTTTAATTGCATCTATCACAACTCCCACACTACTGTGTTTTCCAGAATCATGAGTCATAACACAAAAATATCTGTCTTTTTGAAGCGGACAGATACAGCCAAGCTTATAGAGAATTGCGAATAACTTATAGCCTATTAACTTTTTCATCTATATATTCAACAACTTTCTGCGAAGCACATCCATCATCCCATGGATTATATTTTTCTGTAAATGCGTCATATTTATCCTTGTACTCTTCATATCTGTGACCCTTAATATCATTTATCAAATCTGTAGTTGTCAATGATATTGGACCCGGCGCCTCATTTTCAAAATCAAAATAAAAGCCCCTAAGTATATTTTTATACCTTTCAAGGTCATAACAGTAAAAATACATTGGACGCTTAAGCAGTGAATAATCAAACATCACTGATGAATAATCCGTAATGAGAATATCTGACACAAGGTATATATCCGATATGTCCTTACTTTCATCAAATGCTCTGACAAAACCTCCGTATACACTCCAGTCCGTCTTATCACTCACAAGATAATGATACTTCACAACAAGAACAGCATCATCAGAAAATGCTTTCTTCATTGCATTAATATCAAGTGCGGTAGTAAAATTGTAATGTCCCGGACTATTAGAGTCATCATCACGCCAGGTTGGCGCATACAAAATCACCTTTTTATCAGGCGGAAGCCCAAGCTTTCTTTTTATCTGGCTGATGCTATCTTCATCATTGCAGTTTATCAGCTTATCGTTCCTTGGATATCCCGTTTCAAGGATCTCATGTTTAAAATCAAAGGCTCTTCTGAAAATTTCTGTTGAAAAGCTGTTCTGGGATATAAGTAAATCCCATGTGGACGCATTACGGGCAAATTCTCTTTTATACTCGCTGACACTTGTCTCTCCTGACATAAATATATTGTCAAGATCAAGTCCCAGTTTTTTAAGCGGGGTTCCATGCCATGTCTGTAAATACAATACACCACTTCGTTTACGTAAAAATGATGGTTGTCTGGCATCAAATACCCATACACCTGCTCTTGCCATATAATAAAGGTATCTTAAGCCCTTATATCTTACACTCTTATGCCTTCCGGATATATTTAAAGGCGTCTGGTCATAAAACCAAACACAATTATACTTCTTATCCAGACCAAGTTCAACAATTTTTTCATATATGGCCTTTGGATTACCAGCAAAGCTTCTTCCAAGAGCTGAAGAAAATACAATAGTCCTTTTACTTAATGGCATAACATTATTTACTATATTATAAAATGTCTCAGCAATTTTTTTTGCTGTTCTTTTTATGGTTTTCTTAATATCAATTCTATTCCTGTCTCTGTGGGCTAAGGACACAAAAAAACCGGCTGCCATATACTGTCTTCTGCCAACCATTACAAGTGCTGCCCTTTCAAAATTAGTATAATAATAAGGTACATCCTTAATGGCATTGCGCACATATATTGAATATCTTATCAGAAGCTCCTTATCGTCAATACTTATATTGTCATCAAGGACCTTTAATACAGCATCACATAAAATCCTGTTAATTGAATTAAGTCTTTTTGGCTGATTAACAGGATACACTCTCGCCCTGCCATATTCAGTTACGAGATCACTTATATACTGCTGTTCCTCTCCTGCGTACATCTGTAAAAGAGATGGTGAAGAACCATTCTCTGCTCTTTTTCTCTTACAAAGTACAGCATCATGAGCCACATAGTAGCTGTCTACGGAACAAAACAGCTTCATAACAAATTCCATATCTCCAAAGAACTTAATGTCCTCTGAAAATCTAATATTATTATGTTCAAGATGCTCTCTTTTTATAAGGAGGTTAAGTACTGTAATCTCATTTTCAAAAAAAACTGAAAGCAGTGCATCATTTCCTTTTTTATCCTCTGTAATAAGGTTGGTATCTGCATCCTTTAAAGAAAAACTGTTTCTTTCCTTGTCAGTTGAAACAATATCTCCTCTTACAACAAGTGCATCGTCTGCCTTGGCACATTCCACAAGTCTTCCAATACAACCTGGCATCAGGTAATCATCGTTGTCCATAAAATAGACATACTCACCTTCAGCCATATCTAATCCCTTATTACGGGCAAAATATGTTCCCTTATTTTCAAACCACTGGACATACCTTACAGGCATTCCAAGATTCTCATAATTCTCAATGATAGTTACTATGCCTTCTTCAGGGGCATCCCCCAGACATATGACCTCGTATTCTTCAAATGCAAGACCCTGGTCCATAATACTGTCAAGGCAGTCCTTCGCATACATAAGTCCATTGAAAAAAGGAACAATTATGCTTACTTTTTTCATTTCAGTCTGATACCTCAACTATTTTTTCCAAGATTAAGGTCTTCCTTAATTTTGGTTGTAGATATTCCCTCTGTACGAGGAAGATAAACAACTTCACAATAATCCTTAAGGAAGTCAAACTTACCCTTCCAGTCATCACCCATTACAAATACATCTATGTCATTATCCTGAACGTCTTTGATCTTCTGTTCCCAGGTATACTCAGGAATAACCTCATCAACATATCTTATGGCTTCAAGTATTATCTTTCTGTCCTCATATGGATGATATGCTTTCTTATTCTTAATAGCATTAAACTCATCTGATGAAAGAACAACAAGAAGATAATCACCTAATTCTCTTGCTCTTCTCAGAAGATTAATATGCCCTACATGCAGCAGATCAAATGTACCGTAAGTAATAACCTTTTTCATTATGCATTCTCACCTTTCTTATCATCGACAGCAGTTTTTGCAGTTTCATTCTCCTTTGCTGCCTTTGCAAGTTCTCTGTCCTTAGCCAGAGCTTCATATTTTGCAATCCCCTCTTCAAGCTCACCATAAAACTTAAGCTGACCATGATCAAGAAGAATGGCCTTATTGCAGACTTTTCTAATCTGTGCAACAGAGTGTGATACAAATAATACCGTAACACCCTGATTCATCATTTTCTTAACACGTCTGAGACTCTTCTTTCTGAAGCTTGCATCTCCAACTGATAAAACCTCATCAAGAATAAGTATCTCCGGTTCAACAACTGATGCTATTGAAAAGCCAAGTCTGGCCTTCATTCCGGATGAATAATTCTTAACCGGAACATTTATAAAATCTCCTAATTCGGAGAATTTAACTATTTTATCAAATTTTGAGTCAATGAACTCCTTTTTGTAACCAAGGATGGCACCATATAAATATATATTTTCTGCACCTGTGTACTGGGGATCAAATCCTGCTCCTAACTCTAACAGTGGTACAATCTTACCATATGTTTTTGCAGAACCCTCTGTTGGTTTTAATACTCCTGCAATAACTTTAAGAATTGTACTTTTACCTGCTCCATTGTAACCAATGATTGCAACCCTGTCACCCTTATTAATGGTAAAGCTTACATTCTTAAGAGCCCAGAACTCCTTGTACATAATATCTCTCTTTATAAATCTTATAAAATACTCTTTAAGATTATCTACCTTATTGGAACTAAGATTAAACTTCATTCCAACATTATCGACTTTTACTGCAACATTATTTGCCATACATTACTCCTATCTGTTAACACAAATCATACCTACAGGTTAAGAATAAAGTCATCCTGCTTTTTGTAGAAAAAAATCACACCCACAATTGTGGATACAAGGCCAAAGGCCAGACAATACCACAATGATGGCATATGCAAACCAGTTCCTGATATACATCCTCTGAAATTACGGATTACACCATAAATTGGATTAACATTAAGAAGCCATCCGTATCCTCTTGCATATAATCTGTCTGCTTCATAGAAAATCGCACATGTATACATAATAAGCATAAGTGCAACTCCCCACAAATACTCTAAATCTCTGAAGAATACTGCCATTATGGATAATAAGAGTCCACTTCCTATACAGATAATAAGCAGTTCAATAATTGGTATAATTGCCGCAAACATCCACAGATTAGGTTTAACCCTCATAACTGCTGCAACACCAAATAATACAATAAGCGAAATAGCAAATATAATAAAGTTTGAAAGTATCGATGCCAGTGGATACATATACTTAGGCACATATACCTTCTTTATCATGGCTGCATTGACCCTGATGGATTTCATGGCACCCTTTGTTGCTCCTGAGAAAAATGAATAAAGAAGTCTTCCTGCAAGAATATATACAGGGAAAGGCATGCCACCTGCTTCACCATCTTTTCCAAGGAAAGCAGAGAAAACCATTGTAAGAACGATCATTGTAAGCAATGGTTCAATCAATGTCCATACAATTCCAAGATAAGATCTTCTGTACTTAAGCTTTATCTCTTTTATAACAAGCTGTGACAAAAGATATTTATACTTTTTAAAATTTCGTATTACGTGGATATTCGGTATACTCATATACACACTCCTATTTTACTTAAATACCTCTTTGATACAGTTTTCTGAAGCATGTCCATCTTCCCAGCCGCAGAATCTCTCATAAAATGTATCATAAACATCAGCATATTTTTCTGAAACAGCTTCAATATTTTTAACTGAATCAATAATCTCGTCTGTTGTAAATACAAGTGGACCCGGAATATCTTTTTCCATATCAATATAAAATCCTCTGAGTACATCTCTGTATTTATCAAGGTCATATGTGAAGAACAGCATTGGTCTCTTAAGGTTTGCATAATCAAAGAATACTGATGAATAGTCAGTAATAAGTATGTCTGATATAAGATACAATTCTGCAATATCATCATATTTGCTGAGATTATATACAAAGTCTTCCATTCCTGTAACATCAATCTTATCAGCAATGAAATAATGTGTTCTTAATATAACAACATATTCATCTCCAAGCTCACGACGCATTTTTTCAAGATCAAGCTTAAGAGTGAACTTATACTTTCCTGCTTCATAGAACTCATCATCTCTCCATGTTGGAGCATATAAAATGATCTTCTTATCTTCAGGAATACCAATCTTTTTCTTGATATCCGCTGCAATTTTATCCCTGTCAGGTCTGTGCAGAATATCATTCCTTGGATAACCATATTTAAGCATTGGTTTATCATAATCAAATGCTCTCTTAAATACTTCATCAGAAAAACTGTTGGCAGCAACAAGATAATCCCATGATCTTGACTGTATATAGAAGTTTCTCTTATAAAGTGGAGAAGCACTTACAACCTCATCCATATCATAGACTAACTTTTTAAGAGGTGTTCCATGCCATGTTTCAAGGAATACATTCTCTTTTCTCTTTATGAAATTCTTAGGCTGTCTACTATTAAATACAATATATTTTGCTCTGGCAAGATATTTGTAATATGCAAATGAAAATCTCTTGATCTGCTTTGCAGGATAAGGAAGCTCTGTTTTCTTCTCAAGTATCCATACACACTCATACTTGCCCGGATACATCTCGTTCAATTTTTCAAATATATATTTAGGACTGTCAGAATAGCTCTTTCCGAAAAAGCTCTCAAATAAAACGACATTATCCATAACAGGCTGCTTTGCATATCTTTTTCTGTACATTATATCCTTGGCTTTTGTTATAAAGCGTGGATTCTTAACAGCATATGCAAGCATATTTCTGTAATTTTTGTTCCTTGCAAGCTTGGCAACTCTGGCAAGATTACCTGCCATAAGTGCAACTGCAAGCTTTCTCTTATAAGCAGTTGTATCCTTATATACATCATCTGATATACTTGTTAATAATTCGGAAAACTGTTTTGAATAAGCTCTCTTCCACTTGCCATCATTCTTAGTTCTGATTGCAGGGGCAACAGTACTGGCAAGATAGCCAAGTAATTTTCTGTCATATCTTGCTTTCAGTTCGCTGTCAGGCTTTGTATTCTTTATCACATCACAATAGGCTCTGTAAATATAATCAAAATCTTCTGAATTCTTCTGTGTAAGTGATGGCATATGAATAGGATCATTATGCTTTCTCTTAACATATACTGCACTCTTATCTCCATTGAATCTGCCATCTGCATTTATAACAGCTGCAATATAAGCAAGGTCTGTCATATAATCAAGCTCTTCATTGAATGCAATATTATTCTCTATAAGATAATCCTTTCTATATATATTGCCAAGGGCAGTTATATTCTGAAGATTCTTTCTCTTTGATACTAGATAATGCTCAGCCATATCCACTCTCTTTCTGTGGATTACCTCTTCACTATCTCCCTCTTCTATATAATCATGATAACAAAGCTCTTCCTCATCTGCGCCATCTTTCTCTTCACTGTTATCCTTTGATGCTTCATCATCATTCTTCTCATTGACAGTAACTTCCTGGCTAAGATGGATATGTCTGCTGTACCATGTATAGCATATACGTCCAAATGAGACATCCTCACCTTTATTCTGGGAGCATGCCATCATTTTTTCAAAGAAATCCTCATACAGATAATCATCACAGTCTACGTATGCTATATATTCGCCTTCAGCCATCTTAAGACCATAATTTCTTGCAACCGAAACCTTGTTGTCATCTATTCTATAAGACTTAATATCAAGCATGTCATACTTCTTAATAACCTCTTCCGGAATATCCACTCCTGTGGCTACAAGTATGACCTCAAAACCCTTAAATGTCTGTTCCTTCAGGCTTTCTAAACATTCTGATAAATACACTTTTTCGCCATGATATGGCACAATAACACTTATTTTCACCTAATATGCCTCCTCGAAACAATAAGTACAAACGCATCTATTATAGCAATATAATCCATCAAAGTCAAATTACATCATTTTTACACACTTTACAGGCCTTTACCTGATAAGCTCCATGACAGCCTTATATATTCTTTCACAGTTGTTATTATCCCTGAGTGGGAGGTATTTCTCCCTGAGTTCTGACATATCCTCAAGGTCCCTGTAATCATTCTCAATAAGCTTCGAAAGCTTATCTGTAAAATCTTCAAATGTTACTGCTCTTTCTCCAAATACCTTCTTATCCAAAGGCAGGTATGAACCCTGCTTTTCCATATATTTGTCAGCATCAAACTGATAGAATAATACCGGCTTTTCCTGATAGAACACATCCCAGGAAACACTTGAGTAATCAGTTATAAGCATTCTGCACTTCATAAGAAGCTCATTCACCCTGCACTCATCAAATGATACAATTTTAATTCTGTCGCTTGTACTTTTAAACATTGGTGAATACTTCTTAAATTTTGCATGCAGACAGAAAATGATATAGGCATCATTTTTCTCAAGTATATCCACAAGCTCCTTTGAATTAATTATCTCATAGTACTTCTTATAATAATCAGTCTGTTCAAAGAACTTAGCGTCTGCTTCATATATCCAGTTTCTCCAGGTAGGCATATAAAAGATCATATTGTCTCCTGGAACAGACTTATCTTCAAGGGCATCCCATCTTGCAAGTCCCGTAACCTCAATTTCTTTTTTCTTATAACCAAAATACCTTTCTATAAGTTCCTTTTCAAATTCCGAAACTGATATAAACATATCAGCGCTGTTGGCATACTGTTTGCCGTATATATTGTCAACCTTTTTAAAACCAATAACACCATGCTGTAAAAACACAAATTTCTTAACATTCAGAATTCTTGATATCTTCGTATTGCCAGAACGCCATCTGTAACAGTGCCTCTTTGAATCAGTAGACACAAAAACCTTGGCAATCTGCAGATATATAAGATGCTTAATGCTCATAAATCTTATTATGCTTTTACCATATTTTTTCTTCATCCACTTATAGTCCGGACTGTCCTTTGCAAGAACATAAACCGGCTCTATATTCATCTTAGGATGATTATAAAAATAATCAAACATATAGTATGAATTGTCCTGGGCCGCAGTACAGAATTTTTCGTAAAACATACATATTTTTTTCTTAATCTTAATTCTGTAGAAAAGGCCTGCAATTCTTTCAGCTATCCATTCATTAATACGGTAAGTTAGACCGTCATATTCACTGGTTTCCCTGCATTCTATAACAAGCAGTTCTCCAATTGTCTCTGTAAGATATACAATCATACCATTGTCTGCCGTGTACAGATTACCGTATATATTGGAAAGCTTTTTAACAACACCTTCATTCCTGGCAATTATCCTGAATTCGTAGGTATATCCATCTTTATCAGCAAGGAATAATATGTCATATCTTAATGAAGTCCAGTCAATATCCTTCATATTAATAACAAATTCATTATCCTTTGTGGAAGCTTCTATATTATATTCATAGGTTTTATTATCAAGCTCGGAGTAATGTCTTATAAGAATACGTCTGTTATCAAAATCCTTCCTGTTATAAGAAAATGAAAGCTTTAAACTTCCATCCTTAAGACAGTAATCCTTAAGCTCCGCCCTGTAAATACCTTTGTACCTTTGTCTCTTTTCAATAACCTTTGCACAAAGTTTGTACAACTGGTCAAAATAAATGTGACAGACCTTATCTTCAGCAAGTTCATATGTCATAACGAACTTACCACTATCATCAGGAACTGCCTTCTTCTCACCCTTAACCTTCTTAGTGTGCTTATTCTTAAGTTCTATTCTTGATACTACATATCTTCCGTCTGTATTGGTAACAAGAAAAACCTCAAACAGCTTACCCAGGGTATCCTCATTCTCCTTGGCAAACTTATCAAATAAAATGTCGAATTTGCATCCATCACTGATATTATCTACTTTTATTCTTGTAATTCTTTTTTGGGAACGGCTCCACAGCCAGATTTCTGCCTGAAGGGGTACAAGCTTTTCAATGGTGGTAAATGATACCCTTCCATCATTTACTTCATACTTTTTAATGTATAATGTATTCTTCTTAACACAGGAAGAATTAGTATGCCACTTTCTAACTGTAAAGTTTGAATTGGCATCAAGGGCACCCATATAATGATATTTGTTCTCCGGATTACAGTAGAGGGTATCAAGACCAAGCTCTATCATACGTCCCACTTCTTTATCATTGATACAATCCCTGTAACCACAGTATAACTCCCTGCCATCACAGCTTAATGCCACAAGCTTCCAGGTTCCACTCGCAATCTCGTCTTTATCAAAATCAAGGCTTACAGTCAGTGTCCCGTCACCATCTTCGTAAGTTTCTCCCGAAATCTTCTCGCCTTTTTTACTGTTTAAAAAATAAATCCCGGTCAGGGCAAGGCTTCCCTTTGAAAGCTTTCCCTTAAATACTCCCTTTTCAAACACGTACTCATCTAACTTTAAACAATCAGCCATGTCATAGACTCCTTTTCCCTATTCAGTCACATTGTTAATTATCTATGTAGACAAAATGCATATCTGTAGTATGAGTTATTATACTACAGACATGCATCACTTATCAAATTAAGTTTTTATGACATCATCTGACGCCTGTTAGTCCTCCTCTTCTAAAGGTTCGTCATCAGGTTCTCCATCATCCTTAAATGAATCAAGTACATCAGAATCATCCGGTGCAGCAGTTGCTGCATTGTCAGGTGTACTGATTACAACATTTTCGTCATAATCATTCTTTGTCTTCTCATACTTCTTATAAATTTTATCATCGCGGCCTTCTCTTGCCTGAAGCTCTTCATCATCAAAATACTTGCTTCCCTTAACGAGGTTGCTGGTATCATCATATTCTTCAAGCTTTATAGTTCCTGTCTTCAAATACTCATCTCTTAAGGCATTGTACTGGTTCTCTCTTGCTGCAATATATTCTGCAACAGATACTGAAAGTTCTCCGCCATCAGCCTTTGCATCATATGCATTAGAGAATACATGAGCTCCGAAATGTGAAAAGATTGTATCGTCATCACCCTTATATATTTCCTTATTTTCCTTCATTGTCTTTATCATAAGGTCTCCTACATCATAGAAGAAATGACCATAATTATAGAAGTTATAAGGATTAAGACTTATATCATTGTAATCACTGAAATCCCATACGTTTCCAACTGTTTTAACAACTTCACCATAGAAGTTCCAGAATTCTGGTCCGTCAAACACAGCCATTTCACTTACAAATGATGGGCCAAATACTACCTGAAGCTCTACAGCCTTTGCATCACATGCAGCCTTAATATTTCTAAGACATGTGAGACATTTTTCCATATTGTCAGCCTGATCAAGTGTCTGGTTAAAGAGAAGTGAAAGTCTGTAATCGAAGTTATACTCTATTGGAGCTTCGCCCTTCGCCTTCTGCTTATTGGTCTGTTCATATAATACATATTTTTTCTCAAACCATTCAGGATCAATTGATACAGCATCATAATACTTACCAATATTTCTCTCACCTGTTTTAAGTTCAGGATATGCTACCGGATTTGTTTTGTCCTTTTTAATCTTTTCAATTTCATCAAATGTTACTGAAAGATTCTTCATAAGCATTTTACATACTTCTGCAATCTTTGATGTTCCATTAACCTGGGCAGGTGTTTTATATGTGTCACCCAGATCCTGTCTTGAGAACTGCTTAACTTCAATGCTGCTTATGTGAAGGAATATCTTCTTCACATCTGAATCATTTTCAAGAATATAGTTTATATACTTTTCATATTCCTCAAAGTTACCTGACTGAATATATGAATTGTAGTAATCATGTCCGTCATATTCCTTAAGACTGTCTGCTCTTATACCACTGGCCTTTGAACCACCAATAACATATCCGTCAAATTCATCTGAAAAATGCTTTATTCTTTCTGCTTTCAATACACGTGTATAATAATCGTCATTAAGTTCAAAATAATTACCACCCTGGAATCTGAAATATCCGTATGGGTCAATAAAGTAATTCATTGAACCTATAAAAATGATTACAGCCAGTAATATTGCAACAAAAGCTATGCACCATCTTTTTGCCGTCTTCATTTTAATATCCTCCATTTCATCTAAGTACAAAATCATGTTCCATATTTTACTGTTACATTGCCAGACAATTCTTATTAGAACTGGAAGTAAAGGAACTGTACAACCTTATCCATCTTAAATATACAGATTGCAAGTAATATTGCTGCATATACAAGATAATACCACTTCTTAGTTGTAAACTTGTCTGATATATCCTTAGTTGTTGGCATGAACCAGCATATAAATAAACCGATAAGACATGTAAGTCCCATTGTCTGATGGTTAACAATAAATGTCCATACTGTATGTGCTGCTTCTGAAAGACCTGCTCCAAGAGATGCAAAGTTAAACATTCCCTTGTATACATTCCATGCATCCATAAATGTATTTGATACGAAAAGAACTCGTACAAGAATTGCAAGTATAAATGTAAGCGGAACACCTAACCATAATGGTGTTTTCTTTTTGTGCTTATTACGGTAACTTCCGATACAAACAAGAATACCATTAATCAGACCCCATACAACGAAGGTCCATCCTGCTCCATGCCAGAAACCTGAAACAAAGAAGGTTACCATTGTTGCAACGTAGTAGTTTCTATATTTATTGCCTCTCTTGTAAACACTTCTGAATATGTATGCTCCAAGGAATCTTGAAAGAGTTATATGCCAGCGTGCCCAGTAGTCCTGGAAATCCTTTGCCTTATATGGTGAATTAAAGTTCTGTGGAATCCGGATATTGAACATCCATCCAAGACCAATAGCCATATCAGCATAACCTGAAAGGTCAAAATAATATGAAACAGTATATTCAAGTGAATAGAACCATGAGCTTAAGAACTTAATTGGTCCATTCATCATAATCTCAGGCAGATGATTGAAAAACAGCTGCGCATCTGTTGTCAAAGGATCCGCAAGGAGCATTTTCTTAGCACATCCAATTGAGAAAATAAACATACCCTTTGCTACATTTTCGAATATAATTCTCTGGTTCTTCTCATCTGCAAACTGTGGAACAACCTCTTTATGATGAATAATAGGTCCAACAATAAGCTGTGGGAAGAAGGTAATGAATAAGAGGTAGTTAACTACATCATATTCCTGGGTTTCTCCACGATATGAATCTACGAGGAATGCAATAAGCTGGAATGTAAAGAATGAAATACCTATTGGAAGGATTATTCTTTTAAGTGCTACGTCACTACCTGTAATAAAGTTATAGTTTGATATAAAGAAATCAGTGTACTTGTAATATCCTAAAAGACCTACGTTTCCAAGAACACCTACAAGTAAGAGCATCTTTCTTTCCATTTTATATTTATCGCCCTGGATTCCACCAAGTGTGGTTCCTACTAAATAGTTACCAATTACACTTCCAAGGAAAAATGGGAAGAAATCAGGACTTCCCTGTGCGTAAAAATAAAATGATGCAAGAATCAGCCATATTTTAGCCATCTGATGCCATTTCAGGGAATGAAGGATAAAATATCCTGCAAACACGATTGGCAAAAATACAAGTATAAACTGGTACGTTGAGAAAATCATTTTTCTATTTCCTTTCCCTCTTTATTAATACATTTTATAATGGAATATTTCCATGTTTCTTTTCTACATTAACAAGTGCTTTTCTCTGTGAAAGAAGAAGTAAATCTGCATAAAGTCTCTCTCTTGTTGCTTCAGGCTTAATGATCTCATCAACATATCCATGCATTGATGCAACCTTGGCATTCATAAAGTCAGCAGTATATTCATCGATCTTTGTATCTCTGAATTCCTTCTTATCCTTCTCTTCCATATTTCTCATTGCTTTGGCAAAAAGAATATCAACAGCTCCTTCTGCACCCATAACAGCAATTTCTGCATCAGGCCACGCGTATACAAAATCAGCACGAAGATGCTTACTGCACATTGCTATATAAGCTCCACCATAAGCTTTACGAAGAATAACATTAAGCTTTGTTGTTGTAGCCTCAGAATATGCATACAATAACTTGGCACCATGTCTTATGATACCCTTCTTCTCCTGACCACTTCCCGGAAGGAATCCCGGAACGTCAGTAAGTGTTATAATAGGAATATTGTAAGCATCACAGTATCTGATAAATCTGGCACCCTTATCTGATGCATCGCAGTCAAGAGCACCCGCTGCAAACTTAGGCTGGTTTGCAACAAAACCAACTGTTATACCTCTTAACTTTCCGAATCCAACTACAATATTTTTAGCAAATGAATCCATTACCTCAATAAATGTATCTTCATCCGAAATAAGATTAATTATATCCCTTACATCATATGCCCTGTTTCTTTCCTTAGGGATGATATGGTTCATCTCATACTGGAACACCTGATAATTGGAATAATCATCAAATTCCTTAAGCTCAGGTTTTTCTTCCTTATAGCACTGAGGAATTGTATCTAAGAGCTTTCTTACCTTTTCAAAGCAGTTCTGCTCATTTTCACAACGAAAATGTGCAACACCACTTACTTCTGCATGAACTGCTGCCCCGCCAAGTTCTTCGGCTGTAATCTCTTCATTGGTTACACTCTTAATAACCTTAGGTCCTGTAACATACATCTGACTTATATTATCTATAACAAATATGAAGTCTGTTATTCCTGGTGAATACACAGCTCCACCTGCACAGTTTCCCGCAATAATGGAAATCTGTGGAATATATCCTGATGCTAAAGTATTATAATAGAATATCTCACCATATCCTGAAAGAGCGTTAACTCCCTCCTGAATTCTGGCTCCGCCTGAATCATTGATTCCAATGACCGGACATCTGTTTTCAATTGCAAGCTTAATAACATTGGCAATTTTGTAGCCATGCTGTTTACCGAGAGTACCACCGATAACAGTAAAGTCTTCTGAATATATAAAAACCTTACGTCCATTAATACTTCCATATCCTGTTATAACACCATCATATGGGAACTGGCCCGGTTTGAGTCCAAATGTTGCTTCAAGGTTTGTAACACCTGACTGTATCTCTCTGAAAGAATTCTTGTCAAGAAGACCTGTTATTCTCTCAATTGCATGAAGCTTACCCTTTGCATGCTGTTTCTCAAGCTGATACATATATCCACCTTCTATCTGTGTTTTTCTTCATTAATATATATTTTTGGGCATAAAAACCAAACGACTCCACAAAGTCACTCACAAAAATAACCAAATGATGTGTCAGAAATATGTCACATTTTAAAAAGGAATATGACAAATTCCTTCTCTGTCAGGCATTTTACCTATATATTTTCACAAAAAACCCCGGAATCTGTATTCAGACTCCAGGGTCATATTTTACAATTATTTTACTTGAATTATGAACGAAGTACAGCTCCAAGATCCTTAAGGGCTGTAATTATCTTATCCATAACTGCATTAACATCCTCATCAAGAAGTGTACGGTCTGCAGCTCTGAATCTTATTGAATATGCAAGAGACTTCTTGTCAGCTCCAATTCTTTCTCCTTCATATACGTCAAAGAGTTCAACCTTCTCAAGAAGCTTTCCTGCCTTTTTAACTATAACATCTTCAACCTGTCCTGCAAGAACATCCTTATTCATTACAAGGCTTATGTCTCTTGTTACAGCAGGGAATTTTGGAAGATGCTTATATTTTACATCATCCTTTGTAAATTCAACAACAAATCTCATATCAATATTTGCAAGATATGTCTTTTCCTTAATCAAATAATTAGCCATAACCTCTGGATGAACTTCTCCAAGATAACCAATTACTTCATTATTATATACAATTGCTGCCTGACGTCCCGGATGAAGGAATGGATATCCGCCATCTGCCTTGTAGGAAATCTTTTCAGCAAGTCCACACTGTCTTAATACTACTTCAACAGCACCCTTCATATCATAGAAATCAACTCCGCCATACATACCCATTGTAAGCTGCATGTACTCATTTGGTCTCTCTGTAAGTGGAAGAGCCTTTGGAATATATATGTTAGCCATTTCATAAAGCTTAACTTTCTTATTACGTCTGTTGTAGTTTGTAGAAAGTGATGTGAGCATACCGTTAAGAGATGATGTTCTCATAATACTGTAATCCTCACCTAATGGGTTGGAGATTACAATTGCCTTTCTAAGCTCATCTTCTTCAGGTATACGAAGCTTATCAAATACCTTAGGACTTTCAAATGAATATGTGCTTGCCTCTGAGAATCCAAGATACTGTGCTGCAGTTCTTGCAACTGCCTCAATCTTAAGCTTTTCAGTCATTCCACCTGTAACTGCTTCTCCTGATGGAAGTGTTGATGGAATCTTGTCATATCCATAAAATCTTGCAACCTCCTCAGCAAGGTCAGCTAATCTGTATATATCCTGTCTCCATGTTGGAACAGTAACTTCTTTTGTTTCTTTATTAACAGAAAGATCTACCATTTCAAAATATGATATCATCTCATCTTCATCTATGTCGGTTCCAAGAAGCTTATTAATCTTATCAACATCATATTTTACTACATTAGGAACTTTCTTTTCGCAGTATACATCAACAGCTCCGCCTACTACCTCTCCGGCACCAAGCTCTTCAATAAGATCACATGCACGGTTGATTGCTTCCATTGCATTTTCTGGATCAAGTCCCTTTTCAAATTTGGCCTGGGCATCTGTTCTCATACCAAGTCTCTTACCTGAAAGACGGATATTAGTTCCATCAAAGCAGGCTGCCTCAAATACCATTGTCTTAACATCATCTGTTATCTTTGAATTCTCTCCACCCATGATACCTGCGATTCCAATAGGTTTTTCTGCATCACATATCATAAGTACATCTTTATCAAGAGTTCTCTCCTGTCCGTCAAGAGTCATGAACTTTTCACCATCATTTGCACGTCTGACAATAATCTTATGTCCTGCGATCTTATCATGGTCAAATGCGTGCATTGGCTGTCCATACTCTTCCATAACATAGTTTGTAATATCAACAATGTTATTGATTGGTCTGATTCCACATGCGGCAAGTCTTCTCTGCATCCATTCAGGTGATGGAGCAAGCTTAATGTTTTTAACTACTCTTGAAACATATCTCTTGCAAAGATCATTTGCCTCAACTTCAACCTGAATATAATCATTTACATCTTCACTGTTTCCTGTTTCCTTAACTACAGGTGGAACAAATGGCTTTCTGAATGTAGCAGCAACTTCTCTTGCAATACCTGTTACAGCAAAGCAGTCTACTCTGTTTGATGTGATTTCATACTCAAAGCATACATCCCTGAGGCCTAAAAGTTCAGGTACGTCACTTCCTATTTTTGCATTTTTATATTCAGGATTATCACTTAAAATATATATTCCATCAGGAGCAGCATCCGGATACATATCTGTATTAGAACCAAGTTCAAATATTGAACACATCATACCATTTGATTCTACACCACGAAGCTTTCCTTTTTTAATCTTTGTTCCTCCCGGAACCTTCTTGCCTGAATGATCTGTTGCAACCCTACCACCATCAAGTACAACAGGAACCATGGCACCTTCAAATACATTAGAAGCACCTGTTACTATCTGTGTGCTTTCTCCGTCCTCATTGATCTGTACCTGGCATACAACAAGCTTGTCTGCATCAGGATGTCTTTCTATTTTAAGAATCTTACCTACAACAATCTTTTCAAGATTCTCATCAAATTTCTCATAACTTTCAACTTTGGTTCCTGTAATTGTAACCTTTTCCATATACTCCTTTGGTTCACACTCTAAATCGGGAACATATGCTTTTATCCATGATAAAGGTGTATTCATAATTTTTGTTCCTCCCTGCTAATTAAAATTGTTCAAGAAAACGAATATCATTTTCATAAAGAAGTCTCATGTCATCTATTTCATACTTAAGAAGGGCTATTCTCTCAAGTCCCATTCCAAATGCGAAGCCCTGATATTTGTCAGGATCAATATCTCTCATTTCAAGAACTCTTGGGTGTACCATTCCGCATCCAAGAATCTCAATCCATCCCTCACCTTTACAGAAACGGCATCCTTTTCCGCCACACTTAAAGCATGAAACATCCATCTCTGCACTTGGCTCTGTAAATGGGAAATGATGTGGTCTGAAACGTACCTTTGTATCTTCACCAAACATTTTCTTTGCAAACTCTGCAAGTGTTCCCTTAAGATCTGCAAATGTTACGTTCTTATCTATAACAAGTCCTTCAATCTGGTTAAATGATGGTGAATGTGTAGCATCAACCTCATCTGAACGGAAAACACGTCCTGGAGCTATCATTCTTATTGGAAGCTTACCCTTTTCCATCTCATGAACCTGTACTGAAGAAGTCTGTGTTCTAAGCACTATATCACTTGTAATGTAGAATGTATCCTGTTCATCCTTTGCAGGGTGGTTTGCAGGAATATTAAGTGCTTCGAAGTTATAATAATCATATTCAACCTCAGGTCCTTCAACTACCTGATAACCCATTCCTACGAATATATCTTCAACATCTTCAAGGGCAATCTGATTTGGATGTTTATGTCCGATAACAGGAGCCTTTCCAGGAAGAGTAACGTCTATTGTCTCTTTCTTAATCTTTTCTTCAAGAACCTTCTTCTCAAAATCCTTCTTCTTCTTTTCAATTCTTTCCTCGATTGATGTTCTTGCTTCATTAACCATCTGGCCTACCTTAGGACGGTCTTCAGCAGCAACATCCTTCATGGATTTCAGTACCTGGGTAAGTTCACCTTTTTTACCAAGGTATGCAACTTTAATTTCATTAAGCTTTTCAAGATGTTCTGAACCATCTATCTGTGAAAGAGCTTCACTTACGATTTTGTTTAATTTGTCTTTCATTGTTTTACCTCCAATTTAAATAAAAAATCCCTGCAGAATTACTTCTGCAGGGACGAATAATCTCGCGGTACCACCCTTGTTCCCATATATTAAAACCATACCCGGTATATATGGACTCTCATTGCTGCGTAACGAACAGATAACGGTGGCTTCTACTTAAATAATATTTTCAAAGTCACAGCTCCGGTGTGAAATTAAACACATATACTATCTTAATATGACTTTCAGCCGGTGATCATATCTCTCTAAAAGGTTATATGCATCTTTTGCACCATCAACACTCTAACTGATATACTAACATTCGCCTTTTTTTATGTCAAGCAAAAATTTGTTATTACTCACCCCCTGCAGGAGTGGGAGTTTTCTCGACTGAATTCAAGTCGAACGCTGATGAAACTGAGATAAATTGTGGTAAAATCTGCCGTTTTACTGTATACTATAACTTATACAGGAGGGATTATCATGCCAAAAGAGACTAAAACCAAAAATGCTATAAACAAAATATCCTCCCTGGCTGTACGGGTTACATCATTTTGGAAGAAAACATTTCCCGGCAGGGTTGCCACCAAGCTTGCTTCTGACAAAATAGCCATTTATTCCGCACAGTCTGCCTTTTTCATGTTCATAAGTATATTTCCTCTCATAATTATTCTTACAGCAATTATGAAATATACTGTCATATCTGAAAACGATGTGGAAGTATTTATAAAAAGAATGGCGCCTGATGTTATAAGCAATATGCTTAACATGTGGATATCTGAAATATACAACAGCAATTTCGGTTATCTTTCAATATCCATCATAATTGTAATATGGACTGCTTCAAAGAGCTTTATTGGTATTATTGACAGTCTTGATTACATCAATAAAACACCCAAGGTATATCCAAGGTTTGTAAACCGTATCAGGGCCCTGTTTTTCACCCTCATATTAATGGTGGTACTGTTTACAGCCGGCATTTTTATTGTATTTGGAAACAGAATCGCAGATCTTATAAGCTCCTTTTTCCCAAGCCTTGAAAATATTGCCCTTCAGATCATTGATTCAAGACTTATCATAGCCGTATGCCTCTTCTTTTTTATATTTCTTATAATATATGCCTTTGTTCCAAGAGGTTCCCTCCTTAAAAACCCCTTTAAAAGGATCAGGGCCTCCATACCCGGAGCAGTATTTTCAACGGGAGGATGGCTTCTTTTCTCTGCCCTTTATTCACTTTACATTGACAGATTCGCAATGAATTCTGTTGTATATGGAAGCATTACAACCTTTGTCATCCTTATGCTCTGGTTATATTTTTGCATGTATATTTTCCTTATCGGTGCCGAGATAAACAAATATTTAAGTGACCAGAATACAAATAATCCAAAATAATAATTTTATTCTCTTATATCACAGCCATCAAAATAATGCTTCAGTATACTAATATAATCAAGACCACACGCTGCCATATTCCCTGCACCATTCTGGCTCATTCCAACGCCATGTCCATATCCGCCACCTTCAATATAAAATGAGATGTTTCCATCTTCACATTTTTTTGCTATTGTAAAGAATGCGCTTGGTAAAAGACTCATTCCATCTATCACTGTATTGTCTTTTCTGTTTACTTTTGCATACAAGGGGGATAATAAAAGCCTTATATTATATTCAGAGTCTACCTTTATTGTTCTCTTATCTCCTTTTATTATAATTGAGGTGACTATTCCGCCTTCTTTTCTTTTATTCACCCTTATATTCTCAATATTGCCAATATCAGATATAGTCCCTTCCCTGTATGAGCCATCATTCTGCTTTACCTTTATAAGGGAGGGATTCTCCTTACATCTTTTTTTCAGGGATTTTAAAATGGACTCCTTTATCTGGTCTCCTGTTAGTAAAACATTCCACCTGTACCATCCGTAACTGCTGTCATAGGTGACGGTATCTGATTTAAGGAATTTTTTAAACTCCTTTTCCTCCTTCATTTTTTCTGGAGAATGGCCGGTGTCTTTCGCCATGGTCTGAATTTTGCTTTTTAGATATGGCACATTTTTCATACCAAGCCACACCTCCCCGCCATTTGCAGTCACTCCACAGGAAGTGGAATAATAATATGCCGGAACAACCTGACCATCATATGTAAGAACCTGACCGCTTGTTGCATCCACTGCCATACAGGTAGCCTTTGTTCTGTGCGTATTGTTGTAAACCTGGTATGATGTACTGTCATCAACATGTGCCCCAAGCTTTGACAGATTTCCTGACTTCACGTGAATATAGGCATAGCTTCTTGCACACACAGCCTGAGCCTTAAGAGCCTCCGCCGGATAATCAGATGGCATCTCACTTGGAACAACACTGTACAAATATTCATTCATGGTCACCTCATTTATTATTATAAGCCCCTTTTCCCTGCTGCTTATCTCTAAAGAGCCATTATATACAGGCGTACCATAGCCTCTTTTTATACTTTTAATGGCAAGACTCCCCCCATTTGCCGGAGATATAGTTATTCTTCCGCCATAATCCGCAATATTATTCATATCATAGGTAACAGAGTCATCCTGTGAAAGTTCACTACTCTGTCCGTTGAAACTGATTATCATACCCTTATCAGAGCCTACTGTAACCTTTTTATGATAATAATCCCTGTAGCCGGAGGTCTTAATGGCAACCCTGATTATATCCGGTTTTATATCACTTTTTATAACAAATGCACAAACTGCAGAGTCGTCTCCAAGTATAATGTCAGTAACCTCATAGCCTAGTGGAATTTCATTTGTCTTTGCAGCCCTTATGCCATTGCTGATATCGTATATGCCCGCCTGGTCACTTATGGTAAATGAGCCGTTTTTTGCAGTATGCACTGTTTTTTTACTGACAGCAGTAATCTTGTCTGTAATAGAATTATTTTTTATGTCACAGGATTTTACAGTATCATTTTGCAGGTATACATCACTGACAAACGGAAGCTTTTCCCTGGTCTCCTTTTCTCCTGTCATTTCAGGAGCAACATTATACTTTGTGTAACTTCCGTCCTTAAATACAACAATCTCCTTGTCATCCTCAGATATATCTGTTACCAGGGCATTTTTAATTATCTCATAGGAGCATTTTAGGGAGCCACCGGAAATATCAATAGCCGAATCTGTAACAGCAAGCCCCTTTCTATTATCATAAGAGCCGTCAGATACCACTTTACTTAGTTTCTCTGGCTTATATATCAGTGCAGCAAGGATACATATTATTCCAAGCATAAATATGAGACATACTCTTTTTAACATAAAAAACCTCCTTCATATACCCAATATGGCAGACTGACCATATTACTACTACTTAAAGTATATGAAGGAAGTTCATAATTTAGGACAAGAAGTTTGCAACTATCTTGCAGCTATCCGTTTCATTTTTTTGATTATTATAAAATATGCCGGGAATAGGAACATATCCGCCATCACCCAGGCCACCGGACTTGCTATACATGCAGCCTTAAAACCAAACTGTGGAACAAGCATAAAGCCCACAAAGGTTCTTGCAGCCATCTCACATATTCCTGCAATAATTGCAATCTGACTGTAACCCATTCCCTGAATAAGGAATCTTACAATGTTAACGAAGGCAAGTGGAATATAAAATAAGGCGTTATATAATATAACCATATGCGCATTGGAATACACATCCATACTCTGTCCCTCACCAATGAAAAGAGATACAAGTGGCTTCCATGCCACTGCTAAAAATACAAGGGCTATAATAGAATAAGCAACTCCAAGCACTGATACTGAAAACAGACCCTTGTTAAGTCTGTCAATTTTACCAGCTCCAACATTCTGTCCGCCATAGGTTGCCATTGTACTTCCCATAGCATCATATGGACAGCAGAAAAACATACTTACCTTACCGCCGGCTGTCATTGATGCAACAGCAACCTTTCCAAGAGAGTTAACAGACTTCTGGAGAACAACACTTCCAATTGCTGTTATGGAATACTGGAGTCCCATGGGAATTCCCACATATAAAAGCTTACCCATGCTTCTTCCGTCTATTTTTCTAAAACGCTTTTCCACATGCAGGAGCTCATATCTTTTATAGCTGTATATTACGCAACACACCCCTGATACAAGCTGCGAAACAACAGTTGCAACTGCTGCTCCTACAACACCCATTGAAAATACATTTATTAGAACTAAGTCTAAAACAATGTTAATTACTGATGACATAACCAGAAAATAAACCGGAGTTTTACTGTCTCCCATTGCCCTGATTATTCCTGATATAAGATTGTACAAAAATGTAACCGGAATTCCTGCAAGTATAATAACTATATAATTATAGGATAATGCAAGAATATCTCCAGGTGTATCCATTGCAACTAATATCTGTTTGCAGAAGACAACCGTAACAACTGTAAGTATAACGGAAAAAAATACTGAAAGATAAATTGCATTCATCATATATTTTTTCATTCCGTCATTATCCCTGGCTCCAAATCTCTGAGCTAAAGGTATGGAAAAACCATTACATACTCCCATGCAGAATCCAATTATAAGAAAATTAACAGAACCTGTTGAGCCTACTGCCGCAAGAGCATCCAGACCAACAAATCTTCCAACTATCATAGCATCGAAAATGTTATATAACTGCTGAAATAAAAATCCTAATAAAAGAGGCACCGAAAATTCGATTATATGTCTCATTGGAGAACCAACAGTCATATCCTTTGTCTTTCCTCTGGCCATACCTTTTCATCCTTTCTGTAATCCCTAAAACTAGTAAACCCTTATTCCTTAGCCACAATATTATTAAGCCATATTCCATTATTCCTTAGCTGCAATATTATTGAGCCATATTCCATTATTCCTTAGCTGCAATATTATTAAGCCATATTCCATTATTCCTTAGCCACAATATTATTAAGCTACATTCCCTTATTCCTTAGCCACAATATTATTGAGCCATATTTCCTTCTTCACAAGTACAAAACCAATTATACATTTTATAATATCAACACCCTGAACGATAATATAAACGTAAGCAATGGAAAGGCTTGTATATCTTGTTGTAACATATGCAAGAGGTACACTTACTATCCACATAAACACACTGTCAAATAAAAATGTGATAATAGTATTTCCCCCTGATCTTAATGTAAAATAAGATGCATGTAAAAATGCCAACATAGGCACATAGCAGGCAGCAATACGCATAAATGTTGTGGCAAGATTTCTTGTGTACTCATTTACATTATAAAAGCCCGGGAACATATTTGATGTTGCAAACATTGCCGCTGATACAAGAATACTTACACACACTGCAAATGTTATCATCTTTCTTGCATTGTCCTTTGCCTTTTCCATCTGTCCAGAACCAAGAAGCTGTCCAACAATTATGGCAATGGCATCTCCCATTGCAAAAAATACTATATTAAAGAGATTGCCTATTGTATTTGCAATATTAAGTCCTCCAACAACACCAAAACCTCTTACAGAATAACACTGTACAAGTATTGCCATTCCGGCTGACCACAGAGCTTCATTACAAAACAGTGGAAAGCCCTTTTTAATTATGTGAATAAGCAGATCCTTTGGCACCATTAATGTCTTATATATTCCTATGATATAAGTAAATTTATGTCTTCTGAAATGAGTCCAGAACACAACTATTGCTGCTTCAACATATCTTGACATCATTGTTGCTATAGCCGCTCCCACAACTCCAAGCTTTGGAAGACCGAGATTACCATATATAAGAAGATAGTTAAATACAAGGTCAACCAACACTGCCGAAACACCGGCTATCATGGGCACAATAGTTTCCCCGGCTTCCCTTAAGGTACTGGCATATACCTGGGTTATAATAAATGCCGGAAGTCCTATAAGCATTACTCTCATATACATTTTTCCGTACATAAGTGTATCTGCTATATTACCACCATCATTTTCTCCTGTAAGATATAGACTTATAACGTCTTCTCCTCTTGTTAACAATAAGACAAGGGCACATGCTGTTATAATAGTAACCACCCACAGCTTATATCTGAAGGTATTGCTGACACCCTTTATATCCTTCTTGCCAAAGAACTGGGCTGAGAAAATGCCTGCACCGGAAATTGCCCCAAATATACACAGGTTAAATACAAACAGAACCTGGTTAACAATGGCAACTCCCGACACCTGCTCTGCCCCTACTCTTCCAACCATTATGTTGTCAAGAAGGTTGACAAAGTTTGTCATTCCATTTTGTATCATAATTGGTATGGCAACAAGCATTATTTTCTTATAAAATGCCTTGTCTCCAAAATATTTCTGTAACATATTTCATCTCCGTTATAATAATTCTTATACTGTTTGTCCTGAAACATATTTTCTTCTTAGCTGTCCACAGGCCGCCTCAATATCCTTGCCCATTCCTTTTCTGATGGTACTGTTAACACCATTATTTTCAAGCAGCCTTTTGAAACGCTCTATGTTTTCTCTTTCAGCACACCTGTGCTCCCTCTCCTTAACTGCATTTAAAGGAATCAGGTTAACATGGCATAAAAGTCNNGTCCCTTTAAAAGTGCTGAAAGTTCATCTGCACACTCCCTGCTGTCATTCACACCTGCAATCATAGTATACTCAAATGTAACTCTTCTTCCTGTTTTATCCACAAAATATCTGCAAGCATCTATTATCTCTTTTATACTGTATTTGTTGGCAACAGGCATGGTTTTTCTTCTTATCTCATCATTGGAGGCATGAAGGGATATGGCAAGAGTAACTGACAATTCCTCGTCTGCAAACTTATATATTCTTTCAACAAGTCCACATGTGGATACAGTAATATTTCTCTGACTGATATTAAGTCCGTCTTTATTGGTGACCATTCTTATAAACTTAATCAGCTCATCATAATTGTCAAATGGCTCACCAATACCCATAACTACAATATTATCGACTCTTTTTCCCATCTCTCTCTGGATATTATATATCTGGGAAAGCATCTCTGAGGCAGTAAGACTTCTCTCTAATCCAAGAAGAGTTGACGCACAGAATTTGCAGCCCATTCTACAGCCAATCTGGGAAGATATACATACACTCATCCCATAATCGTACTGCATGGCAACGCTTTCAATGATTCCTCCGTCATGTGTTGCCATAAGATACTTGGCTGTACCATCAAGCTTAGAAACAATCTTTTCTTTTATCTCAAGTGGCAATACATGATAATAGCCTGCAAGCTCTTCCCTTAATTTTTTAGGGAGATTTGACAGGTCCTCATATGATGAGGCAAGTTTTTTATGTACCCACTCATATATCTGCTTACTTCTAAAGGCCGGATATCCGTTTTCCTTAAGATATTCTTCCAGCTCATTTTTTTCAAATGACACAATGTCCCTATAATCTCTGTATCTTTCCATCAATTAAACACCCTTTTTAAATGCCGTAATATAAAATCCATCTGTGTCATATTTTCCCGGTGGAATAACTATGCCATTCTTTTTATCAAGACATGACTTAATGCCCTCCGGTATATATTTTTCAAGCAAAAGACCTGAAACTTCTTCCTGGTATTTTTCAAGAAACCAGGCATTATTATCCTCATTTTCCTTTTTGTTTACTGTACATGTTGAGAAAACAATAATACCTCCCTGCTTTACATATGAAAAGGCATTATCTAACATTTTTTTCTGAATATCTGCAAGAGAAGTCAGATCAGTTTCTGTGGTATTATATTTGATATCCGGTTTTTTTGCAATAACCCCCAGGCCGGAACATGGAAGATCTGCAATTATTATGTCATACTTTTCCTTATCCTCTTCCATAAAAACAAGGGCATCTGCCACCTGGCACAAAACATTTTTTATGCCAAGTCTCTTAACATTTTCTTCTATTTTTGAAACCTTACTTTCCGTAACATCCCTTGCAATACATTTAACGCGTTCTTCATATCCTGCAAGATATAAAACCTTTCCACCGGGAGCAGCGCACATATCAAGGACATTAATACTACTCTCAGATGTTGGATAATTATCCTTAATATATTCACAGATTATATATGCAGGTAACATGGAGCTTTCGTCCTGAACTACAAATTCCCCCTGGCTAAAGCCTTCTATCTCACTTACAGAAGTTCCCTTTGTAATTCTTAATGCATATGGGATAATACTTCCCTGCTTATATTCTATGTTCTGGTTCTGCAGCTTTTTAGCAAGCTTTTCAATATTTTCAGGTTTATCCGGTCTCACCGTAATATCCGGTTTTTTCAAAAAATAATCAAAGGCCTCCCTGGCTGCTTTACTTCCAAGCTCCCTCTCAAAATGCTTTATAATCCATTCCGGCATGGAATATTTTACCGAAAGACCTGCCTTGCTATCAATATCTACGTCTCTTCCGCTTCTTGCAATATTTCTCAAAACACCGTTAACAAAGCCCTTTAATCCCTGATAGCCCTTTTTAACTGTAAGCTTTACTGCCTCATTTACAGCAGCATTGTCCGGCACCTTATCCATATATAATATCTGGTACACAGACATCCTTAAAATGTCCCTGATATAAGGCTTAAGCTTATTTACCGGTTTTGATGAATATTGATTAATAATATAATCTATTGTAATACATCTCTCAATAGTTCCTTCAGAGAGTGCTTTTATAAATGCTCTGTCTCTCCTGTCAAACACATACTCTCCATTGTCATCACTTATGTATGCATATTCTGAAAGAGCATCATTTAAAAAACTGCCGTTTTCCATTACAGCATTAACTACGGCAAGAACAGACTGTCTTGCCGTAATATTTTTTGTATTAAAATTATCTGATAGATTTCTGTTTTTCGCCATTAATCATACCTTTCAATTCAACTTCTACCTGCATTTAATCATCTCTTTTTCCAAATAAGAAAATAAGTCTTAAAAGCTGGAGAATTGCAGTAAGTGTAGCTGCCACATAAGTAAGCGCTGCTGCCCTAAGAACCTTTCTTCCACCCTTAAGCTCATCAGCTCTTAATATTCCCATTGATTCAATACAGCCAAGGGCACGTCTTGATGCATTAAATTCCACTGGAAGTGTAACCACCTGAAATGCAACTGCTGCCGAAAACAGTATAATACCAATATTAATAAGCAGTGATGAACCACCAAATAATATACCAAGAATAATAAATACCCATGAAAGAGAGGAGCCAATGTTGGCAACTGGTACAAGTGCAGTTCTTATATTAAGGGGTGCATAATCTGTGTCATGCTGTAAGCAGTGTCCACATTCATGTGCCGCTACTGCAATTGCAGCAATTGATGTACCATTATAAACACTTTCAGATAATGATACAACCTTTTTTGAAGGATCATAATGATCTGTAAGCTTTCCGGGAATACATCTTATGGAAACATCCATAATGCCATTACTTCTAAGTATTCTCTCAGCTGTCTGTGCTCCTGTAAGACCCGAATATGATCTTACCCTGTTATACTTTGCAAATGCTGAATTAACCTTTGCAGATGCAATTAATGAAATAACAACACCTATAAGTACAAGAATGTAGGTAGGATCATAAAACATTCCAAAACCCGGTCCATATCCATATCCTCCATAGTAACCCATGGCTGCCACAACTAAACCTAATGAATTCATACTCATTCCTCCATTCCCAATACGGCTCCTTCACTCATTCTGCATCCACGCAGATATGCCGCAGTATCCATTCGCTTCTTGCCTTCCGGCTGCAAACTTTCTATTACAAGAATATCTTTCCCTGTCTTAACGTATATATACTCTTTAGTTATTTTAACTATGCTACCACATGGAGCCTCCTTATATGAGTCAAAATCGTCTGCCTCACAGGCATTCATAACAAAGGCCTTCCAGATTTTTATCATCCTGCCATCATAATAAGTATAAGCACTTGGCCATGGATTAAGTCCTCTTATAAGCCTTTCAATTCTAACGGCATCCCAGTTAAAATCTATAAGTCCCATTTTTTTATGAAGCATACCTGCATAAGATGCTTCTCCGGTCTGTGGACTTCTTGTTACCAGACCCTTTTCTGACATGTCAAGGGCTTCACATATAAGTGGTCCTCCCATAAGGGCAAGCTTGTCAAATAAGCTTCCACCGGTTTCATCAGCTTCGATTTTAATACTCTTTTTAAGTATGATATCACCTGTGTCAAGCCCCTCATCCATATACATAATGGTGATACCTGTTTCTTCATCTCCATCAATTACAGCCTGCTGGATAGGTGCAGCACCTCTCAGTCTTGGAAGTAATGATGCATGAATATTGAGACATCCATATTCAGGTATGTCAAGCACTGCCTTAGGAAGAATCTGTCCAAATGCAGCTACGACTATAACATCCGGATTGGCATCCCTGACTGTTTTTATACTTTCTTCATCCTTCATTGTATCTGGCTGAAATACCGGTATATTATGCTTAAGTGCTTCTTCCTTAACTGGTGTATATAACACCTTTCCTCCTCTTCCCTTAGGTTTGTCCTTCTGTGTTACACAAAGAACAACCTCATGACCTGCCTCAACAATACTTCTAAGTGGTAAAACGGCAAAGTCCGGGGTACCCATATATACTACTCTCATATATTATTCTCCTTCTTCTGCGTAATACTCATCTGCATCATGTAACTTTCCTTCCACATGGCTTACATACATAACTCCATCAAGATGTTCAATCTCATGCATAAATGCTCTGGCAAGAAGCTCGTCTCCTTCGTAGGTAACCTCTTCCATATTTTCATTATATGCCTTAACCTTTACATGATCAGGTCTTGTTACAATACCTACTTTTCCAGGTACTGAAAGACATCCCTCCGGACCTGTCTGTTCGCCACTGGTTTCTAATATTTCAGGATTAATAAGGATAATAGGATCGTCTGCTTCTTCTGAAACGTCTATAACAACAATTCTTTTAAGAATACCAACCTGTGGTGCTGCAAGGCCTACACCTCTTGCATCATACATGGTATCTAACATATCATCTATTAAAACCTTAACCTTATCTGTAACTTCTTTAACTTCCTTTGATCTTTTTGTGAGGATCTCATCCCCAAGAACTCTTATCTGTCTGATAGCCATAACTGCCTCCATAATCACTATTTCAAATTCACATTAACAGTTGAATGTGTACACTTATTCTACATTATAGCACTCCTTTTGCCATAATTCAATCCACATCTATCCACACATCAAAACGCTTTTTTTCGTACATAACATCAAGATATTCCACAATCATATCACGCAGCCTGTATAAGAGCTTATCATCTTCACACTTAACATACAGGACAAATCTGTATGAGTCGCATATTTTAGCCAGAAAATGAGGTGCAGGTCCAATAACCTTTGCAGCATCATTTCCCTTAAAATATAAAAGAGTGTTTCTTGCCACATCATCTATTATTTTCTTAGCATAAGCCTCTTTAGATGATGCCGTCATAATGCTCATTATTCTTGATACAGGTGGATATGATAAAAGCCTTCTGTAATTAATCTCTTTGTTAAAAAATTCCCCATAATCCTGTTTAACCGACGCTGTCACGGCATAATGATCAGGATTATAAGTCTGAATATATACGTCTCCGGGCCTGTTTCCTCTTCCTGCACGACCTGCTGCCTGCACCAGGGTCTGGAAGGTCCTTTCAGCCGCTCTGTAATCACTCATATTAAGAGTCATATCAGCTGCTACAATACCCACAAGAGTTACAAGAGGAAAATCGTGTCCCTTTATAATCATCTGGGTCCCAATTAAAATATCTGCTTCATGTGCGCCAAATGATTCTAAAACGTTAACATAACCATCTTTTCCTGTTGTTGTATCAGCATCCATCCTAAGCACCCTTGCCTCAGGAAACATCTCTTTGACCATTGACTCAATTTTCTGGGTACCTGTACCAAATGTGCCTATATATTTTGAACCACATTTTTCACATGTAGTTACCATATCCCTTTCATATCCACAATAATGACATACCAGCTTTTTCCTGTTATGACCGTAATGAAGGGTTAATGATACATCACAGTGGGGACATTTTACAACCTCGCCACAATTTCTGCAGCTTATAAAGCCTGAAAAGCCCCTTCTGTTTAAAAAGAGCATTACCTGCTCATTTTTCCTTAATCTGTCACCTATGGCATCCCTTAAACCTGTGCTTATTATAGAATAGTTTTTATTCTTAAACTCTTCTCTCATATCAGCAACATGTATATTGGGAAGTCTGCTGTTTCCACCACGGATGTCAAGTCTGTACAATTTGACAGGCTTATCTCCCTTATAGTCTTCACTTGTTCTGTAATAGGTTTCAATTGAAGGAGTGGCAGAGCCAAGAATTAAGGATGCCCCTGAAAGTCTTGCAAGCTCTCCTGCCACACATACGGCACTGTATCTTGGAATTGTCTCGCTGACATATCCGGATTCATGCTCCTCATCTATAATAATAAGTCCAAGTCTTTCAAAAGGAGCAAACAGGGCAGACCTTGGGCCAATAATAACATCTACATCCCCATTTTTCGCTCTCATATACTGATCATAGCGTTCACCGGCTGACATTTTTGAATTAAGGATGGACACCCTCCCTCCAAATCTTTTATAAAATCTTCCGGAGGTCTGATAGGTAAGGGCAATTTCAGGAATAAGTACAATAACCTGGTATCCAAGGCCAATAACCTTTTCCATGACAGCCATATACACTTCTGTCTTTCCACTTCCTGTTATACCATGTATAAGGTACTCTCTTCTGATTCCCTTTTCATATTCCCCTGTAATGTCATCAGCTATTTCCTGCTGTTTTTCATTGAGTATGACATTCCTTCCCCAGCTTCCATAATCCATTTTGGGGTTTCTAAATACATCCTCAGCTTCAACAGCTATAATTCCATCTCTTTCTAAAGAGTTGAAGGTTGATGGTCCTATATTCTCTTCATTCTTAATATAATTATAGTCTAAAATACCATTTTCACTGTCAATAAGACATTTAAGAAGCCTTGCCCTTGCAGCAGCATTTTTCTTAGAATTAAGTTCAAGAAATACTGCCCTTGCCTTTTCCTTATCAAGCTTTAGCACAACACTCTTCTTTTTAACAGTTTTCACCTTGCTTTTAACAGGCATTACTGTCTTGATTGCCTCATTCATGGTGCACTGGTAACGGTTTTTCATAAATGCTGCCAGCTGTAGCATTCTTTCTGATGTATCTAATGTCTTTTTGCACAAGCCACTTATGCTTTTTATCCTTGATACGTCATATTCAGGCTTATCTGAAATTCTTATAACATAGCCCTTTATCATCCTGTCAGACACACCAAAGGGAATCATTACGGCCTGTCCAACCTTAACCTTTTCCCTGATACCATCCGGAATCTTGTACTGATATGCCTTATCAAGACTATCCACAGAAATATTTACAATAACATCTGCGTAAATATCTTTAGTCATCTAATACTCCCTTTACAATTTTATCCATCTGCATACCTCTTGAACCCTTGCAAAGAACAAGATCTCCTGCTTTAATATTACTTTTAAGGAAATCAAGGGCATCCGCTCTGTCTTCAAAGCTTCTTACAACAAATGCCCCATCCTTAATCTCAGCCGAACCCTTTATGGCTTCTTTGGCAATATATGCAGCTTCCCTTCCAACAGTTATTAAAACATCTGTTTTAATTGTTTCTTCGTTATTCTTCGCAATATATCTTCCAATCTCCCTGTGAAGTCTTTCTGACTCCTGTCCAAGCTCAAGTATATCTGCAAGAACTGCATATCTTTTTCCATCACACTTTTTATCCCATAAAACGGATAAACCGCTTTTCATGGAATCAGGACTTGCATTGTAGGTATCATCAATAATTGTAAAGCCGTTTTTCTCAAAGAATTCTCCACGCATAGCCACCGGACGATATTCTTCAATTCCCTTAATCGCAGCCTTAATATCCACCCCAAATATATCTGCAAATGCAAGGGCAGCAAGGGCATTATAAACATTATGTACACCAAGTACCGCAAGCGACACTCTGTGTTTTCCCTTTCCCGGAATATCCACATCAAAGGACACACCCTTATCCTCATTATGTATATTTTCAGCCTTAATAAGACACTTTTCATCTTCTCCATAATAAATGATCTGGGAATCATCAAGAATCACATCTGCTTCCCTGCTGACATTTTCCCTGTCAAAGGCATCCGGAGCATTAAGCATCTCATCATTTGAAGGTATAAGAAGTATTCCTGATTTTCTAAAGCCTCTTACTATATCTATTTTTTCTTTTCTTATGTTTTCTCTGCTGCCAAGCTGTCCAATATGTGATACCCCGATATTAGTTATTACGGCAGCACATGGTCCTGCCATTTCTGTAAGCCTGTGCATCTCTCCAGGCTCACTCATTCCCATTTCTATAACACCTATATCATACTCATCTGTCAATTCAAACATCATAAGGGCAACACCTAACTGGCTGTTAAGATTCCCCCTTGTTTTAAGGACTTTTTTTCCTGCTCCCAATGCTGCAGCTATCATCTCTTTAGTTGTTGTCTTTCCGACACTTCCTGTAACTCCAATAACAGGTATCTGATATTTTTTTCTGTACCAGCCTGCAAGCTTCTGGATTGCCCTTAAGGTATCATCAGTTTTAATGCAAACTCCCTTTTCAAGAGTCTCCTCATCCATATCTTCACTTACAAGGGAAACCGACGCACCATTATCAAATGCACTGGCAACATATTTGTTGCCATCTGTTCTTTCACCCTTAATTGCAACAAATAACGAGTTTTTTTCAATTTCCCTTGAATTAGAACTTACATGTGTCACAAATTTATTCAGTTTATCCTCTGTTTTTTCTCCAAGAATTACTCCACCTGTTACATCAACTATTTCACTTACTGTTATTCTCAAAATATTATCCTCCCGTCCTTTATAATGTTTATTAATCAATAGTTTTCCACTATATCCCTGTCACATAAATTATATTTCCTGCCACGTATTTCCTGATATTTTTCATGGCCTTTACCTGCAACTACTATAATATCATTTTCTTTGCTGTTTGACAAAGCATATTCCACTGCAGTTTTTCTCTCTTCGATCATTTTATAAGCTTTATATCTTTTATTTTCTGCCATAAGTATTCCTTTTTCAATATCCTCCATTATAAGCACTGCATCATCGTAACGTGGATTATCTGAGGTTACAATTATATAATCAGAATATTTTGCAGCTGCCTGGCCCATCTCATATCTTCTAAGCTTTGAACGGTTTCCCCCACAGCCAAATACACATACAACATTACCATCTGTATAACGCCTGACGGCTTTTAGTACCTGACTTAGGGCAAGGGCATTATGGGCATAATCTATTATAATACCTGCCAGTCCCTTTCTCTTAATGTACTCCATTCTTCCGCTTATATTAAGATTTGACAGCACTTCAAGTTCTATATTATTAACTGTCTCTTTTTCATCCATAAATAATATGCTGTCACATACAGTCTTTGCAGCCACTGCATTATATACCGAATACACTCCGCCAAGGCTTACCATATACTTAAAACCATCTATTACAAATGACATGCCGGGAACCATATCACCCTCACCCGTCTTCCCGTCTTTATTCACCATTACATATTCAACCCCTGAAGGCATTCCATAATATATAACCCTTCCCCTTGCGCTATTTGCCATAATGCCTGAATACATATCATCCTTATTTATTACAGAAAGGTCACACTGTTCAAATAACCTTGCCTTGCACTTTATATATTCATTAAGACTTTCGTGCTCATTTTTCCCTATATGATCATGGGAAATGTTAGTAAATATTCCGTAGTCAAAATGAATTGCATAGACCCTTTCTAACATTAAGCCCTGGGAAGAAACCTCCATGACAACAGCTTTCATACCGGCATTTTTCATGTCATATAAGGTTTTCCATATTTCATAAGATTCCGGGGTGGTATTTTCATTTTGTTTTGAAATGATACCATAGCTGGTTTCAATACTTCCTATGATTCCGGTTTGGATTCCGGCAGCAGAAAGTATCCCCCTTATCATATATGTTATGGTTGTCTTCCCCTTGGTTCCGGTAACACCAATCATTATCATATCCTTTGCAGGATTGTCAAAATAATTTGATGACATTTTTGCAAGGGCCTTTCTTGTATCTGCCACCTGTAAAAGAGTGACTCCAAGGGTAACATCAACAATATCCTCACATACTATAACTGTTGCTCCATTATAAACAGCTTCCTTTACAAGCTTATGGGAATCCGTGTGAAATCCTTTAATACATACAAATACTCCTCCCGGCATTACGTCCTTTGTATTATAATGAATACTGCCTGTTTCCCTGTCTGTTCCACCCTGGATAATATTATAATCAATGCCTTCTAACAGCCTCTCAAGTTTAATTTTCCTATTACAAGCATCCATCTGTCCCTACACTCCCACACATTATTTTGCCTTCTATATCATATAATCACCTGAAAACACCTCATTGGCATCCCCATACAAATGTATAATGCTATTATTATCAATACCGGTCTTTACAATTCCTCCAGACATAACAACATTTATCTCCTCTTCAAAATAGCCCTTAACATAGCCAGCAGCAAATGCTGCACATGCCCCTGTTCCACAGGCCAGTGTTTCACCACTTCCTCTCTCCCACACTCTCAAACGAACAGTCTCCCTGTTTACTATTTCAACAAATTCCGTATTTACTCCATTAGGAAAATCCTCATGCTTCTCAAGATAAGAGCCTATTATGTCAACAAGGACATTTTCCACCTTTGGAACAAATATAACACAATGGGGATTACCAACCTCAAGATATGTCAGGTCGTATTTTTTTCCGTCCAATATATAATTTTTACATTCAAGGTGGGAATATGCACCCATTTCAACCTGTACATTTTCAACCCTGTTCCCATTTACATATAATCTTACAGGTCTTATTCCCGAATCGGTTTCTATATTAAATTTGGTTTTTATAACCAGCTTTCTCTCAAAAACATATTTTGCAAGACACCTTATTCCATTGCCGCACATTTTTCCTCTGGAACCGTCGGAATTATACATGATCATTTTTATATCAGCCTCATCTGAGGGTGCTATTACAATTAGTCCATCTGAACCTATTCCCTTTTTCCTGTTGCTCATTAAAATGGCGAGCTCGGACATATCCCTGCCTGCAATTTCACTTTCTGACACAAATATGTAATCATTACCACAGCCGTGCATTTTAGTAAATTTCATAAAAAAACACCTGCATACACTTACTTATATGAAGTATATGCAGGTTTACCTTTTTAATTCCAATCAAAAATATTCTCTTTAAAATGAGTTCTGATACACAGAAGCTTATACAAAATGAAGTATCTCACTTATATCCTTTCTCTTAGGCATAGTGGCATCCTTTGTGCCATATCCAATAGCAATAACAGATACAATTATCTCTTCATCAGGTATACCGATTTCTTCTCTTATAGCCTTAGCATCCCTGATTCCCATAACAAGTGTATCAAGTCCTGCTTCCTTAGCTGCAAGAAGAAGATTTTCATTGTTAAGCCCAAGATCATAATAACCCCAGCCATCTCCACATTCATTCGTAGCTTCATTCTTTGCTGTATCAAAGCCGGAATTACCAGGAACAAATGAAGTTACTATATAAGCTGCTCCCTTTGAATTGCGTATATTAAATTCAGGAAGACATTTTGTAGCAAACTCCTGGCACTTATCCTTATCAAGAACAGCATAATATCTTGCTGTCTGGGAATTCTTCCATGAAGGTGCATATGAAGCCATCTTTACGATTTCTTCTATCTGGTCTTTTGTAACAGTTTTTGAATCATCATAAGCACGCATGCTTCTTCTTGATACTACAACGTCCTTAAAATCCATAATTCACATCTCCTGTATTATTATCATTAAGCCATAACATCTGACATATCATACATTCCCGGCTTCTTATCAAATATATATTTTGCTGCTGCTATTGAACCCTTGGCAAATATAGCCTTTGAATGTGCTGAATGTGAAATTGTTATAACCTCATCAGTTCCGGCAAATATTACATCATGTTCACCAACAATATTACCGCCTCTTACTGCTGATATACCAAGTTCCTTCTTATCTCTCTTTTTACGCACCTGGCTTCTGTCATAAATATATTCATAACATCCACCCATCTCATCATTCATAACATCTGCAAGAGCAATAGCTGTTCCTGATGGTGCATCTAACTTCTGATTATGATGCTTCTCAACTATCTCAACATCAAATCCTTCTGGTGCAAGCTTTGCAACAGCTTCACGAAGAAGCTTCATAATAACGTTAACACCAATTGACATATTAGCTGAACGAAGTACAGCAACTGTTTCTGAAACCTTCTTTGCCTTCTTAATCTGCTCTTCTGATAAGCCTGTTGTACATAAAACAACCGGTTTCTTAACAGCCTCACAGTAATCTAAAAGACCATCAATAACTGAAGCAGTTGAGAAATCAATTATAACATCAAAATCTACATTGACATCCTGAAGCTTTGAAAATACAGGATAATCATTCTTAATTCCGTCATATACATCTACACCTGCTGTAATAGTAGCATTCTCATCTTCCTTAACAAGTCCGGTTATAACCTGACCCATTCTTCCATTACATCCGTGCATTAATATTTTAACCATTTGTCTACCTCACATATATATTATTGATTAAGCAAGTTTAATTCCGGCCTTTTCCATCTCTTTAGCAAGAATAGCTGCATGAGCATCTTCCATCTCTGTAAGTGGAAGTCTGAGTGGTCCGGCATTGATTCCCATAAGATTAAGGGCTTTCTTAACAGGGATAGGATTAACCTCTGAAAAGAGTGCCTTAATAAGTGGAATAAGTTTAATCTGAAGCTCACGGCTCTTATTAACATCTCCGCTAAGATAGCTGGCAACAATATCATGTGTTTCCTTAGGCATTACGTTAGAAAGAACTGATATAACTCCCTTACCACCAAGAGAAAGGATAGGAACTATCTGATCATCATTACCTGAATATACATCAAGTTCTCCATTAGTAATATTCATAAGCTCTGCAATTGAAGAAAGATCTCCATTAGCCTCTTTAACAGCAATAATATTATCCACATCTCTGTAAAGGTCTGCCATTGTCTGGTTATTGATATTGCATCCTGTACGTCCCTTAATGTTGTACATAATAATTGGAATATTAACGCTCTTAGCAATTTTTGTATAATGAGCCTTAAGTCCATTCTGTGTTGCTTTATTATAATATGGTGATACTATTAATAGTCCGTCTGCACCTCTCTTCTCAGCCTCTGTTGAAAGGTAAACTGCTGTCTCTGTGCAGTTAGAACCTGTTCCGGCAATAACAGGAATTCTCTTCTTAGTAAAATCACAAACTGCCTTAATACATTCAAGGTGTTCCTCATGTGTAAGTGTTGATGCCTCACCTGTTGTACCACATACAATAATTGCATCTGTACCGCCAGCAACCTGCATCTCTACTAACTGCTCAAGCACCTCATAATTAACTTCTCCATTTTCCTTCATTGGTGTTGCAAGTGCAACTCCTGCTCCCTCAAATAATGACATTTTAAAATCCTCCTTAAAATATGTATTCATGTAAATAAGAGTGCGCATCCTTACGGAGTCTTCCGTTTTACTGTTTCTATGTGAAGCAGTAAAGAAAAAAACCGGCACCAAAGTGCCGGTCTGAAATTACATAAGTAATTCTGATAGCACTCCATCATAAAAATGATGACAGTCATAAAGCTCTTAACTTCATAACCAGTAAGAAAAGCTACAGGCCCTTTCCCCTTCGGCGTACCTCCCTTTCAACTTACTTCATGTGCACCTGAATGCATCCATAAGTATACTAATGATTAACGCACCTCTATCGTCTTTATTAACATATAATGACTTTAACACCTGCGATGTATTTTGTCAAGCAGAGATTGTCTTAATACAGTTAATCTCTGAAACCTCATCAATATGCTGTAACAGTTCCTTGGATATATACTTTCCCGTCATAATAAGACTTACCTGTGTTCCGCACTTTTCAATAAGTCTGTATATATCCTGGATGGTAAGAATTCCCAGATCAACAAGGCCTAAGACCTCATCAAGAACCAGCAAATCACAATCCCCTGTTTCAACAACCTTATTGGCAAAATGAAATCCATTCATAATGTTCTGCTTTTCTTCTTCCTTCTGTTCCTCGGACAATTCTTCGTAAGTACATTCTTCTTTTTCGAAGCAGAAAACTTTAAAATCCGGTTCCAGCAGCCTTTCAATGCACTCAAGATTCTTCATATTCTTACCCTTTAAAAAGCTAATAAATACTACTCTCTTTCCTGCACTTACTGCCTGAACACTCTGGCCTATTGCAGCAGCTGACTTGCCTTTTCCCACACCATATATTACCTGTATGATATTTTTCTGCATAAATATTTCCTCCAAAAAACCGGGTTACTCTTCGCAAACAATGCATATTTTATCATATAAATTAATATAATGCAAATTTAAGGTTTTGTTACTATTGTATAAGTTAAAGTTTTGTTACTATTATATCAAATGATCTGATTCCTTAACATTCTGACATTGGTTCATCAACATATTCCAGTTTACTTACAGATACTTCGTAAGCAACTCTTTTTTCCACAGCATCCTCTGATATCTTTTTCTGATATTCCCTGCTCTGGATTCTTCCCCATATCTGAATGTGTCCGCCAACCTCAAAGGTTTCTGCAAATCTTGCATTGCGTCCCCAGCATATACATGGGACATAATCTGACTTGCCATATGGACGGTTAACAGCAAGAAGGATATCTGCTATCTCTCTTCCAAGAGGAGTTTTTCTGTAAATTGGAGGCTTGCAGATATAACCATCAAGAAAGATCTGATTAGGTTTACTGTTCTCATCCTCAATTTCACTTTCGTATACATTAACCTCTCTTACAAAAACTGATAAAACCAGTCTGTTCCTTGACTCTTCATGGCGATTGTAAGATCTGAACTGACCACTTGCCTCCATAAAGCTTCCTGTGTAATCCTTTGTAACATCAATAAGTCTTTCGGATATCATAAGCGGAATTGTATCATACGTATCACTAAGTCGTGGAACCAAAAGATCCACTACATAAAATCCCTCCCCATAAACCTCATGACTAAACTCAAATTTGCTTACCACAGTCCCAGAAATACTGACCTGATTATTTGTAAAAATCTTATCTGGCATAACTTTCTCCCTTCTTCTCCTAAAATATGATTTAGAATGTACTTCAATTTGATTTGAATTAATTATACATTATTTACCATATTTTGTAAACCTTTTTTTTACATTTTTTAATTATCCCAATTTATTGCCCGATTGATTTAACCAATTCAAACATTATCCCCACAAGATTTCTGATTGCCATTTTTTCAAATGCCGGATAATCCATATGTGCTGAATCATCAGCCTTATCAGAAATAGCACGTATTATAAGAAATGGTATATTATTAAGATATGCCGCCTGTGCTATGGCTGCTCCTTCCATCTCTGTACAGTAACCGTCAAATAATGACTTTATTCTGTTTTTAACTTCCCTGTCAGCAATAAACTGGTCGCCGCTTACAACTCGTCCCTCGAAGACCCCAATCTCAGGACAGGCAAGGCCACAGCTTTTTTTGCCAAGCTCAATAAGCTTTTTATCTGCCTTAAATGCAAGAACATCCATTCTTGGAATCTGTCCCGGCTCATAGCCAAAAGCCTTTGCATCAACGTCATGCTGAAGTGCATCAGTTGATAATACAATATCACCTATATTAATATCATTATTAAGGGCACCGGCAATTCCTGTATTAATAATACAGTCCACATTAAATACATCAACAAGTATCTGCGTACATATTCCTGCATTAACCTTACCGATTCCTGAACGAACCACAACAACCTTTTTACCAGCTATTGTTCCTTCATAAAATTCCATGGATGCTTTTGTTGTAACCTTAACCTCTTCCATTCCGGCTTTAAGTTCATTAACCTCTTCGTCCATGGCTCCAATAATTCCAATCATGTCTTTAACCTCATTTGCCTTCATAAGTAACTACTGGCTCAAAGTCATAGCCTGCAATTTTCTTTCTTCCATCAAGATCCTTAAGCTCAATAAGGGCAACTATACGTACAACCTTGCCACCAAGTTCTTCAATCATCCTGATTATTGCTTCAACTGTTCCACCTGTTGCCATAAGGTCATCTATAATAACAACCTTCTGTCCAGGCTTAATTGAATCCTTATGAATCTCTATAACTGCCTTGCCATATTCAAGGTCATACTCAGACTCTATAGTCTCCCTTGGAAGCTTTCCCTTTTTTCTTACCATAACAAAGCCTTTATTAAGGGCATATGCCACAGGAATTCCAAAAATGAATCCTCTTGATTCCGGACCTGCTACAAGATCAAAGTCCACTCCATCCAGCTTTTTTATTATCTCATCAACTGCAAGCTTCAGTCCGTCTTTATCCTGTACAAGGCTTGTAACATCTCTGAATATAATCCCCTTCTCCGGAAAATCAGGGATATTTTTCACATAATCCTCTACCTTTTTCATGTCTTCACCAGTTCCTTTCAAATTGCCATATTTTTTCATAATTACAAATGAACACTATTGGCTTGATTATAACATAGTATAACAATAATTGCCACTTAAAATTGCCCTTAATATGCGCCCTCAATACGCAAACAGGCAGACTGTACAAGACAGCCTGCCTGAGGGGTTAATATAATATATAAATATACTGCATTGCAGCAATTTATACCACTGATTTGTTATATTATAACACACTATTATAAATATTACAACTTAATTTCATGAACCCATCCTTCTGGAGCTTCAATTCTTCCCATCTGGATTCCTGTAAGTGTTTCATATAACTTCTTCGTTATCTCACCCATTTCTTCCATTCCACTTGGGAAGCAGATCTCTTTACCATGATCAACAATCTTTCCAACAGGTGATATAACTGCAGCTGTACCACAAAGTCCACACTCTGCAAAATCTTTAACTTCGTCAAAGTATACTTCTCTTTCTTCAGCCTCAAGTCCAAGATACTCCTTAGCAACATATACAAGTGAACGTCTTGTGATTGAAGGAAGGATACTTCCTGACTTAGGAGTTACAACCTTACCATCCTTTGTTACAAATAAGAAGTTGGCTCCACCAGTCTCTTCAACCTTTGTTCTTGTCTTAGGATCAAGATACATGTTCTCATCAAAGCCTTCCTGATGTGCTGTTACAATAGCGTGAAGACTCATTGCATAGTTAAGTCCGGCCTTGATATGACCTGTTCCATTAGGAGCTGCACGGTCAAAATCTGAAACCTTTATAGTAATTGGTTTAGCACCACCCTTGAAGTATGGTCCAACAGGTGTTGTGAACATTCTGAACTGATAATCCTCAGCAGGCTTAACACCTATTACAGGAGATATACCAAACATATATGGTCTTATGTATAATGTTGCACCTGAACCATATGGTGGAACATATGCTGCATTAGCCTTAACTACCTGCTCAACTGCCTCAACAAATCTCTCTTTAGGGAATGCCGGCATCTCAAGTCTCTTAGCTGAATCATACATTCTGGCAGCATTAAGGTCAGGACGGAATGTTACAATTCTTCCATCTTCTGTAGTATAAGCCTTAAGACCTTCAAAACATGTCTGTGCATACTGTAAAACACCTGCACATTCGCTCATGGTAATTGTATCATCATCTGTAAGTGCTCCATTATCCCATGCACCATTAACATAATTTGATACATACCTTTTGTCAGTCTTGTGATAGCCAAATCCAAGATTTGACCAGTCAATGTCCTTTTTCTCCATTACAATTACCTCCAAACAAGATGGCAGAAACCATCATATATAATATTTTGTTAAAACTCATATTTTTTTATTTATATTACACCCACTATTTTTTCTAGTCAAGAAAATGTATGCATTAATTTGCAAAAAAAATCATAATGGTTTAGTATATATTGTGGAATAAAACTATGGAGATATAAAATGAGCACATTAAATACAAACACATTACATAATTTAAAACACAAACGACCAATAATATACTCTGCTACCGCATTTTTACTCATATTATCATTTGTACTGTCATACGCCCTTATACCAGGTGTTGTGTCAAAGAGTGCAGCTGATAAACCTGACAGTGGTGTTGACATATTAAAGGGAATATGGATTTCATACATAGATTTTGAACCAGCCGGTCTTTATAATAAAGACAAAGAGGAATTTACAGACAATGCTGACAGCCTGTTTAAGGATCTTTCAAAAAAGGGTTTCAATACAGTGTACTTCCATGTAAGACCTTTTAATGATTCAATATATCCGGACAGCAGCTTCAAATGGTGCACCTCTCTTTCGGATAAAAAGCTTAAGTATGATGCCCTTGATATACTTATTAAGGCTTCACACAAATATAATATCAGATTTCATGCATGGATTAATCCATACAGAATTACAACCGGCAAAATATTTAATCCCTGTAAAAAATCTTCTACAAACAGGATTATAAGAGGGGTAAAAGAGATAATAACACGCTACGACGTTGATGGAATTCATTTTGATGATTATTTTTATCCTTCTAAGAAAAAAGGGAACCAGTTCTACAAGGTATCCATTAAAAAACGTAAGCAAAACGTGAATAAAATGGTTAAGAAGGTATACAAGACAATCAAAGACTACGATTCTTCAATTGAATTTGGAATCAGCCCTGCAGGAAACAGGGAGTATGCTGAAAGCATTGGGTGTGACATTAAGACCTGGGTCAATAATACAGGCTATGTTGACTATCTTATTCCACAGGTTTACTGGTCAGACAATTATCACAGGAATGGTAAGAAAATAACTTTATTTACAGATACACTTGATGACTGGACTTCCATAAACCAGGGTAATGTACCACTTTATACCGGCCTTGCCCTTTACAAATCCGGTTTAAAGGATGCATCAGACAGAGACTGGAAAAAATACCGTAATAATATCGCTAAGCATATTGAAATTTCAGAAAACTACAGTATGGATGGTTTTGTAATGTTTTCATACGCTTCCCTTCTTACAAAGGAGGGTAAAAAGGAATTCAGGGCCTGTAAAAATGCCATGAAATGATAAGCTATATGACAGCAAATCAAATTTTGTTTTCCAGACAATATGCGCCCTTGCGGGGCGTTTATGCCATACTATGATATATCGTTTCGTAGAGTGCTTCCCTTGTAAAGGGTTTGCACAAAAATCCGTTCATGTGGTTTCTTTTGTCAAGTACCTTTTCCCTGGCAAAAGCATCTGCTGACAGAATAACAATTGGAATATCCTTATAGCAGCCTTCCGGCATATTACGTATGTGGGAGGCTGTTTCATATCCATCCATATCCGGCATAAGAAGGTCCATTAATATTATGTCATAATAGCCTTCCCTTGCATTATTTAATATGTTAAGGGCTTCTATTCCACTTTCACAGTTATCAGCCTTTATTCCGGCATAGCTTAAAAACTCCACAACTATCATTCTGTTAATCTCGTTATCATCAACAACAAGAGCTCTTTTTCCTTTAAGGAACTCATCATGTGCAATACCCTGATTTTTCTTTTCAGACAGACCAAGAACATCATCAAGGGATTTTTTAAGATCAGAAGGAAAAATAGGTCTTTGTACATAACTTTCAAATATAGTATCATTTTCCTCAACAATGTATTCTGAAGTCCGGTCTAATATCTTAATGAACTTAATATCAGGATACATCTCTTTTATCTCACAGGTCATTTCCAAAGAACCCTTGTCACCCTCCACAAGCCTTACAGCAACAATATCAGGCAGATCATCTGACGCAAGTATTCCGTCAAGTCCTCTGTAATATACGGTTTCTATGCCAAATACTTCAAATTCACTGACAACATCAAGTCCTGCTGCCCTGTCATAATCAACAACTGCTGCCTTATATTTTTTATAAACATCCGTGTAAGCACTTTTAGCATAACAATCCTTATCAAATTCAAGCTCAATGCTTATCTGTGTTCCTACATTCAATTTGCTGACCACATCAATTTTTCCACCCATACAGTCAATAATATTTTTGGTTATAGCAAGTCCAAGGCCTGTTCCCTCAATGTAAGGCCTTGACTGGTCTTCCTCCCTTTCAAAAGGAACAAACATTTTCTTAACAAAGCTTTCACTCATGCCAATTCCATTATCACTTAATCTGAATATATATTTTGACTTGTCAGCTTTGTCAGATTTAATCTCTGTAATATCAAAGCCAACCACACCCTGATTCTCAGTAAATTTCACAGAATTACAAAGTATATTTATGAATGCCTGACGTAACCTTTTAGGATCTGCAATAACAGCCTCATTTGACAGATTATTAACTGTAAGGTCAAACTTTATATTTTTGTCTTTACACTGCTGAATAATAATATTTGAAATATCCCTGACAATGTCTGCAAGGTTGCATCTTTCATAGGCAAGAAGCATTTTGCCCTGTTCCATGTAAGAAATATCAAGAAGATCATCTATGATTCCAAGCAAATGATCTGATGCAGACATAAGCTTGGTCAGACAGTCAACTGCCTTTGCGTTGTCATTCATATATTTTTTGGTCATCTCAGCAAGACCTATAATGGCATTCATAGGAGTTCTTATGTCATGTGACATGTTAAGCAAAAACCTGGTTTTATTGTCAACAGCCTCATTTGCCTTTATAATCGCTCTTTCAAGTTCACTGTTACTTACAATAAGATCCTTCTTCTGCTCATAAAGGTTAACAACATTTCTGATGCGGTTCTTAAGGGTATTGTTACCAAAGGGTTTGTGTATTGCATCGCATATATCGTAATTATATACTCCGTTAATAATATCATTTTCTTTCTCACTGACTATAACAATGACAGGAATAGTCTCAATAAGTCTGGTATCCTTAAGATAATCAAGCACTGTAAAACAGTCCTTTCCCTCCATCATAAAGCTTATAATTATTCCTGAAAATGAGTTCTCACTGATAAGACGTATTCCTTCATTGATGTTATCTGTAAACTCTAATGAATATACGTCATCTAATCGTTCATTCAACTGTCTGATGTCTTCCATATCATCATCAATTATCAGCAATTTGTACATACACATACCCCATTACTTTTGTATTTCAATTATCCCTGTTAAATATCTGTTCCATGGCTGCATATATTCTGTCAGGATCAGCCGGTTTTGGAAGATAATAATTCATCTCCGCCTCAATAAATCTGGCAGAATCATAGGTTTCAGCAGACATTGCTACAACCGGAATATCCGATATACCCTTAAGCTTAAGATTTCTTATATGCTTTGTTGCTTCGTAACCATCCATTAAAGGCATCTGAATATCCATAAGAATAATATCAATGTCACCTGCCCTTGAATTTTTAACAATATCAATTGCCTGTCTGCCACTTTCTGCTTCAATCATGCTGATTCCAACATCCTCTAATATATCTCCTGCAATCATTCTGTTTACAGCATTATCATCAACAACAAGAATATTCTTTCCTTCAAAATCTGTCCTTATTGTACTATCTGTCTCTTTACCATCATTTTCATAAAGACTGTTTATACAATTTATAAGACCCGATTTAAAGACAGGCTTTACAAGTTTTCCGTCATATATATTCTCTTCACTGGTATCATAATATGATATTCCTGCAATTTTCACATCACTTCCGGCAGCTTTTCTAAACTCAGCGGCGGTTTCTTCTGCAGATTTTCCGGTAATTGCAGATTTAAGGAAAATGATATCATAGCCACAATTTTCATTACGCTTATTCCTGATGCTTGCAAGAGCCTCATTTTCATTATCACAATAATCTGTCATTATTCCCATATCCTCAAGATATGAAGATATGCTTTTTCCGGACTTTACGTTATTATCTACTACAAGTACCTTTGATATATTCTCTCTTACAGCAGACTCTCCATATGCTTCATCTTTTTTAAGAAGAAGCTCCACAGCTATTATAAGTCTGCCATGTTCTTCCCTCTCAAAATTAATGGAGCCATTCATAAGCTCCACAAGCCTTTTGGTTATGGTAAAGGACATGTTTTCGCTTTTGAATTCTATATTTTTATCATACATAAATGATGTTTCATATTCATCATCAAAGCCTTCCTTCTCAATTGTAAACCGGTATTTAGCATACTCTGGTCTGAAGGTCTTTTTCTCTTCTATGCCCATATATATCTCTTTGCAGTTCTTGCTGTGAAATATAGAGCTTCCAAGTATATTTATAAGCAGCTGCCTTATTCTGGTACTGTCAGCAATAATATTCTCATTGGTAATTCCACTTGTTTCCACATCAAATGATATGCCCATCTCTGTAAGCTGTGGCCATATTATAAGGTTAACGTCCCTTACTATTCCTGCTATGGAGCATTTTTCAGAATGAATCTGCATTTTGTTATTCTCAATTCTTGATATATCAAGAACATCATTTATAAGGTTTAACAAATGCTTAGCCGAAGCAGTAAGCCTGTCCATACAGTTTTTCACCTTAAACTTATCATCAATATCACTTCTTGCCAGCTCTGCCATTCCATTAATGGTAAGCATTGGGGTTCTTATATCATGTGACATCTCAGTAAGAAACTTACTCCTGGCATCAAGAGCTTCATTAGCAGTCAGAAGCTCCTTTTCCATGCGCTCCTTATTGAAAAGCAGCATCCTTTTCTGGCTGTAGAGCTTAATCAGATTAATTATTCTTTTTTTAATAAATGGATTGTCAAACGGTCTGTGAATCTTGTCAGATATTCCCGCATCATATCCCATTTTGATAAAATACTTGTCATTATCAGAACATATCATGATAACAGGAACATAGTCAGTTATATTACGATTTTTCATGAAATTCATAACTTCAAATCCATCAAGATAGTCCAGTTTAAAATCCATAATAAGACAGGCTATTAATGTATTATTCATAACATCAATAGCCTGCTTTCCATTATTCACACATACAATATTGAAGTTCTCTGCCAAAAGCCCCTTAAGTTTATTACGGCTTTTTAAATCAGCATCAGCAATAAGTATTGTATCCATACAGACTCCTTGTAAAATGAATCTTTTTGTTATCATTTTTCTTCGTTCATTGTATCATTTTTCCATATTATCTGCCATACTTACCACTGTTTCAAAGATTATATTTTCATGTATTATTTCTAAATATTTAAATCGAAATGCTCTCTTATTTTTTAACCTTTACCTTAACCTTCGTACTCCGGGGACCATATGCACCTGACTTAATTACTACTTTAATCTTTTTGCCCTTTAAGGCCTTAACAGATTTAATTTTTACCTTTTTCAAATTAATTCTGTCATCTGCCTTATTATTTGTTGCATTATCACTTTCTGTTCCTGTACTAACCTAATGATGCAACAAGATCTTTATCATTAAAATAATTATATTCAGTTGTGGCATCACTCTGATAATTAGTATCTGCACTCATGTAAACTGCGCTTCCATTTTTTATAGACACAGCCCTCTGTAAATGATACAATTATTATATCTGTGACACACAGACAATATGAAAAGAAATTAAAAAGAAATGGGGTAATGAAATGAAGAAAAACGGGGTAAACATGATTGCTGCCACACTTGCTGCAGTAAGTATGTTAATAACCGGCATAAGTCCGGCTAACACTTCATTTGCTGCAAAAAAAGCTTCAGTAAATCTCACTAAAAAATGTGACATTAAAAAGGGTAGCAAAAAAACTCTTAAGCTGAAGATCTCAGGAGCAAAGGTGGTTAAGGCCACCTGGAAATCATCTAAGAAAAACGTAGCAAAAATCACAAAATCAAGTAAAAAGAAAGCCGTTATCAGTGGTCTTAAAAAAGGATCATCCATTGTAAGCGTAAATCTTAAATATAAGGCAGGAAAGGTTTTCAAGAAGAAGTTAAAATGTAAGGTGACAGTAAGCGAAGCAGTTGCTACTACTGCTCCTGCTAATAATCTGCCAACACCTGCATCAAACACACAGACACCTGCATCAAACACACAGACACCTGCATCAAACACACAGACACCTGCCACATCAGCACCAGCGGTTCCAACAGATACTCCAAAGCCTACCCGTACACCGGGACCTGTAAATCTCTTATCTGCACTTGGTGATTATGTACATAACGTAGGCTCATGTATAGCATACAACACCTGGGGTGGTGATTCACCTCTTGATAATGCAGATGTGAAAGCCTATATCAAGGAGAATCTTAACAGTCTTACTGCTGAGAACGAGATGAAGCCCGAGGGAATTCTTGGCGGCTTCCAGGCTAATCTCATTAAGCCATCAGAGGCCAAAGCCCAGGGTTATATAATTCCTGATGACTACAAGGAAACAAATGTACCATCACTTAATTACAATAACATTGATACACTTATGAAATTCGCAAGCGACAACAACATTCGTATACGTTATCATGGTCTTATATGGCACGAACAGACACCTAACTGGTTCTTCCGTAAAAACTATAATCCTAATTCAGACTTTGTAACTCCTGAAGTAATGGATGCACGTTTAGAATATTACATCAAGAATGTTATTAAGCATATATGTGAAAGCAAGTACAGCAACACAGTATACTGCTATGACGTTGTAAATGAATTCTTCCATATGACAGAATGTATTTACAGAATTACAGATGGCCAGCAGGACAAAACTGATAATGTAAAATGCTTCTACAATGTATATAAAGGTGACATATTTGAAGATCCATCATCTCCTTCAACATCAAAGGTTGTTGACAATCCAAAATATGTTAAGAAATGTTTTAAATGGGCCCACGAAATGTTAGACCAGTATGGACTCACTGACAGCGTAGAGCTTGTATACAATGACTATGACACAAACTTTGAAGACGTCCGCAATTCTATTCTTGCCGTAACCAAATACATCAACGAAAAGGATGACATCAATCCTAATGGCGATAAGCTTGTAACAACTGTAGGAATGCAGACACATGACAATCTTGAAGGCAAATATCTTGTTAAAGACCACAAAGCAACTATCGATGCAATCAAAGCTGCCGGTCTTAATGTTCAAGTCACTGAAATGGATCTTGCCCTTAGAACTGCAACAAAAGAAGAACAGTTAAAGTATTGGAGCGATTTCACCAGAATGCTTATCGATGAAGCTAAGAGCGGTGCTAATATAACAGGCTTCACATGGTGGGGACTCGCAGATAAAAATTCATGGCTTGGCGAAAGTCAGAGTCCACTTTTATGCGGAAGCTCTGTTAAGGACAAGAAGGATGCTTATTACACAGTAATAAATACAGCTTACGCTACAACAATTGACTAATAAAAGTATCAGGGTATAAGCTGATAACCTGACAACTAAAATCTTAACATCTTAAATTTTGTTATTACTCACCACTTGCAAAAGTGGGAGCCATCTCAACTGAGAGAAAAGGAGCTGTTTTGCAGCTCCTTTTTATTAGCTATACGAAAATTATTCCTGCATGATAATTATCTTATGTCTTATGACAAATACTCCTTGATAATTTCTATCAGACAAAAATAAACTAGTCTCTTACCATTAAAAATGGTATACTAAATAAAGGTATTCAATATAAATAAAGGTATTCAATATATCCTACAATTATTTTACTAAAACAATCTAATTCGAAAGGAATCATATGGAAAACAAAGATATAAATATAACAAATGAGTCAACCTCACCAGATACAGATACTACTACAATTCCTCACAAAAGACGTAAACGTTATAGCGGAACCCATCCAAAAACCTTCGAGGAAAAATACAAGGAGCACGATCCCGAAAAATATCAGGATACCATCAAAAAAGTAATTGCAAAGGGCAGCACTCCTGCCGGAATGCATATATCAATAATGGTTAATGAGATTCTTGATATTCTTGATATTAAGCCTGGAGAAAAAGGTCTTGACGCAACCTTAGGTTATGGCGGTCACACATCAGCCATGCTTGAAAAGCTTAATGGAAAGGGACATATATACGCCCTTGATGTTGACACTATAGAAATTGAAAAAACTAAAAAAAGACTGGCTAAAAAGGGATTTGACGAGAACATCCTGACAATCATCCAGTCCAACTTTGCTGACATAGATATTGTTGCACTGGATTCAGGCAAATTTGATTTTGTTCTTGCTGACCTGGGTGTTTCTTCTATGCAGATAGATAATCCTGACAGAGGCTTCACATACAAATATGATGGTCCTCTTGACTTAAGACTTGATCCATCCCGTGGCACCACTGCTGCTGAACGACTTTTGGAAGTAAGCATTGACGAGCTTGAAGGAATGTTTAGAGAGAATGCCGACGAGCCATATGCAGCCCAGATTGCAAAGGAAGTTGCAAAACACCGTTATTCCAACCAGATTGTATCTACCTTTGAATTCAGAGAATGTATAGAACGTGCCCTCTCCTTCCTGCCACCAAAAGAGAGAACAGAGGCTGTGAAGAAAAGCTGTCAGCGTTGTTTTCAGGCATTAAGAATTGATGTTAACAGTGAATTTGAAGTTTTATACGATTTCCTTGATAAGCTGCCTGATGTGCTTAATCCCGGTGCAAGAGTATGTATACTTACCTTCCACTCTGGCGAAGACAGGCTGGTTAAAAAAGCATTTAAACGTGGTCTAAAGGAGGGAATCTACAGCGAGATATCAGATACAGTTATAAGACCATCCACAGAGGAATGTAACACAAACCCAAGAGCTCGCTCAACAAAGCTTAGATATGCCATCAAAAAATAATACAACAAATGCCGCTAAAGCATATTCTCATTGGCAAGAGCCAGAGATTCAATGCTTGTAGCGGCATTTTATAATATAGTTTATTGAATAAACCAGTTAATTTTTAGAAATTATTTGTAGTTTACAATCTTTCCAAAATCAACCTTAAGAGATGCTCCACCTACGAGACCTCCATCAATGTCAGGCTGTGCAAAAAGCTCTGCTGCATTACCAGCGTTAACGCTTCCGCCGTACTGGATACGTACAGCATCTGCTGTAGCCTGGTCATACATCTCAGCAACGCACTCACGTACACCCTTGCAAACTTCTTCAGCCTGCTCAGTTGTAGCTGTCTTACCTGTTCCAATTGCCCAGATTGGCTCATAAGCAATTACCATTGTCTTAACCTGATCTGCAGGTACTCCTGCAAGGTCTGACTTAATCTGAAGACGAATCCAGTCCATAGTAACACCCATTTCTCTCTGCTCAAGTGTTTCACCACAGCAAAGAATTGGTGTAAGACCAGCTTCGAAAGCCTTCTTAACTTTCTTGTTAAGTAATTCATCGTCTTCCTTGAAATACTCACGACGCTCTGAATGTCCAAGGATAACATATTTAACTCCTGCATCAACTAACATAGATGCTGAAATTTCTCCTGTGTATGCACCCTTCTCTTCAAAGTACATGTTCTCTGCTCCAACGCAAACATTAGTACCTTTAACAGCTTCTACAACTGGTACAATGTCGATTGCTGGTACACAGTATACTACATCAACGTCATCACTTTTAACAACGTCTTTTAAATCTTCACATAATTTAACAGCCTCACTTGGAGTCATGTTCATTTTCCAGTTTCCTGCAACTATTTTTCTACGCATGATAACTATTCCTCATCTTTCAATTGATTATTTGTCATTTGCTGCTGCGATTCCAGGAAGTTCTTTTCCTTCAAGGAATTCAAGAGAAGCTCCACCACCTGTTGAGATGTGGCTCATCTTGTCACCATAACCAAGCTGGTTAACAGCTGCTGCTGAATCACCACCACCGATGATTGTTGTAGCATCTGCATCTGCCATAGCCTTAGCAACTGCAAGTGTTCCCTTTGCAAGTATTGGGTTTTCAAATACACCCATAGGTCCATTCCATACAACTGTCTTTGCGTTCTTAACTGCATCAGCAAATAATTCAGCTGTCTTAGGTCCGATATCAAGTCCTTCCATATCAGATGGAATGTGCTCTGAATCTACAACTTCAACATCGATTTCTGCATCAATTGGATTAGGGAAATCTTTAGCTACTGTTGTATCGATAGGAAGAAGAAGCTTCTTACCAGCCTTTTCTGCCTTAGCCATCATTTCTTTACAATAATCAATCTTCTCATCATCTACAAGTGACTTACCAATTTCATATCCCTTAGCTTTAAGGAATGTGTAAGCCATACCACCACCGATGATAAGTGTATCACACTTATCAATAAGGTTATTGATAACATTAAGCTTGTCTGCTACCTTAGCTCCACCAAGAATTGCAACGAATGGTCTTACTGGATTGTTAACAGCATTACCAAGGAACTCAATTTCTTTCTGGTTAAGGTATCCAACTACAGCTGTGTCAACGAGACCAGCAACACCAACGTTTGAGCAGTGTGCTCTATGAGCTGTACCGAAAGCATCATTAACAAATACATCACAAAGTGAAGCAAGCTCTTTCGAGAAAGCCTCTCCGTTCTTTGTCTCTTCTGCACGATAACGTGTGTTCTCAAGAAGAACAACGTCTCCGTCATTCATAGCCGCTACAGCAGCTTTTGCATTAGGTCCTACAACTTCAGGATCTGCAGCAAACTTAACTTCTTTGTCAAGAAGCTCTGAAAGTCTCTTAGCTACAGGAGCAAGTGAAAGCTCTGGCTTTGGCTCTCCCTTTGGCTTACCAAGATGTGAGCAAAGGATAACCTTTCCACCATCAGCAATAAGTTTCTTAATTGTTGGAAGTGCAGCTACAAGACGGTTTTCATCTGTAATCTTTCCATCCTTAAGAGGTACGTTAAAGTCGCAACGTACAAGAACTCTTTTTCCGCTTACATTAATATCATCAATTGATTTCTTGTTTAACATGGTTAAACTCCTTTCAAATTTATTGCCATATCAAACGCAGCCCTGAACTATAAATATTGTCTGCGTAAAAAGAGGCCCGGTCCATTCAGACCGGACCCCTATGGATCATTAAATAATAATACCGGTTAAAGTATCAAATTAAGCTAACTCTGAGAAATACTTAATTGTTCTTACCATCTGGCTTGTGTAAGAATTCTCATTGTCATACCATGAAACAACCTGTACTTCGTAAAGGTCATCTGAGATCTTGTTAACTAATGTCTGTGTTGAATCGAAAAGTGATCCAAATCTCATTCCAACGATATCGCTTGATACGATTTCATCTTCGTTGTATCCGAATGACTCATTAGCTGCTGCCTTCATAGCTGCGTTGATTCCATCAACAGTTACGTCAGCACCCTTAACTACAGCTGTAAGGATTGTTGTTGAACCAGTTGGAGTTGGAACACGCTGAGCAGCTCCGATAAGTTTTCCGTTAAGCTCTGGGATAACAAGTCCGATAGCTTTAGCAGCTCCTGTTGAGTTAGGAACGATGTTAACTGCAGCTGCACGTGATCTTCTAAGGTCGCCCTTTCTCTGTGGTCCGTCAAGTGTCATCTGGTCACCTGTGTAAGCGTGAATTGTACACATAATACCTGACTGGATTGGAGCATATTTGTTAAGTGCATCAGCCATAGGAGCTAAGCAGTTTGTTGTACATGAAGCAGCTGAAATGATTGTATCAGAAGCTTTTAATGTCTTATGGTTTGTATTGTAGACGATTGTAGGAAGATCATTTCCTGCTGGTGCAGAAATAACAACCTTACGAGCTCCAGCATTGATATGAGCCTGAGCTTTTTCCTTAGATGTATAGAATCCTGAGCACTCTAATACAACGTCTACTTTAAGGTCTCCCCATGGGCAGTTGTTAGCATCTGGGAATGCATAGATCTTAATTTCTTTTCCATCAACTGTGATTGAATCTTCGCCAGCTTTTACAGTATCAGCTAACGCATATTTACCCTGTGATGAATCATACTTTAAAAGATGAGCAAGCATCTTTGGGCTTGTTAAATCGTTGATAGCTACTACCTCATAACCTTCTGCTCCAAACATCTGTCTGAAAGCAAGACGACCGATACGTCCGAATCCGTTAATTGCAACTTTTACTGACATGTTTAATTCCTCCTAAAAAGTGTTTTCAAATAAAAGTTTGTTAGATTGACAATTTTTCCACAAACTATGTTTTTATTTTACATAACTTCTTCCAAAATTTCAAGAGCTATTTTTATCAATATTCGCTCAAATTGTAAATTTTATATGAAGTGTATGTTAACCATTTATTAATTCGTTATAGTCTCATAAACCCTCTGGTATTCAAGCGCTGAATGACCCCATGAATAGTCCTTTTTCATAGCATTCTCAATCAGTTTATTCCAGGATTCTCTGTCATGTTCATAAATATCCTTAGCATAATTAATTGTATTAAGCATCTCATAGGCATTGTAGTTTCTGAAGGAGAAACCATTACCTGTATGCTTAAACTCATCATAGGCCTCAACAGTATCCTTAAATCCACCTGTTTCTCTTACTATAGGAATGGCACCATATCTAAGGCCCTTAAGATGTGAAAGTCCACATGGCTCAAAAAGTGATGGTCTTAACAGGGCATCACATCCGGCATACATCTTGTGAGCCATACATCTGTTATATTTAAGGTTAGCTGAAACCTTTTCCGGATATTTTTCTGAATAGAGAGCAAATATCTTTTCAAATCTCTTCTCTCCTGAACCAAGAATTATAACCTGTACATTTTCAGAGCATAATTCATCAAATACACAGTCAATAAGGTCAAGACCCTTCTGGTTAACAAGTCCTGTTACAATTCCAATAAGGAAAACATCCTTGTCCTCCTTAAGTCCAAGCTCTTTTTGAAGCTCAAGCTTATTCTTAGCTCTGTTTTCTTCATAATTACTTATATCATAAGGATACTTAATATAGGTATCCTTAGCTGAATTGTACTGGTCATAGTCTATTCCATTAAGAATTCCCTTAAATGAGTCCGCCTTTTCGCACACAAGACCTTCGAGTCCCTCACCAAAGAATCTTGTTCTTACCTCTTCAGCATATGATTCACTAACTGTTGTGACATAATCTGCATAAACTATTCCGCCCTTAAGAAGATTAGCTGAACCATAAGCCTCGAGCTTTTCAGGAACAAAATAACTGTCATCAAGTCCTGTCATATATTTAACAGCATTAAGCTCATATGCCCCCTGGGCAGTGAAGTTATGTACTGTCATAACAGTTTTAATATTCTTATAAAATTCTTCCTTAGCAAATGAATCGTGATAAAATACAGGAACAAGTCCTGTCTGCCATCCATGACAATGTATTATGTCCGGTTTAAAATCGATTAAAGGAAGTACTGATAATACTGCCTTACTGAAGAAAACAAATTTTTCTATATCATCGCTCATCTCACCATATGGTTTTTCTCCGGCAAAGAAAAATTCATTATCTACAAAATAAAATGTAATTCCATCATGTTCTAAGCGGTATACCCCGCCATATCTTCTTTTAGAAGCAAGCTTCATATTAAAATCGCCTACAAATTCCATTTTCTGGTCGTATTCTTCCGGAATAGCGCTATACTTTGGAATAATAACCCTTACATCATACAATGACTTATCAAAGTTTTTCGGAAGTGTTCCTACTACGTCTGCCAACCCACCAAGTTTTATAAATGGAACAGCCTCTGATGCTGCAAATAAAACTTTTTTCATTAAACCTTTTCCTCCTGAATAGTTAATTATACCTATCTAAATTATACTATGCACGAAGTTTGTATTCAAGCCTTATTTTGTCAGCAATGAGTGCTACGAATTCAGAATTGGTAGGTTTTCCCTTACCATTATTTACTGTATACCCAAATAATTCATCTATTGTATCCATCTTACCTCTTGACCAGGCCACTTCTATTGCATGACGTATTGCTCTTTCAACACGGCTTGAGGTTGTCTTGTGCTGCTTGGCGATTGAAGGATACAATAGCTTTGTTATTGAATTCAGCATTTCTCCATCATTTACAGACATCATTATTGCATCTCTAAGATACTGATAACCCTTAATATGTGCCGGCACCCCTATTTCATGTATGATATTGGTGACATCTGCTTCAAGGTCATATTCTCTCCTGAAATTCTCATTTTCTGCCACATCCTTTGGACCTGCAACAAATTTTCCAAGAAAACAGCCGTTAAGCATTCTTATTCTTGAAAGAAGGGCATCATTGTCAAAGGGTTTCAGGATATAATAGGACGCTCCAAGTCTGAAGGCATTTTCTGTTACTGCATCCTGTCCGATGCTTGATATAACAATAAACTTGGGAAGGCCAGAATTTTTGCCAGAAGATTTTTCATTTTTCCTGACACGCTCCATTACACCAAGCCCGTCAAGCCCCGGCATAATTATGTCAATAAGGCACACATCAGGCTTTATAAGCTCAATTTTCTCCACTGTTTTTACCCCGTCAAAAGCTGTCCCCACAACTTCCATATCATTTTGTTTATTAATCAGATCTGTCAGTGAATTAACCATCCTTTCGTTATCATCTGCAATAAATACCCTAGTTTTTGACATGTTCTTCTCCTTTACATTTTGCCGTTTGCGGCATTCTTTTACCACATTTTGTCTGTGTATATATAGTATAACCATTATTTGTCATTTTTTCAAGAAATAATTTTCGCATAATTTTACAAATAAGGTAGTAATTATGATAAAATAAACTATATATGCAAGGCTTATACTTTTAATATTTTTAATGAGCTGTTATATATGCTAGGATTGTATTTTTAATATTTTTAATGGGGTGATTACATGAAAGACAACTACAATGACAGGGGCAGCGACGCCGTTACTGCCAAAAAATTTATGACTTTTGACCAACAGATAAAGTTTTTGCGTGACGAGAAAAAGCTTCTTATTCCTGACGAAAAATATGCCAGAAAAACCTTAAAACAGATAACCTACTATTCTCTTTTTGCGGGTTACAAGGATATATTTAAAGATCCTGATACCGGCTTATACAAAGAAGGCACAAGCTTTAACGATATTGTTGGCCTGTACCATTTTGACGAGGATTTACGTTCTGCTCTTTTAGAGTATCTTTTTAAAATTGAGGATCAGATAAAAACTCTTGTTTCTTATTATTTTTGTGAGAAATTCGGCCCTGACCAGTCAGAATATCTTAATTCCAAAAATTATATGATATCCTCTTCATCGAAGGTTGAAATTGATAAAATGATACATATATTCAGCAATCTTGCCAACAAATCAACAGAATATGCAGCCATAAATCATGCCAGGACAAAGCACAAAAATGTTCCTCTCTGGGTCCTTGTTAATTCCATGACATTTGGAAATATATACAAGTTTTATTCTTATCTTACGCCTGATGTGAAGGGTAAGGTTGCTGCTGCCTATCCTGGAATTAATGAACATGAACTTGAACAGTTTTTGGCACTCCTTACAAAATTCAGAAATGTATGTGCTCACAGAGAAAGACTTTTTACACATCAGACCAATAAAACCATTCCTGATATGCCGGTACACAAGCGTCTCTTAATTCCTTTTAATGAAGATGACCAGTATAAATATGGAAAAAATGATCTGTATGCCGTTGTTATATCCCTGTATTATCTTCTGCCACAGGATACCTTCAGAGATTTCAAGGAAAAGCTTTCAATACTTTTTTCAAAATATCTTCATACAGAAAAAGTATACCCGGAAACAGAGTTTCTGGATATACTTGGTTTTCCTGAAAACTGGTATGAAATTTAATTCATATTTATTGTTAATAATATTTGCAGGATGCTTTACTTCCTGCTCATAAAGACTATTTTCTACCTGATGATCCAAAACCACCATCACCACGTTTTGTGTCATCCAGTTCATCTGTTTCTTCATAATCACATGGAATATATGGTGTTACCACCATCTGTGCCACACGCTCTGATGGTTCAATTGTAACTGTCTTAGTGCTGTGATTATGAAGAGCCACAATAAGCTCTCCTCTGTAATCGCAATCAATCACTCCTACCTTATTGGCTGGAGCAATTCCCTTCTTACATGCAAGACCACTTCTGGCATATATAAGTCCTACTGTGTATTTTGGAAGACTTACCGCAATACCTGTATGAACAAAGTATGTCTCTCCCGGCTTGATATCTACACTCTCATCAAGACATGCATACAAGTCAGCACCTGCTGCATCTGCGCTTCCATAGCTTGGCTTAATAGCCTTATCATTTAACTTTTTAAAATATACTTTTTTTGATTCCATAATTCTCCCTGTCTGAGACTGTCCATATATTTTTATGCCAAATCACATATCAGCATGGTGGCTGCCAGAGAACAATCTCCTTCTTAGCAAGAGATTCCTGTACCATAATTGTTCTCTGATTGGCAGATCCCTTAAAAATGAGTTTAAGGCTCTTCTCTTCCTCTAAAAATTCACCATCAACCAGAATATCAATATATGAAAGCATCTCCCTTGTCTCATCCCATTTAGAACACATATCATCCACAATGTCTCTGTCAAAAAGATATCCGGAAAATGCCCATACATTTTTATGATGTTTATCATAATCTTCTCTGGGATATTTTTCCCTGAATCTTCTTAACAGAGGAAGAAGACCCTGCTGATTGGAATGTTCAAAGGGTTCACCGCCAAGCAGCGTAATACCTGATATATAATCAGGCTCCAGATAAGCCATTATCTGGTCTATGGTTTCTTCTGTAAATGGCTTTCCATAATTAAAATCCCAGGCTTCCTCATTGAAGCAGCCCTTACAGCCATGGGTACAGCCGCTGACAAAAACAGAAACTCTCACGCCTGTACCATTGGCAACATCTACTTTTTTTATATCTGCATAATTCATGATATTATCCGGTTCTTTCCATAATAATTATTATCAGATTCAAATTGAAACATAATCAGATATGAAGAACTCTTGCATTAATCTCCTTAGTTTTACCTACATTCCAGAAGTTCTCTCCAAGGTATCCACATGTTCTTCTGGTTACATTCATCTTTGAATGATCCTTATTGCCACACTGTGGGCATTCCCATTCAAGATTTTCATTAATCTTGATTTCACCGTCAAATCCACATACATGACAGTAATCAGATTTTGTATTAAACTCTGCATACTGGATATTATCATAAATAAACTTAACAATATCCTCCAATGCAGTAAGATTATTTCTCATATTAGGAATCTCGATGTAGGAGATTGCTCCACCTGATGATATATTCTGGAACTGGCTTTCAAAAGTAAACTTGCTGAAAGCATCAATCTTCTCTCTTACATCAACATGATAAGAATTTGTATAATATCCCTTATCAGTTACATCCTTTATCTCTCCAAAACGCTGTTTATCTATTCTCGCAAATCTGTAACAAAGTGACTCAGCAGGAGTTCCGTAAAGACCAAATGCAATACCTGTTTCTTCTTTCCATGTATCTGTTGCATTTCTCAATCTATTCATAACCTTAAGAGCAAACTCTGTTCCCTTAGGATCTGTATGTGATACGCCTGTCATAAGCTTTGTCACTTCATACAAGCCAATATATCCAAGTGAAATCGTTGAATATCCACCATGAAGAAGCTTATCAATTGGCTCTCCCTTTTTAAGTCTTGCAATAGCACCATACTGCCAGTGAATTGGGCTGACATCAGATAATGTTCCCTCAAGAGCACGGTGTCTGCACATAAGCGCTTCAAAAGCAAGTGAAAGTCTGTCCTCTAATATCTGCCAGAACATCTCCATATTACCCTGTGCAAGAATACCAATCTGTGGAAGATTAATACTTACAACACCCTGGTTGAATCTTCCTTCAAATTTGTAATTGCCATTCTCATCCTTCCATGGACTTAAAAAGCTTCGGCATCCCATGCAGGAGAAAACATTACCTTCATAATTTTCTCTCATTTTCTTAGCTGAAATGTAATCTGGATAGAGACGCTTTGCTGAACATTTTACTGCAAGCTTTGTAATATAGTCATATTTTCCACCCTTAAGGCAGTTATTTTCATCAAGGACATAAATAAGCTTAGGAAAAGCAGGTGTAACATAAACACCTTTTTCATTCTTGATTCCTTCAAGTCTCTGCTTAAGAATCTCCTCGATAATCATGGCATTCTCTTCAACATATTCATCATTATCATCAAGATACATGAATAATGTAACGAAAGGAGACTGTCCATTAGTTGTCATAAGAGTATTGATCTGATACTGGATTGTCTGAACACCTGAACGAAGCTCATCCTTTACTCTGTCACTAATCAGCTGATTAATAATATAAGGATCCATCTTTCCGCCATACTGTTCTTCATACTTGGCACGATACTTTTCTCTGCTGTATCTTAAATACTTTCCAAGATGTCTTATATCAACAGACTGTCCACCATACTGACTGCTGGCAACAGCACTTATAATCTGTGTCATAACTGTACATGCTACCTGGAAGCTCTTTGGACTTTCAATCAACTTACCATTCATAACAGTACCATTTTCAAACATATCCTTTATATTAATAAGACAGCAGTTGAAAATTGTCTGCACAAAATAATCCATATCATGAAAATGAATTGCACCCTCTTCATGTGCCTTAACAATATTCTCTGGAAGAAGAAGTCTTTTTGTAAGATCCTTTGAAACTTCACCAGCAATAAGATCTCTCTGGGTAGAAGCGATATATGCATTCTTGTTAGAGTTTTCTTCCATTACATCCTTATTACTATTTTTAATAAGGCTCATGATTGAATCATCTGTAGTGTTGGCCTTTCTTACAAGTTCTCTTGTATAACGATAAATAATATATGTTTTTGCAAGAACAAACTTGCCCTCAGCCATGATCTTCTGCTCAATCATATCCTGAATTGCTTCAACGTGAATTGTATCCCTCTGGATATTCTCTATACTTCCCACAATGCTTTCAATCTTATCATCTGTAAGCTTATCGTATCTCTCCACTTCAGCATTAGCCTTTTTTATAGCAGTAAGAATCTTGTTACGATCATACTCTACAACCCTGCCATCTCTTTTAATAACCTTCATCCGTGACACTGTCCTTTCCATCATATATGTAAACACACTATTATTGTTCCTTTACGGCACAAGACTATTATAGCACCAGGATCTTCCTTTGTCCATATATATAGTTGTATAACAACAACTTCGCACTATATATGGTATTTTCTCACAAAGTCCCATAATACTAAGTCCCACATTTGTAGTCTGACATAAGGTTATTGTTTCTTAGTATATATTTTATATATATTTAATATCTGCTTACATCTTCTATATTTATATCATCTGTATTAATCTTTTTTCTTTCTGAATTATCTTTCACCTTCAATTCATTAGTAAAACTGATAATGTCTGACAATTCTTCTTCCGGAATATGTGTATATTCTGAAAGCTCCCTTAATGTTGCAATTGTACCATTTTCCCTGGCAAGAAACTGTATCGCTTCCTTAACGAGTTCTGCTTTTCCTATTGCAGCAGATAATTCTGCCTGTTCAAATACCTCGTCATCTATACATTTTATAATTCCAGTACGAATTGCATCTTTTATATATTTTTCAAATGAGGTGTGACTGTTAAAATTCATATCATCCCATGTGTTTTCAAGTTCATTTACAGCAATCAAAAGTGCCATATTGCCTTCCTGAATGAGCTCGTCTGTTAATACTCCACGATTTGCATATCTGGCAGCAAAATTAAAAACCGTAGGCAGGAAAAATGTCATAATCTCATCTCGCATTGACTTTCCAAACCCTTCTTCAGTTATTCTGTCAAATAATACCTTTATGTCTATTTCAGAATTCTGTATTTCCTTAATGGCCTTATGATATTCCTTTGTATATGGAGAAGTTTCTATAACCTTCTTTTCACCCTTCAAAACATTGCCTGACTTATTGTCGATAATATCACCAGTATTACTATTTTCATTTTTGGCAGCATTATTTTGCAGGCTGTCATTACTACTGTTTCCATTAAAAGAAGGAATATATCCCTGAACAGTAATATTTCCTTTTGTAAGGTAATCATATACTAATTCAAGCTGTTCTGGTGAAAGTTCCATGTCATCAAAATAATCGTCAACATCCTTTGTAGATATTTTGTTGCCATTTACTCTTGCAATATCCACAACATCATATATCATTTCCAAAAACTTTTTTTCGTCCAGCATATTTTCTTCTCCTTTAGATTTAATTAATAAGCCTCATTTAACTCATCATTTACAAAAGCCTGCGTCTTATCCGACCAGGATAATTAACAACAGGCGTCCATGATTACTCATGAACGCCTGTAATAATCATATTAAGATTTAGTAAGACAAATCTGTTTACAACAATTAGTTGTTGATAAGCTTGTCTTCACCATTCCAGCTGTAAAGCTTACGGATTTCTTCTCCAACCTTCTCTGATGGATGCTCTGAAGCAAGTTTTCTCATTGCATTGAAGTGAGCCTTTCCACCTGCTGCAGACATATCAAGTAAGAAGTCTTTTGCGAATGTTCCATCCTGAATATCTGAAAGGATCTTCTTCATAGCCTTCTTAGTATCTTCTGTGATGATCTTAGGTCCTGTTATGTAATCACCATATTCAGCTGTATTTGAAATTGAATATCTCATTCCTGCGAATCCACTCTGGTAGATAAGGTCTACGATAAGCTTCATCTCATGGATACACTCAAAGTAAGCATTTCTTGGATCATATCCTGCTTCGCAAAGTGTTTCGAAACCAGCCTGCATAAGTGCACAAACACCACCGCAAAGTACTGCCTGCTCACCGAAGAGGTCTGTCTCTGTCTCTGTTCTGAATGTTGTCTCAAGAACACCAGCTCTAGCTCCACCGATTGCAAGTGCATATGCAAGTGCTAATTCAAGTGCCTTACCTGTAGCATCCTGATGTACAGCAACAAGACAAGGAACACCCTTTCCTGCCTGGTACTCACTTCTTACTGTATGACCTGGTCCCTTAGGTGCGATCATTGTAACATCAACATCTTTAGGTGGAACGATCTGTCCAAAATGAATATTGAATCCATGAGCGAACATAAGCATGTTACCTGGCTCAAGGTTTGGCTCGATATCTTTCTTGTACATTGCAGCCTGTAACTCATCGTTGATAAGAATCATGATGATATCAGCTTTCTTTGCAGCTTCTGCTGCTGTGTATACTTTAAATCCCTGCTCTTCAGCTCTCTTCCAGGACTTGCTGCCCTCATAGAGACCGATAATGACGTTGCATCCGCTCTCCTTTAAGTTTAATGCATGTGNNTCTTCAGCTCTCTTCCATGACTTAGAACCTTTATAAAGACCAATGATTACATCGCATCCTGATTCCTTAGCGTTAAGAGCATGAGCATGTCCCTGACTACCGTATCCTATAACTGCGATAGTTTTTCCCTCTAAAAGTGAGAGATTACAATCTTCCTGATAGTAAATATTTGCCATTGCAAATTCCTCCTAATAAAATAAAATATATTTAGTCGGCTATGGAATCACTTCCTCTTGTAAGTCCTGTAATACCAGTACGAACAAGTTCCTTGATTTCAAAACCGTCTAGAAGCTTAATAAATGCATCAATCTTGCTGATAGTACCTGTCATCTCCATCATCATAATCTCTGATGAAACATCAACGACATTGGCTCTGAATATATTAGCAATTGTATTGAGTTCTGTTCTCTCTGCAATTCCTGCAGCTACTTTAACAAGAACAAGCTCTCTACAAACTGATGTGTCTCTTTCAAGTTCAACTATCTCTTTAACATCCTCAAGCTTGCTAAGCTGCTTGGTAATCTGTTCAAGCACACTGTCCTCGCCTCTTGCAACAACAGTCATTCTTGAAATATCCGGATGCTCTGTCTCACCAACTGTAAGACTGTCAATATTATATCCTCTTCTACTGAATAACCCTGCAACTCTGCTGAGTACTCCAGAAGTATTATCAACTAATATGGAAAGTACCATTCTTTTATTATCAACACTCATAATCAACCCTGCTTTCCTAAATCATTAACAATAATTTTAGCAATCCATTTTCCCTTTGTCAACCATTCTTTAAGGATATTTTAGATTTTATATTTCCTTCACATCAATAAAACTCCATACCCTGATGTTATATTCTACTATTCCTGTTCCACAATATTCACAGAATTTGCTTCCAAGATTACGTATAGGACCACCACAGTTCGGACAAACCAGACCACACAAACCATCAATGTCTTTATCAACGACTTCCCTGTCCTGTATGTATACAAGTTCTGTTTCAAATCTTGTCTGAAGCTTATAATCCTTTTCACCGGAAACTACATTTTCATCCTTATCAAGAACATAATGAATACACTCAAGGGAAGTCTGAAATAAAATCCGGCATACACCTGCCCTGTTCTCGTACCTGCTTATCTGTATATCGTGAAATTTTATATTATTGTAATAAACTCTTACATCCTCATTTTTCTGGTTTTCAATAGCAAGCTGCAGCTTTTTCTTAAGATCCGGATTACCCTCAGGAAGCTCCTTTATATCCTGATTCATAAGGGCAAGAAGATATCCCTTAACAAGGTTTTTCGCCCTTACCTTCATCTCATCATAATTGAACTCTGGAAAATCCTTCATAATTTTAGGAAGCATAAGACTTGTCATACGGCTGATAGACTTTGGAGTTTCTGTCATATCCTTCTTAGCCATTTTAAAAGCCTTTCCTACGTCATCTGTTCCATATGCTTCTCTTGTTATTTCTTTTACATGCCTTTTTACCTTAAAATAAAAGTAAAGACCTGTTCCAGCAAACCCAAGCAGTATTACAATCAATATAATTCCTATAGCATTCATATAAACCCTCCGGCCTTCTCCTGTAATCTGAACGCTATTATAACATATTTTCTCTGTCATTAGAATAAGCAAATCTTCCTTTTGTAAACTCTCCCTCCAAACGTGCAAAAAGGATGCGTACAATTTCTTGCACGCATCCCCATATTATAATTATCAATTGTACATAATCAAACAGATAATTCTGCCTTCCTGTTAAATAGTTAATTCTGCCTTCCTGCTTTTCTTGCAGATTTATGTTCATACATTCTGTTATCACTGATATTCATGTAATACTCAAAATTATTAACCTCATACTTATCTATAAGTACTCCGCCATAACTGATATTTACAGAATAATCAAGGGCATTGGAATCATTGAACTGCTTGAGATACTCAAGAACATTTTCAATAAATTCCTCGTAGAGTTCCTGTGTGTAATCCTCAGCAACAACATTAAACTCATCACCACCAACACGGGCACAAATCTCACCATTGACTGAAGCATTCAAAAGAGCCTTTCCAAGTATCTGGATTGCAACGTCACCCTGCATATGTCCAAAGTTATCATTGATTCTCTTCATATCATCCATATCAATTGTCATGACCATAATTGTTTTCTTCTTACGGCATCTGTCAAACATCTTGTTAGCATATTTTTCAAATCCACGACGGTTNNAACAGATTGGTAAGAGGATCAGTAACATATAACTTTTCAAGTTCGCTAAGGGCTTTACGAAGCTTTACCTTATTGTATATATTATCCAGGGAACTGCTTATGCTTGTAACAAATGAAGCATACTGAATCTCCATTCCTCCGCCTTCCATATAGTTAACAGCCACATATCCATAATTATTCTCAAGGAAATGAAGTGGCATAAAACAATAGGACTGCGGACTTTCATCTACATACATAGGCGGTATAAGTTCCTTTGTATTAAATACAAGAGGATAATCTTCTGTATGTCCCCTGTCGATAATAGCAAGGGCACATAGTGACTCACCTGTATAACCATTCTTAATCTTTGACACTGTATTAAGATCCGCTGTAGGATCCTTCCTTGTAATATTAAGGAAGAAATTCTTATATGTTTCATTCATATAAATATAATTATCAACAATATGGCTGACCTGCTTAAGATCAAAGGCACCCTCAAGAGCAACACTCATGTATCTTAAAGCTCTCATGTTACTCGACATTTTCTGTTTGTCTGATTCTGATCTGTTTCTTCCCATAAGTCTTGTAATAAGATCTGTATCAGGACATCCACAGGATCCTCTGAAAACAGGTTCAGTCAAAACATATGAAATCTTTTCCTGTTCTCTGTTGTTAAGTACATTGTCAATTACCTCAACGGCCCTTTTACCCATAGCTGAAACAGGCATATTCACTGTTGTAAGAGAAGGAATACATTCTCTGGCATCTGAAATATTATCAAATCCTGTAACAGCAATATCGTCCGGCACCTTATAGCCCCTGTCAACAAGTTCCCTCATAACAGAAATAGCCATATAGTCATTGGCACAAACAATCGCTTCAGGTATTCCATAGTGTGATGCAAAGAAATGATCTAATGCCTCTCCACCTTTATNNTTTCCAGTAATCCCCATGGAAAATATATGATTCATCGTACTCAAGACCATACTTATCCATGGTATCACAATATGCTTTAAGTCTTATTCTTGCATCCTCAAGTTCTCTTTTTCCAGACATATATGCAATTTTTTTTAAATGATGATCCCTGATCAGATGCTCAGTCATTGCAGTAATTCCTGATGCATCATCTGTAAGCACATTATAAAAATCATCCGTCCTACATCTTACAGACACAACCGGACCCTTAAAATTTTTCTTAAAGCGTTCTTCTGCCTTGTGTTCAACCTCATCCTGCATAAAAGTATCTTTAAGATATATTATACCATCAACATTCTCGTAATCAGGAAGTTCAAATATATTAGAGGCACCATCCACATACTTTTTAATATTTGTAAAAGGATGATCCCAATTTAGAATTGCAACATTATAATTCAGTGCCTTGGCGGCATCACATATACTTCTGCAAACTGTATGTTGGTACTCTCCATGTAATTCAGTTAAAAAAACCACAATATTCTTAAGACCATTGGAATACATATATTCCACCTCCAAAAATTATTGAATGGTCTCCCCATGACCATTCCAATCAAATCTACCAAAAATACCACACATAAGGCTACGATTCTTTAAGAATATACACAATACATATATATAAGCTAAATAAGCCGACAAGTGTCGGCTTACAACAAATCTCCCTGTCAGAAATACTGACAGAAAAAATGTACTTGCAACCGGCTATCATAATTCAGATTAGTAAATAAATTCTATAAGTATATAACCTTTTTCATTTTCAAATTAATCTAAACCTTAGATCCTATGGCTTTGTGTGACTACTTTTCAATAGTTTTACCAAA
>DEDL01000024.1:76076-97771 GCA_002349525.1 Lachnoclostridium sp. UBA2905
TTGTTATTACAATCAAGTAAAATAATTACGTTTTAAGCAAAAACACGTCAAAAATATGTCATATTTCTTTACATATTATATAGAATCCCCAGCATAAGATGCATCAGTACTTCCTGCATCTGCCGGTGCTTCAGTTGTCTGAGGCTCAGGCACTACTGATGGAACCTCAGAAGCTGTCGGCTGTGGGCCTTCCGTCTCATTTACATCATTCTTTTCCCTTAATTCAAGATGTATAAGCTGATTACTATCCTGTATCAGTTTTTTAATGTTCTCGGAATACTGTATCTGCAAGAAGCATTCTCCCTTCTTAGCACCTTTAAGATCAACATATGCACCAATATTAGAAGAATCAATAGCCGCAATCTCACTTTCAGTACCCTGAACTGTGATACTAAAGGCGTTNNGAATCACTTTTAATATCACAAATGTATTCATCACCAAGATTTTTCAAATTAACATCAGTAGCTGAAAAATTAATAATCTTTGTAACAATCTTTTCAAGGAACACGCGAATTGATACTACACTGTTTGTTCCTACGCAGCGTACTCCTTCAGGCAGATAATCATCAATATCAACATTGGATTCAAAGGTTCCTGCCGCATTGTCAATATCAACAGGTATTGTAACAGAATTAACCTTCTTTAAGAGTCTTCCATTTCCTCCGATATTAACTGTCTGAGGTGTGAATTCAAATCCACCATTATAAACATATTCTGAATTAGGTGTACCCTCAACATTCACAATAACCGGTATCTCTTTTGTCTTATAAACAGTCATATCAACCTTTACACTGTCTATAATTGTACCGTTATTCATATAAGTAAAGTTAGTACTGTCAATTATCTTCCCATCTTCATCATATGCCACAGGTTCATATGAATCACTAAAACTCTTCTTGGCACCGTCAACATTAACACTTACTTTAACTGAATCAATTCTTTTTATCTTTGATTCTCCACCACTTACAGTTACCATGTTTGGTTTTACTTCATAATCACCTACATAATAGCCATCAGCAACTTCTCCAATGGTATCAACTGTAACCTGAACATTCTTAGTGGCTATGTTTTCAAGCTTTACTCTTAACATTTTGTTGTTGGTATTGATTTCAATATCCTCATTCTTCTCACACTTAACAACAATCTGTGTGGCATAAACAGGTGACAACTGAGAAAGATCTGCATAAGCAGTAAAATCTGATGTCTTAAGATTCTTAACTGCACTTGCCTTTCCTTCAACTGTAAAATCAACTGTTGAACCCTCTACCACTTCATACACCTGATTTATTGATGATATGGCAGACTGGTTTAAAATATTAACCTGAAGCCCGTTAAATGTTTTAGTGGTAACTGGATCTGCTATATTAATTACAATAAGCCATATCATAACAGCTACAACAAGAGACAACAATTTATACCATACATTATTAAGAATAACTCTGTTAAATAATTCCTTAATATTTGTTCTACTTTTCATTCTTTTTCATCCTCCAGTCTCTCTTATGAAGGAATCCTCGCTTTTGAGTAGATTCATTTTCATCTTTACCCATTATCTGATAAGCCCGCTGCCTAATAGTATCTGGTTCAACATTTCTTGTAAGTACACCATCCTGGGCAAGGGATATGCTTCCAGTTTCTTCGGATACAACAATTATAAGGCTGTCAGACTCTTCACTAAGCCCTACAGCAGCCCTATGTCTTGTACCAAGCTCCTTACTAAGTTCAAGGTTATCTGACATAGGAAGATAACATGTTGCAGACAACACCCTGTTATCTCTTATAATGACTGCACCATCATGCAGTGGCGTATTATGCTCGAATATGTTAATAAGAAGCTGACTTGATATTGCCGCATCAATTGGAATACCAGTTTTTTCAATTTCTTTCAACATAATCTCATTCTCTAAAACAATAAGAGCACCTGTTTTATCCTTGCTCATTTCCGTGCAGGCACGAACTATTGCATTAATTGTTTTGTCTGTATATTTGACATCTTCTTCCTTATCATCAAATGTAAATATGCTGCTTAAAACATTCTTCCTTCCAAGTTGTTCAAGAGCACTTCTAAGTTCCGGCTGGAATACAATAATCAAAGCAATGATACCAACACTTATGGCATTCTTAAATATCCATAATATAACATCCATCTGCAGAATTATTGCAATAATGGAAAAAGCGATCAGAAAAATAATACCTTTAACTAACATCCATGCCCTGGTATTCTTAACCCACATGATTACCTGGTATATGGCAAAGGCAATTATAAGCATTTCAATTATATCAATTACTGTAAGTGATGGTAATGAAAGTCCCATCAGATATTTCTGTACGAATTGAATAATTAACTTCATATTTACTGATCTTCCTCCGTAACTGATTTTTCAAGATTTTCGCTTTCTGCTGATAATCTGTCAATAGCTTCTTTAAGGTTTGTAGTACTATTAGAAGGTACCTGTGCATGAATCCTTTTAACCTGCACGTCAGGAGCAGCAACACTTAGTTTTGGAACAGCTTTAACATAATAATAGTACTCATCATCCTCAAACTGTATATTCTTGGTTCCAGAATAATCAAGAGATATTCTGAAGAACTGAACAATAACAACTATAATAGCTGAGACAATAACTCCTCCCACAACACTTAAAACATCTCCTGAATTCTCAATAAGAGATGTGGCAAGTACAAATGCTACAAGCAAAAGTACTGAAGATATTATAATTGCCGCATATGACGAATGATTAAATTTCTGTCTTCTGATAATATATGTAAGAAGTATTACAACAGCAAAAATTACTATTGAAAACATCATAAACTTATTAGTTTTTATATTATCAAGAAGCATTCCAAAGAAATTAACTGTATTGGCAATACTGGCACCCTCAGTCATGCCCTGGGTGGCACTTATTGCTTTAAAAACATAGTAAATTGCAAGCCCGATACTGCTTGATATCATAGTAACAGGTGTGAGCAGAAGTCCACACAGAAGCGGAATAACATATGGAATGTTCATAATGCACAAAAACGGCACTGCAATAACAACAAATATCTGTGTCGGTACAAATCTCAAATATAAAAGATAAACTATTATATATATAACCAAAAGTACTATGGCAAGTATCAGTGAAACAGGGTACACATTCAATAGAGAAACAATACATACAAGAATTGCAAATACCATGTCCGGTGTAACCGCTGCAACTACTGACAACAAAAGCGTAACTGCTATATTATTCAGCCTTGCATTGTATCCAAATTTAGTACAAAAAAGTGAAAAAATTGTGAAAGCGGCAATAAGTTTTGCAAATATTTTCACAGAAACTCCATGCTTATCACCAATCTGCTTTATATATTCCTTCAATTCAAGAAGCTTAAGCATCATAATTAATGTTCCTCCTCATCATTTTCATCATCCTGGTAATACTTACCAAGATATTTAAGGTACTTAAAATATTTTCTGACACGCTTTCTGGAGCGGTCATATCTTACCGAACATACTATCAATGTAATAAAAACATACAAAATAGTAAGCAGTGCATATCCTGTTACCGCATATATTCCTATGGTTGTATAGGGAATACTAAGAGCATTCTTTACAACATATTCTATATTATACATTACAATAAGTCCCAGTATCAGAAGATATGCAATACTTACATATACTACTGTCCTTAATATATTAAGTCTGATATAGTCATTCTTATAAAATTTTACTCTGTCAAGATCTTTCTTCCCAATGCCTTTTTCGTATGAAGCCATAAGAAACATTATCTTAATCTTTTTTTTACTTAGCATAAATTCACCACCAAAAATATCAAACCGGTGCAATAGCTGATTTCAATCAGTTGATTATTCCACGAAAGTGTATTACACCTTATTTTTTGTTATATATTCTGAAATTATAACATATGAATAAATTTGATGCAACACACACGAAAAAGACCAAAGCCTATATATATTATTCCTGTTTATTTTCACCTGCTTCACTCATATTCACGAAACGTATTTCCCCCTGATAAAACTCATTTTTATCCATATTAACCTTTTTAGTATCATCATGATAGCCATCATTTCCATCCTTCTTATCGCGGGGATCATAATGAAAAAGTTTTACGTGTCCACATCTTACTGCCTTTTCCTCTTCGTGCATGGAGGAACCCAGTCCGGCCCTTATTCCATGGGCAATACATGTCGCATATGCAATAATAAGGGATGGACCCTGGTAGCTTTCAGCTTCTTTAAATACCTTTATGGTCTGATTAAAATCTGCTCCCATTGCCACACTGGCAACATATACGTAACCGTATGTCATAGCCATACCGGCCAGATCCTTTTTAGGGAGCTTCTTTCCCTCCGCCATAAATTTAACTGAAGCTCCATATGGCGTTGCCTTTGATGCCTGACCACCTGTATTTGAATAGCATTCTGTATCAAGAACAAGAATATTGATATTCCTGCCTGATGCAAGCACATGGTCAAGTCCGCCAAATCCTATATCATATGCAAAGCCATCTCCTCCAATCACCCAAAAAGATTTCTTGGTAAGATATTCCCTCAATCTTAGTATTTCTTCTGCCATCATTTTTGTTTTTCCGGATACGGATTCATTTTCAAATGATGAGTCTATCCTTACCAGTTCATTTATTAGAGAATTTGTATCTTTTTCATTTTCGCAGGCATCGTCATAAGAATCACACCATTTTCTGCAGACATCACTTAATTTTTTCTCTCCACATTCATTATAAAGCTGAATTATTTTTTCTATCAGGCTTCTTCTGACTGCTTCATATCCTGTATACATTCCAAAGCCAAATTCAGCACCATCTTCAAAAAGTGAACTGGACCATGCCGGACCATATCCATTTTCGTCAATTGTATAGGCGGTACTTGGAAATGAATTGGCCCATATGGATGAGCAGCCTGTGGCATTGGCAATAAACATTCTCCTTCCAAATAACTGGGTTAGCAGCTTAACATAAGGAGTTTCACCACAACCGGCGCAGGCTCCGGAAAACTCCATATATGGTTTTCTAAACTGGCTTCCCTTTACAGTATTGTCAGCAAATTTTTCATATACATACTCTTTTTCCGAAAGTCCTTTAGCAAAATCAAAATATTCCTGTTTTTCTTCATGATTACCGGTAGCGACCATAGTTAAGGCCTTCTTCCCCTTCATTCCCGGGCAAACTGCAGCACAGGAGCCACATCCTGTACAATCCGCATAAGATATAACAATTGAAAACTTATGTCCCGGAAGACCAGTCATATCCCCTGCTTCCATTCCTGAAGGCATTCTTCTCACGTCCTCATCATTTAATACAGCAGGTCTTATGACACTGTGAGGACATACAAATGAACATCTGTTGCACTGGATACAGTTTTCCTTTATCCACTCTGGCACCGTAACCGCCACATTTCTTCTTTCATAGGCAGTGGAACCTGATGGCAGGGCGCCATTGCTAAAATTCATAAATGCTGATACAGGCAGGTCATTGCCCTTGCATCTTAAAACCTCTTTTTCAATTACATTTACATAATAATCAAGACTTGTATTTGATTTTATATCCGGAAATGTTCTTATATTTCTGTCATTTTTATTATCGTTTATTTCAGATAAAGGATTATTTGTAGTGTCAGATGATTGCATATCTGTTACGTCAGATAACTCCCTCTGTTTATTTTCTGTTATAGTAACTTTTCTCACACCTTCTGCTGCAAGCTCTATGGCGTCATTGTTCATCCTAACTATTTTTTCACCCTTTTGCCCATAAGACGCCTTCGCAGCTTCTTTCATATATTTTACAGCTTCCTCTATTGGTATAATTCCTGTCACTTTAAAAAATGCACATTGGAGTATTGTGCTTATTTTACTGTTAAGCCCAGTCCTCCTTCCGATTTCCAGTCCATCAATTGCATAAACCTTTATGTCATTTTTTAATATATGCATGCGTTGTTTAAATGGTATGGAATTATTGATCCATTTATCATCATGGCTGCAATTTATAAGGAATGTTCCGCCCTTTTTTATATCACTTATCATGTCATACTTTGCAAGATAGGTCTGATTCTGACAGGACACAAAATCAGCTTTATTCACAAGACAGGTGCTTCTTATCTGCCTATCAGAAAATCTCAGATGGGACACTGTAAGTCCACCTGATTTTTTGGAATCATAATCAAAATATGCCTGAACATACCTGTCTGTGTGTTTACCTATTATTTTAACGGCATTTTTGTTGGCACTTACTGTTCCATCTCCTCCAAGTCCATAAAATCTGCAGGTATATGAATTTTCATCTGCAAGCCCACTATAGGATTCCGGTATATCTAAGGACAAATTCGTCACATCATCACGTATTCCTATTGTAAACTCTTTTTTCGTATCATTATCATAAACAGCAATAATCTGGGCAGGACTTGTATCCTTTGATGACAGACCATATCTTCCATGAAATACAGGAACATTTTTAAACTGCGAATCATAAAGGGCGGCAGTCACATCAAGATATAAGGGTTCTCCACTGCTGCCAGCCTCCTTCGTTCTATCAAGGACATATATTTTTTCCACCGTATCTGGTATTGCATCAATTAAATCTGTCACGGAAAATGGTCTGTAAAGGTGTACCTCCACAAGGCCCATCTTCTTTCCCTCCTCTGCAAGCTTATCTATGGCAATTCTTGCCACCTCACACACTGAACCCATGGCAATTATTACTTTCTTTGCAGATTCATCTCCATAATAATCAAATAAGCCATATTTTTTGCCTGTCAGATCATTTATCCTGTTAATACAGGTCTTAACAATAGCCGGCATTTTTTTGTAGTCCTCATTTATGGTTTCCCTGAACTGGAAAAATACATCCGGGTTCTGTGCAGACCCCATCATGCATGCCCTTTCAGGATTTAGGGAATTATTTTTAAATGCCTGCACAGCCTTCATATCAATAAGCTTTTTTAACTGTTCATAATCATAGCATTCAACCTTTTGCATTTCATGGGATGTTCTGAAGCCATCAAAGCAATTTAAGAATGGTATCTGTGCTTCAACTGACGCCATATAAGATACCGGGGTCAGATCTGACACCTGGCAAACACTGGAAGACATAAATATAGCAGCACCGGTCTGCCTGCATGCATATATATCTGAATGATCACCAAATATAGACAGTGCATGGACAGAAACTGCCCTGGCTGCAACATTAAATACCGCCGGAAGTCTCTCGCCGGCAATTTTATATATATTGGGAAGCATAAGAAGAAGTCCCTGGGATGACGTAAATGTTGTCGCTATGGCACCAGCTGCAAGCGCTCCGTGTAAAGCACCTGCAGCACCTGCCTCGGACTGCATCTCAGAAACTTCTACCACATTTCCATATATATTTTTTTCGCCACCGGAAGATAATATATCTATATGTTCAGCCATAGGTGACGATGGGGTAATTGGATAAATTGCACAAATATCACTGTATGCATATGACACGTATGCAGCTGCCATATTACCATCCATTATTTTTTTCTCTCTCATTTTCTACACCTCATTTCTTGGTTAAGGGCAGATAAGCAATCAATGCATGTTCCCATAAGGATAACTGCCCTTAATATGATATGTAGAAATGATTTAATATATTCTATTTGTCAACGTAACCTGGTCTTTCAAGGAGTGTAAACATATTTCTCTTGTAGCTTTCAACTCCCGGCTGGTCAAATGGATTGATTCCAAGAATCAGACCACTTAAGGCACAGGCAAACATAAAGAAATAATACATCTCTCCTAAAGATTTTTCATTGCGTCCACCAACACTTATAAGAAGGTTAGGAACTCCTGCTTCAAGATGAGCATTTCTTGTTCCTTCCATAGCCTTCTTATTGATGTAGTCAAGTGTCTTGCCATCAAGATAATTAAGTCCCTCAATGTCATTATCTGAATGCTTCATAACAACTTCATCAGGAACATTCTCAAGCATAAGAACCGTTTCAAACATTACTCTGGGTCCGTCCTGAATGTACTGTCCCTGAGAATGAAGATCTGTAGTAAAGTCAAAGGACGCTGTAAAAAGTCCCTTATGATTCTTTCCTTCACTTTCAGAAAACAGCTGTTTCCACCATTCATTTATATAATGGAAGCAAGGCTCATAATTGGCCATTATCTCAATATATTTTTTCTTGGAATGAATGATATTTCTTATTGTTGCATACATTACTGCATCATTTGTTTCATAATCATTCTTCAGACATCTTTCTCTCATATATGCTGCGCCTTCCATTATTTTGTCAATATCGGCACCACTTACTGCAATTGGAAGCATTCCAACAGCGCTTAACACTGAATATCTTCCACCAATGTCATCTGGAACAACAAATGTTTCATATCCCTCTTCATCAGCAAGCTTCTTAAGAGCACCCTTCTTCTTATCAGTTGTAGCAAATATTCTCTTTGCTGCTTCGCTCTTTCCATACTTTTTCTCCATATACTCTCTAAGTATTCTAAAGGTTATTGCTGATTCGAGAGTTGTACCGGACTTACTTACAATATTTATACATATGTCTTTACCTTCAATAGCTTCAAGTAAATGTGTAAGATATATCTGACTTATATTGTAGCCTGCAAAAAAAATCTGTGGAATACTTCTCTTTTCTTCAGGCATAAGATTGTGAAATGTATGTCCTAAAAATTCTATGGCTGATCTTGCACCAAGAACAGATCCACCTATTCCAATAACAATAAATGCGTCACAGTTATTCCTTATATATTCAGCATTCTTTTTTATTCTGTTAAATTCTGTTTTATCATAATTAACCGGCAGATCCACCCAGCCTGTAAATTCATTGCCAACACATTCATGATTGACTAACAGACGCTTGCATTCAAGCACCTTGTCCTTGATATTTTCAATATCTTCTTTAGCAATCAGTCCCTTGTTAAATGAATAATCAAATTTGAGATCACCCATACGTCTTTAATCCTCCCATTTCATTTCTTATATTATCACTTATGCTTCTGTAAAATTGTTTCCTCAGTCCGGAAGCTTTTTGGCCTGCCATGACCAGTTTCTATCTGTGGTTCCGGGCATGTTCATTCTTGATTCATCCCCTAATCCAAGCAAATCCTGTAATGGAACAATCTTAACATCTGCATCACATTCATCAAGTATCTGCATCAGCTTTTCTGATGTCTGCTTTGCATCCATATCCGGATAGCGGTCTTCACACCATCCAAAAATTGTCTGGTTGTCATGTGTTCCGGTATATGCAATCTTATTTTCTTTTGGATAATAACCATCTAAAGGATTTCCATCATAAAACTGCATAACATCTGTTCCTGTAAAACCACAGCCTGCAACAAGTGCACGTACTGCCGGTGTAATAAGGCCAAGATCCTCAGCAATTACCGGAAGTGGTCCAAACTTTTTGTAAGCTTTTCTAAACAGTTCCATTCCCGGACCCCATTTCCAGCTTCCTTCTATAGCTTTTTTACCATTTTCAATGGACCAGTACGCTGCAAATCCCCTGAAGTGGTCAAGTCTTACGTAGTCATACAGGAAGAATGCTCTCTCAAGTCTCCTAAGCCACCATGTATAACCATCTGCTTTCATACTATCCCACTTATATACAGGATTGCCCCATGCCTGACCATTTTTTGCAAAATAATCCGGTGGAACACCAGCTTCTTCCTCTATGACAAGCTTATCATCAACTGCAAAGTTCTCTGGTGCAGCCCACACATCAGATGAATCTGCAGAAACAAACATCGGCATATCACCTATTATGGAAATTCCCTTTGAATTAGCATATTCATGAAGCTTATTCCATGCTTTTTCAAAACTATACTGTCTGTACATATAATACTCAGCACCGTCAGCATAATCTGGATTAACATAAAGACTTTCACTGTACACAGAAGGCATTTTACTACCAAGTGCCTTAATAGACTTATACATTGCATAAGGTCTTAACCAGTCTTCATTATCCTTAACAAACTTCTTAAATTCCTTATCTCTTATGCGTCCTGATTGCTTAACCCAGGCCTTATACTCTTCTTCAAGCTCTTCATCGCTCTTGCCAAGAAGTCTGACATTCCCGGCAAATGCAGAAGCTCCCGCATATGGTGAACCAAATGCGTCTACGGGATTTATAGGAAGCATCTGCCAGTATTTATATCCATTTGCAGCCAGATAATCCACAAAATCAAAAGCAGGCTTTCCAATATGCCCTGAACCGTCAGCATTAGGAAGAGAGGTAATATGACACAATACACCCTTTCCCTCTTCTAAAGGTTTTGAAAGAACATTTCCCTTGTTGGTATATAAAACAACAGAACCAAGAGGATATAATTTTACACCAATTTTTCCATCCTTGTATTCAGGAACCTGTCCTGATATAAGCTCTGACATCTTATACTCACAATCAAGCCACACCATATTAGTATTCTGCAACGAGTTATTGACAAGAACAATAGCCTTTTCACTTTCTGTTTCTCTTACAAAACCAAACACCTCACTGCCAAAGCTTAATGGTTTGAAATCTCCATCCGTAAAAACATCAAGTGTTTTTCTAAGACGTATTGCATTCTGATACATTGTGAACATATCACTGTCAACATTATCCCAAGGGAAGGTTCCTCTGTTGTAGGGATCCTCATAACCCTGCATTCCTGCCTCATCACCATAATATATACATGGTACTCCCGGCATGGTCATCTGTAAGAGTGCTGCAATCCACATGCGTCCCTTGGCAAGATTAAAATTATCCTGACTCAACCTGAAATTCTTCTTATCCTCATCAGACATAGTACATGAATCCGGTGCTCCGCCAAGCTTCGTTACTACTCGCATTCTGTCATGACTTCCTATAAGATTAAGGGAAGCATAAAAATTCTCTTCCGGATAATTCTCATAAAGAGAATACAATATCTCACATAAGCTTTCTGCACTCATTTTTCCGGTAAGATAAGCAAGTATGCCATCTCTGAAAGGATAATTCATAACACCATCAAGCTCATCACCAAGAAAATATTTTCTAAGTTCACTATAGCTTATTTTGTTAGATGCATCTTCCCATACTTCACCAAGTAAAAGTGCATCATCTCCATTTTCCTTTATCATGGCTGACTTAATTCCAGCAATGAAATCATCAGGAAGTTCATCTGCTACATCAAGTCTCCAGCCTGATGCACCCATACGCAGCCATTTTCTGACTACACTGTCTTCATCGTCATAAATATATTTTTTATAGCTTTCAGTCTGCTCAACAACACTTGGAAGATCGTCAACTCCCCACCAGCAATCATAAGTCCCATCTTCCTTAAAGCTGAACCATTCTCTGTATGGTGAATTGTCACCTTGCCATGCACCATTTGAATCATAGTTGCCATATTTATTAAAATATTTGCTGTCACATCCGGTATGATTAAATACTCCATCCAAAATGATTCTTATACCATGATTTTTTGCTTCCCGGCAAAACAATTTGAAATCATCTTCATTACCAAGTAATGGATCAATTTTTTCATAATCGCCAGTATCATACCTATGATTGCTTGCTGCCTCAAATATAGGATTAATATATAATACAGTAATTCCCATATCCTTAAAGTAATCAAACTTGTCTTTTATACCTTTAAGATTTCCACCATAAAAATCCCATCTGATTACTCTTCCATTTTCATCCTTTTTATAGCTAACAGGTTCATTCCAGTCTTCAACAAATCTTCTTTCAGGTCCATTTTCATGTCCCTTCTGTAATGATTCTGATAATTGCTTATAATCATCGCCCCTGTTAAATCTGTCTGGGAAAATCTGATATACTATTCCTTTTTTATACCAGTCAGGTACAACTCTTTTTTTGCTTACCGTAAGCTGAAATGATGGTGGCTCAGTAAAATAAAGGTTACCCTCTCCACCAGTATGATTCTCCATGGCACCATACCACATTGTTGTGTTATCAGATCTTGTTATCAGGAAACTATACCAGTACAAACCATTAATATCTGTCTCAAGTTCTGTGACAAATCTCATATGGTCATCCTTATATCCACACTCCATTGGATAAAGTCTCTCGCCTTCACCATCAATCCAGATTCTAAGTGTAACCCCGGCACCATCATTATCCCATAAATCGAGTGTAAGTTTTACCCTGTCTCCTGCATTAAGAGCTCCAAAAGGTGCACGGTATTCTATTTCTCTTGTGTTGTGATACGCTTTCATATTACTAATACTTCCTTTTTAACTAATACTTTTTCTGTTATTTTATTATTCATCCTTATCATCTGCAGAAACTGTATCAGTCTTTTTTGCCTGTGTGCTTTTTGCTCTTGTACTTCTTGCTTTAGTCTGCTTTGTGGCAGTTGAAGCAGTCTCAGATTTCTTAGCAGCAGATTTTCTTGTTGTTTTATTTGCTTTAGTCTGCTTTGCTTCTACCGGCTCTGTCTCTGTTTTCTTTGCTTCTGTTTCCTTTGCTTCAGAAACAGCTTTTGCAGCAGTGGTCTTAGAAGTACTTGCTTTTCTGGTAGCAGTTTTTTTAGCAGCTGTCTTTTTAGTAGTTGCCTTTTTAACTGTTTCCTTTTCAGTTTCCTCTTTTTTTGCAGTTACTTTTTCAGCACTTGCAACTTCAACACCTGCAACTTCAACACCTGCTGCTTCAGCCACTTCTTTTTTATCAGCTTCTTCTTTTGCTGCTTCCTTTTCAATATCTGTATTATGAACACCTGTTATCTCAGTTTCTGTCTCTTTAACAGGTTTTTCTTTGGCAACTTCTTTTTCTTCAACTTCTTCAACAACTACAGGGATTTCAGGATGAAGTCTTTCATACATCTCGATGTATCTTTCTGCTGCATTATTCCAACTGAAATCTTCGCTCATTGCCTGTTCCTGAAGCTTCTTCCATGCTTCTTTATTGTCATAATAAAGTGTAATAGCATCTTTTATTTTATAAAGCATCTCATGAGCATTATAGTTGGCAAAGCTGAATCCGGTTCCCTCACCTGTATACTGATTATATGGCTTAACACTATCCTTCAATCCACCAACTTCTCTTACGATTGGAAGAGTACCATAGTGCATTGCTATCATCTGTGAAAGTCCACATGGCTCAAAAAGTGAAGGCATAAGAAGCATATCTGCACCAGCATAAAGTCTGTGACTCAATGCTTCATCAAACATTGTAAGTGCAGCAAGCTTGCCAGGATATTTGCCTGCAAAATATCTTACAGTTTCTTCATACTGCCAGTCTCCTGTTCCAAGAATTGCAATCTGAACAGGCTGATTCAACAGTTCGTCAAATACATTGGTAAGAAGGTCCATTCCCTTCTGTTCTGTGAGACGTCCAATCATTGTTATAATTGGAATATCAGGATTTTCTTCAAATCCAAGTTCATTCTGAAGGGCTTTTTTACATTCAGCCTTTCCTGCCATATCATTCTTAGCAAAATTCTTTTCAATTAATGTATCCTTTTCAGGAGAATAGAAATCTGTATTAATTCCATTCAAAATTCCATATAAAACATTATTTCTTCTACTGAAAATGTCATTCATATGTTCACCAAAGAATGGCTCCTGTATCTCATGTGCATATGAAGGACTCACTGTTGATAAAAGGTCACTATAGCAAAGTGCACCCTTCATATAATTGATAGAAGTACTGTCACATCTCAATTGGTCAGCTGCAGGAGCTATATGGGATAAACCAAGTATATCTCCAAGGATCATGTCCGTAAACTGACCCTGGAATTTGAGATTGTGAACTGTAAATACAGTTTTTATATTGTCATAAATATCAATTCCTCTATAGAACTCTCTTAAAAATACAGGTGCAAGTGCTGTATGCCAGTCATTACAATGAATAATGTCACACTTAAAATCAGGGAGATACTGAATACATTCAACTATGGCTTTTGAAAAATAAGCAATTCTTTCACCATCATCAAAATATCCATACGCATTATCTCTGTAAAAATATGACTCATTATCCACAAAATAATAGGTAACTCCATCATGCACAAGCTGTTCTATACCACAATACGCATTTCTCCATCCAAGTGGAAGATAAAAATCCGTAACGTGAGTAAACTTACTCTTATATTCCTCAGGTATTGTCTTAAATTTAGGAATTATTACTCTAACATCAACTCCCTTGGCTAAAAGTGCCTTTGGAAGTGAACCTGCAACATCTCCTAATCCTCCTGTTTTCATAAATGGTACTGCCTCAAAAGCAGCAAACAGCACCTGCAATTTTTCTTTCATTTTCTAATCCTCCATATAACGATAAGTTAATCCCACTTATCGTTCTTTTCTTTGAAATAAATTGATTCCTTGGAGCCTTTTACTACTATTCCCTCCTGAATCACATTCTTCATATCAATTATTGCATTCTCAACTACAGCGCCTGCCTTAATAACACACTTCTGCATTATGATACTATTTTTAATAACTGCGCCTTCTTCAACTACTACATTTCTGAATAAAACACTGTCTTCTACTGTTCCGCTGATAGTACAGCCTGCAGGTATAAGACTGTTTTTAACCTTACAGCCTTCATTATACTTTGTAGGAGCTGTATCATGTCCCTTTGTAAGAACAGGCATATCCGGATTAAATATCTCTCTGTTAATATCAAGATTCAGTGGATCCATACAGCTTCTGAAATACTTTTTAACACTGAATACATTTCCATAATAACCAGCGAATTCATATAATCTTACATCAATTTTATCATATTCATCCTCAATGGCATCAAATAAGTCCTTAAAGTTAACTGCCTGATACCATTCAACTATATCAAGAAGTTTTTCTCGGTTAATGATGAAGCAGTCAAGGAACTCCTTGTCACCCTCTTTAACACCGACTGAAACCTTGTTAACCTTTCCGTCTGTATCATCAATTTTGCAAAGATACTCATCATCCTCTTTGGCAATATTATATACCATGGTAATATCAGCACCGCTCTTCTTATGAGCCTCATATAAGCCTGTGTAATCCATATTGGATACAACGCTTCCTGCTGTAACAAGAACATATGGTGCAGGTGATCTGTGAAGATATGTAATATTCAGTTCAAAATCCCTTATCATAAAACGTGATTCTGAATTACTTACACCAAAGATTGAACCTGGAAGAATGAATAATCCTCCACGTTTTCTGTCTAATGACCATTCACTTCCTGTACCAATATGGTCAATAATAGATCTGTACTTGTATGGTGTAATAATACCTACTGTATTAATACCTGAATTAACCATGTTTGATAATGGAAAATCTATAATTCTGTATCTGCTTCCATATGGAAGACTTGATAATGTTCTCTCACCGGCAATGAGATCCATTTCTTTAATGCCGTAATTTGTTGTGATAAGTCCAACAATTTTATCCATAGTTTCTGCACCCCCCTATTTCGCCTTCATAACCCTGTTGTTGCCAATAACAGTAATCTCATCTTCTGGATCCTCGCTTCCAATAACCACACCACTTTCAATAACACAGTTGTCACCAAGAATTGCTCTTCTGACAACTGCTCCAGGCTCAACTCTTGCACCTGGCAAGAGAATTGAATCCCTGACGGATGCGCCTTCTCCTACATAGCAGCCTGTACTTAATACAGAATGAACTGCTTCACCAAGTACATAGCAGGCATTAGAAACTATACAGCTTGAAAGCTTTGAATCAGCACCTATATACTGTGGTGGATATATATTAGAATTACTCATAACCTGACTCTCAACCTCATCAAGCTCAAAAGGTGGATTATGGCTTAAGAAACTCATGTTTGTATCATAGTACTCAGGAATAGTTCCTACATCTCTCCAGAATCCATTGAACTGGTAGCAGAATAACCTCTTTCCTTCTTCAAGAAGCTTTGGAATAATATTTTTACCAAAGTCATGGCTTGAATTTTCGTTCTTGCTATCTTCAATAAGTGCTTTTACAAGTACCTTCTTTTTGAATATATATATACCCATTGATGCAAGATTTGAATCAGGTTTTTTTGGCTTTTCAGTGAATTTAACAATCTTTCCTTCTTCATCAGAAGTAATGATTCCAAAACGTGTAGCCTCTTTCCATTCAACAGGAATAACAGATACTGTAAGGTCTGCATTATTATTAATATGCTCTCTTAACATATCCTGATAATTCATGCTGTAGAGATGATCTCCTGACAAAATGAGCACATACTCTGAGTCATAAATATCCATAAATTCAATATTCTGGTAAACAGAATCTGCAGTACCGGCATACCACTGTCCGCCAGACTCAGTAGCATATGGTGGAAGAATAAATATTCCTCCCTCACGTCCACTCAAATCCCAGGATTTACCACTACTGATATAGGAATTCAGGATAAATGGACGATACTGTGTAAGAACTCCCACTGTATCAATCCCTGAATTGGCACAGTTTGATAATGAAAAGTCTATTATCTTATATTTACCACCAAATGAAACCGCTGGTTTAGCAACCTTCTTTGTAAGTGCTCCCAGTCTGCTGCCCTGACCTCCAGCAAGCAGCATCGCAATACATTCTTTCTTTTTCATATTGAAACCCCCTAGTACATTTTATAATTTCCATATTTCTTCAGCATACTGACGAATAGTTCTGTCACTTGAGAAGAAACCGGACTTAGCAGTATTGTGAAGTGCCTTTTTGTTCCATGCACTTCTGTCCTCATAAAGGTGCTCAAGATGATGCCATCCTTCCACATAGCTTCTGAAATCTTTAAGAACAAAGAATTCATCATTGTTACGAAGAACATTGTCAAATATAGTATTAAAGTTACCTGACAGGGCACCATAGGTTCCATCCACAAGCTGATCCATAATCTTCTTAATAACAGGATCATTATTATATTCATCCCATGCAAAATAATTCTTTTCAGCTCTGTATCTGTCTATTCTCTCTGAACGAAGACCAAATATCTCAATGTTGTCGTCACCAACAAGCTGTGATATCTCAACATTAGCTCCATCCAATGTTCCAAGTGTAATTGCGCCATTCATCATGAACTTCATGTTACCTGTTCCTGATGCCTCCATACCAGCTGTTGATATCTGCTCACTGATATCAGCTGCAGGATAAATATACTGGGCATTGGAAACTGCAAAGTTTGGAACAAATGCTACCTTTATTCTGTCTTTGACTCTTGGATCATTGTTAACAACATGAGCAACTGAATTAACAAGTCTTATAACATCCTTTGCAAATTCATAACCCTGTGCTGCCTTTCCAGCAAATACAAATGTTGTAGGTACAACATCAAAATCAGGCTCATTTATAAGTCTGTCATAGAGATACATCACCTTAAGAAGATTTAAGAGCTGTCTCTTATAAGCATGGAATCTCTTAACCTGTATATCAAAGATGGAATTGCAGTCAATTTTAATTCCACTTGTATCCATAATGTATTTTGCAAGACGTTCCTTATTCTGAAGCTTACACTTATCCATTGCTTCAAGAAATGCCTTATCTTCCTTGTAGGCCATAAGCTTCTCAAGCTCATTGGCATCCTTCATCCACTTATCACCAATTGTCTCTGTAATAAGCCTGCTATATGCCGGATTAGCCTGAGCAAGGAATCTTCTGTGTGTAATACCATTGGTTTTGTTCTGGAACATATCAGGTTTCAGAACATAGAAATCATGAAGAACATTGTTCTTAAGGATCTCTGTATGAAGTGCTGCAACACCATTAACTGTGTGACCTGAAATGATGGAAAGATTAGCCATTCTAACTTCACCATTCCATAATATTGCAGTTGTCTCAATAAGCTTCTGCCAGTTATCAATATTACGCGGAAAGCTTTCAATATATCTTCTGTCAATCTCTTCAACGAAATCATATACACGTGGAAGAAGTTTTCTAAACATGTCAATAGGCCATTTTTCAAGAGCCTCAGGTAATATTGTATGGTTAGTATAAGAGATACTTCTCTTTGTAATATCCCATGCTGTATCCCAGTCAAGACCCTCACCATCAATAAGAACTCTTAAAAGTTCAGGCCCGCAAAGTGCAGGATGTGTATCATTGGTATGGATAGCAACAAGATCAGGGAAACGTTTCCAGTCTGATCCATACTGTTTTTTAAATGTTTTAACAATATTGTTGATCCCTGCAGATACAAACATATACTCCTGTTTAAGTCTGAGAACTTTACCAGGGTCACTACTGTCATTAGGATAAAGAATACTTGTTATAGCTTCAACATCAGAACGGAACTTCATGGCTCCACTGTAATCTCCTCTGTTAAATGCATCCATATCAAAATTCTCTTCAGCAGGTTCAGCACTCCATAATCTAAGTGTATTAACAGTCTCCCCGCCGTAACCTACAACAGGTACATCATAAGGAACAGCGATTATGCTTTCTCCACCTTCTTGTGTACACCAGAACTTATCATTCTCATAATGACGAACTACTTCACCGCCAAATCTTACTAATACTGAATCCTCTTTTTTCTTGGTTTCCCAAGGATAACCATCCTCTAACCAGTTATCAGGAAGCTCAACCTGACGTCCTTCTTTTATAACCTGCTTAAATAATCCATACTGATATCTTATTCCATTACCATGACCTGCATAACCAAGACTTGCAAGAGAGTCAATGAAACATGCTGCCAGTCTTCCAAGTCCACCATTTCCAAGACCCGGATCTCTTTCCTGTGCAAAAATATTGTCAAGATCTTCACCAAGATCAGCAAGACCATCCCTGACAATATCAGTTATCTGAAAATTAATCAGATAATTCTCAAGAAGCTTTCCAATAAGAAATTCCATCGAAAAATAATAAACCTTCTTCTGGGATTCCTTAGCTGCTTTATGGCTGCACTCTCCTCTAATCTCTTTTGCTTCTGAAGCAACAAGCTTTGCAAGAATAGCATATCTTTCTTTTGCATTGCAGTCTTCAAATTTTTTACCAAGTTCCTCACCAAAGAGTTCAAGATATCTTTTCTTGAATTCTTCTTTGTCTTTGAAAATCTTACTTTCTGTCATGTTTTTGACCTCCTAATTCATCACTTAGTTTCAGTTTTTTTCTTCCTTCCTCGGCGCTTGAAGATAACACCTCCAATTGCACCCATATTAAATGAAATTGAATTGTCTTTTCCATGCCATGAAAGCTTTTCGCTTTCAATATCTTCACTGTTAACAACTCCGGAACCGCCATACTCCGTATCATCTGAATTAAATACTTCATAATACGTTCCCTTTTTAGGAATGCCAATACGATAATCATTATATGACTGACATGAAAAATTGAGTACTACTATTAAATCGTCTATTGGACTCTTGCCATGTCTTATAAATGAAATGACATTCTGTTCCTTATTGTCTGCATCAATCCATTCAAAGCCCTCCCAGGACATATCCTTAATCCATAATGCCTTGTATTCCTTATATACATTATTAAGAGCCTGTATGAACTTCTGATGCTTTCTGTGAGTATCATACTTTTCAGTTAAAAACCACTCAAGTCCTTCATAATATCTCCACTCAATAAACTGAGCTATCTCATTGCCCATAAAATTAAGCTTTGCACCCGGGTGACATATCTGATACATAGCCAGTGCACGCACCCCTGCAAACTGTCTCCAGTAATCACCAGGCATTTTGCCTATAAGTGAACACTTACCATGAACAACCTCATCATGTGACAGTGGCAATATGAAATTCTCGTTATAAGCATACATCATTGAAAAAGTTATAAGGTTATGATTATAAGACTTATATGGGAAATCTGTTTTAAAATAATTAAGTGTATCATTCATCCAGCCCATATCCCACTTATAATGGAATCCAAGTCCGCCACTCTCTGGTGGTCTTGTAACCAAAGGCCAGGCTGTACTTTCCTCTGCTATAAGCATTACATCTGAATAAATGCTTCCAACATATGAATTCATTTTCTGTAAGAAATCTATTGCCTTAAGATCCCCCTCAGTTCCATCAGGATTATACTTTTTATCCTTTTCATCTTCTATTCCAAAGTTCATATATAGAATACTGCTGACTCCATCCACACGTATTCCATCAACATGATACTTCTCTATCCAGTACATAACATTGGAAATGAGGAAACTCCTTACTTCACCCTTTCCAAAATTAAAGGTGTATGTTCCCCACTGCAAATGCTCCTTCTCCTCGTATAGCTTATCCCCATTAAATCTTCCAAGTCCATGGGAATCTCTGCAAAAATGACCCGGTACCCAATCAACTATTACACCAATTCCGGCCTTATGAGCCTTTTCAATAAATCTCATGAAATCCTTTGGCTCACCGTATCTTGATGTAGGAGCGAAATATCCTGTGATCTGATATCCCCAGGAACCATCAAAAGGATGCTCCATAACCGGCATTATCTCGATATGGGTATATCCCATCTCTACCACGTATTCAATTAATTCATCTGAGAGATCATTATAAGAATAATAGCTTCCATCTTCATGACGTCTCCAGGAGCCAAGACTTACCTCATAAATATTAAGAGGTTTATTAAAAAAACCTCTTCTTTTCCTTGAGGACATCCATCTGCCATCTTTCCATGGATAACCTTCTATATTATAAGTTTTAGATGCAGTTCCTGGTCTTTTTTCTGCATAAAATGCATAAGGATCTGCCTTATAGATCAGTTCCCCCTGATATGTTTCAATCAAATATTTGTATTCTTCTCCATCTTCTATGCCCGGAACAAAAAGAGTCCATATCTCTTCTGTCTCGTCTGGCTCCATGCTATGGCTAATCTCGTTCCATTCATTGAATTCGCCAATAACATGAACACTCTTAACACCAGGTGCCCAAACTGTAAATCTATATCCCTTAATGCCTTCAACCACATCAGGATGTGCACCCATCTTTGTATAGCATTCAGTCCAGGTACCTTCCTTAAACATATATCTTTCGCTTTTATTAATTAGAAGTTCCGCCATAAACATCTTCCTTTACTTTCATATTTTCTGCTATTTCCCTTAGCAATTATAACATATTCTATTTTATCATTTTTTATAGAAAATAGCCAGTCTTTTTATGTTTTTTTAAATTTTGAATGTCATTTTGTGCAAAAACATGATTATTTATGCATTTTTGTATTCATACCTTATATTACCATCAAAATCTTTCCATGTAAATATATGGTTTTCGTATATTATATATCCATGCCACGAATTTTCTTTTGGCAGGGTGACTGAGCCCGGATTCATATACACATATCCTTCATGCTCTACACATTTAGGAACATGTGTATGTCCATTAAGAAGTATCTCACCCATTCCTATTGGCGGAAGGTTTCTCTCATTGTAATGATGTCCATGTGTTGCAAATGCTGTTACCCCATCAAGCTCAAGAAGAATTNNTAATCTGCCATAATAGGAAATTCAAGTACCATCTGATCAACCTCAGCATCACAATTGCCTCTGACACACATTATCCTGTCCTTTCTTTCATTCAAAAGCTCTATCACTCTTTTAGGACCATATTCATCTGGAATATTATTGCGGGGACCATGATATAATATATCCCCAAGAAGCAGAAGTTTATCTGCCTTTTCTTCATCAAAAGCCTCAAGAAGCTTTTGACAATAATAATCTGAACCATGTATATCTGATGCTATTAATAATTTCATAATTAATTCCTTTCTCTGATATCCAGAATATAATCTTAATACATTTTTTATTATTCATTTAGTTAAGTATACATTAATTATACTACAACTTCAACGAAAGTATTA